>JACZVL010000193.1 GCA_022572685.1 Pseudomonadota bacterium
CTCGACGAGACCCCCGCCGATCCCGACCTGCCGTTCCGGCGCGAGCACATCCGGCTCGACGCGCCGGCCTGACGGTCGCGAGAGCAGGGAGGAACGCCATGAACCGCGACCCCCGCTACGACATCCTGTTCGAGCCGGTCCGGATCGGCCCGGTGACCGCCAAGAACCGCTTCTATCAGGTGCCCCACTGCACCGGTCTCGGCTGGCTCCGGCCGCGCATGCTGGCGGCGCTGCGCGGGGTCAAGGCGGAAGGCGGCTGGGGCGTGGTCTGCACCGAGTACTGCTCGATCCATCCGGCCTCCGACGACCTGCCGTACCCCTACGCCAGCCTCTGGGACGACGACGATATCAAAGCCAATGCGCTGATGACCGAGGCGGTGCACGCCCACGGCGCGCTGGCCGGCGTCGAGCTCTGGTATGGGGGCGCGCGCACCGCCAATCTGTATAGCCTGGAAGTCTCGATGGACGTGGCCAGCATCCCCAACATCGCCGGCGATCCCTATCAGACGCGGGCCATGGACAAGGCGGACATTCGAGAGTTCAGGGACTGGCACCGGCAAGCGGCGACGCGCGCCAGGCAGGCCGGGTTCGACATCGTCTACGTCTATGCCACCCACGGATACATGCTCTCGCGCTTCCTCTCCGCGGAGACCAACACGCGAAGCGATGAATACGGCGGCAGCCTGGAAAACCGGGTCCGCCTGGTCCGCGAGGTGATCGAGGACACCAAGGAGGCGGTCGGCGAGACTTGCGCGGTCGCGGTCCGCTTCTCCGCGGACGAGCGGATCGGCGAGGACGGCGTCCCGATTCATGGCGAGCGCCGGGACATGCTCGCGCTGCTGGGTGAGCTGCCCGACCTCTGGGATATCAACATCGCCGACTATTCCTACGAGATGGGGGTCTCGCGCTTCGTCAAGGAGGGCGCGCTCGAACCCTATATGGCCTATGTCAAATCGGTGACCTCGAAGCCGGTGGTGACGGTCGGCCGCTTCACCTCGCCCGACACCATGGCCGGCCAGGTGCGCCGCGGCATCGTCGATTTCATCGGCGCCGCGCGGCCCTCGATCGCCGATCCCTTCCTGCCCAGGAAGATCGAGGAGGGCCGTATCGACGACATCCGCGAATGCATCGGCTGCAACGTCTGTTTCGCCGCCGACGGCAAGGGCGTGCCGATCCGCTGCACCCAGAACCCGACCATGGGAGAGGAATGGCGGCGCGGCTGGCACCCCGAGCGGATCGCGCCCAAGGCCTCGGACGCCAAGGTCCTGATCGTCGGCGCCGGGCCGGCCGGTCTCGAGGCCGCGCGCGCGCTCGGCGAGCGCGGCTATGCCGTGGTCCTCGCCGAGGCCGGGCGCGAACTGGGCGGCCGGGTCGCGGCGGAATCGCGGCTGCCGGGACTCGGCGAGTGGGCGCGGGTGCGCGACTACCGGGTCCAGCAAATCGGCCGCATGGCCAACGTCGAGGTCTACCGGGACAGCGAGCTCGATGCGGACGCGGTTCTCGAGGTCGGCGCCGATCACGTGGCGATCGCGACCGGCGCGACCTGGCGGCGCGATGGTTTCGGCCGTTTCCACCCCGCGGGCATGGCCGAGCTGGGGCCGCCGGCGCGGATCTTCACCCCCGACGACATCATGGCCGGACGCCTGCCCGAGGGCCGGGTGGTGGTGTTCGACGACGATCACTACTACATGGGCGCGGTGATCGCCGAGCGGCTTCGAGACGAAGGAACGCCGGTGATCCTGGTGACTCCCGAGGACAAGGTCGCCGCCTGGAGCAGCTTTACCGCCGAGCAGGTTCGCAGCCAGCGAAAGCTGTTGGAGCTCGGGGTCGAGATCGTCACGGCCCACGGGCTTTCGGCGTTCGACGGCCGCGAGGCGACGATCGCCTGCGCCTACACCGGGCGCGAGCGCCGGATCGCGGCGGACTCGGTGGTGATGGTCACGGCGCGGCGACCCAACGACGCGCTTTACCGGGCGCTTTCCGAACCCCTGGCGGCAGGGCTCGAAGCCGCACCCCGGTCACTGCGCCGGATCGGCGATTGCGACGCCCCGGCGATCATCGCCGCGGCGGTCCATGCCGGGCACCGCTACGCCCGCGAGCTCGACGCGGCCGGGGATGGGTCCGACCCGGCGTCGCGTCGCGAGTCCATGTGGCTGGAAGCGTCGGCATCATGAATCGTGGAGGATGAACGATCATGCGAAGCGTGTCTTTTGAGCAATCATCGGTTGGGAACGCCGCGCGCGGCGGCCTGCCGGCCTGGTGCTACGACAGCGACGAGGTCATGGCGCTCGAGAACGAGCTGGTGTTCCGGCGCAACTGGCTGCTGGTCGGCCACGTCAGTCAGATCCCCGAGCCCGGGGACTTCATGACCCTGGACGTCGCCGACGAGCGCGCGCTGGTGGTGCGCGGGCGCGACGGTCAGGTGCGCGCGTTCCACAACCTCTGCCGCCACCGGGGTTCGCGGGTGGTGGCGGAGGCGAGCGGCAACTGCGGCGCGGTCATCACCTGTCCGTTCCACGGCTGGTCCTACGGTTTGGACGGCCGGCTGCGGGGCGTGCCCTTTGCCAAGTCGTTCGGGCAGTTGGACCATGCCAGCCACGGCCTCAAGCCGCTCGGGCAGGAGATCTGGCACGGCATGGTGTTCGTGCGGTTCAAGGGCGAGGGCCCTTCGATCGCCGAAACCCTGGCGCCGATCGAGGCGGCGGTCGCGCCCTACCGCCTGGAAGAGATGCAGCCGCTCGAAAACCGCTGGCGCATGGCGTTCGAGGCCAACTGGAAGGCCACGGTCGACGTCGACAACGAGGGCTATCACGTCCCGGTCGCCCATCCCGGGCTCAACGACCTCTACGGCCACAGTTATTTCGACGAGATGCTCGAGAACCGCATCCCCAAGGCGATGGGCAGCTTCGGCGACCGGCGCCACAAGCTGTGGAGCGTGCGCCACTACGCCAAGCTGCTGCCCGAGGCGACCCATCTGCCCGAAAGCCACCGCCAGGCCTGGATCTACTACGGCGTGTTTCCGGGCGCGGTGCTGACCTTCTATCCGGACTCCTGCGGCTTCTATCAGTTCCTGCCGCTCGGCACGCGGCGCAGCGTCATGCAGGGCTGCGGCTTCGGCCTGCCCGACCCGCGGCGCGAGATGCGGGCCGCGCGCTATCTGAACCGGCGGATCAACAACGCCGCCGGCAAAGAAGACATTCAGCTCATCAAATGGTCCTGGGAGGGCATGCGCTCCAGCGCCTTCGACGGCTTCGTCCTGTCCGATCTGGAAAGCGGTGTTCGGGCCTATCACGACCGGCTGCGCGAGGTGCTGCCGGTACTGAACCTGGCCGAGGCGCCGCCGCAAGGCACCCTGGCGCAGCGCAACCAGGAACTGCGCGACGCGGCATAACGAATTGTAATTATTGTAAAATTGGAGATACTATCCGACGCTGCGGTGTAGCTCCAGCGGCTGGCGGTGATGGCGGTGGTCGAATGGGACGCGGTGTTTATTCGTCACCCGGCCTCTGATAGGTTTGAGGGTCATGAATCGCCTTGAAGCCCCGACCGCGCTCCGGACCGGTGTTCTGACCGAGAACCAAAGACGGTTCTATCGGGAAAACGGCTACCTGATCCTGGAACGGATTATCCCGGACGACTGGCTGGGCCGGTTGCGCGCCGCGGCGAGAGGAATCACGGCGGACACCGCTCGGCTTTCGGCCTCGACGCGCAAGGTTGCGCTGCGCCCCGATCATAGCGCGGAGACCCCGAAACCGGCCTGGGTTTGGAACCCGGACGAGGACTCGGACGACCTGTGGTCGTTTCTCTCCGATTCGGTTCTCACCGATGCGGTCGCCGACTTGATTGGGCCGGATGTGCGGTTCTATTACAGCTTCCTCTTCTTCCGCCATGCCGGCGGCGTCTACCAGGGCGATGGCTGCGGCGCGTGGCACCAGGATTACGCCTACTTTCCACAAACCAATTTGGACGGCCTTTATGTGGGCATCCACCTGGAGGATGCGTCGCCCGAGCGCTCCCACACGGTCCTGGTTCCTGGCAGCCACCGTAAGCAATTGTTCGATCACGCCGACGCCGAGGGCCGGTTCAGGGGACGTATCGCCAAGGACGATTTCGACCACATCGCGCTCGATAACGCGCTTGCCCTCACGCCGCCGGCGGGGTCGATAGAGATTTTCGACCTCCGCATTGTCCACAACGACGACGCGGGGGCCACGGAGGACGGTGCGCCGAGCTTTCAAGCTCTCTACACGGCCGCCGACGCCTTCCCCTATCGCAGCTTCACGCTCGGTTCCGCACGGCACGGCACGATCGTCCGTGGCCGGCCGCCGCTGCGCGCCCGTCACGACCCGGAAGGCTGCCCGGTTCCCCGCGACCTCGCCGAGATCGAGCGCTGGCTGTCGGGTGGCTTCGAAGACATCCCCTGATCGGCGCCAGGTTCGCAGCGGAGCAGGGCGCAGCCGAGCCTTCCTCAGGCCATCCCTCATGACACCTCACGGCGTTATCTGGGACAGCCCCCCCAAAAAAAGTCTTGAAAAAACAACGGAAAAATTCGCTGTTGGAGGCCCGGGCCGGAATCGAACCGACGTACGAGGATTTGCAGTCCTCTGCATAACCACTCTGCCACCGGGCCGCCGGCGCGCGGCGCCAACCGGACGAGATCGGCCCGGGAGATATAGATGGCACCTCCGCGACGGTCAAGCTGGCCCTGGCCGCAACCCGGCGAGATTGAAATCACCGGGCGGGGGCACTATAAATCCGGCGGACCGGGACCGGAATTCGGCGCTTCGCAAGCCGCCTTCCGCGACACCCCCCGGGAGAAACGCCAACGCTCGTGAGACCCCATGGTTGATTTCGCCGCCGCACGCTTGAACATGGTCGAGTCCCAGCTCCGCACCAACAAGGTGACGGACCTGCGCCTGCTCGCTGCCTTCGAGACCGTCCCGCGCGAGCTCTTCGTGCCGGAGCCGCTGCGCGGCATCGCCTACATCGACGAGGACGTGGCGCTCGGCGGCGGCCGTTTCGTGATGGAGCCCAGGGTGCTGGCCCGGTTGCTTCAGGCGGCCCAGCCGGGGCCCGAGGACGTGGCCCTCGATCTCGGCTGCGGCAGCGGCTACGCCACCGCGATCCTGTCCCGGCTGGTCGCCACCGTGGTGGCGCTGGAGGACGACGCGGCGCTCGCCGCGGCGGCGAACCGGACCCTGGAAAAACTCGAAATCGACAATGCCGTGGTGGTCGAGGGCCGGCTGACCGAGGGCTATCCCAAGCAGGCGCCCTACAACGTCATCGTCCTGGGCGGCGCCGTGGCCAAGATCCCGCCGGCGATCAGCGACCAGTTGGCCGACGGCGGGCGCTTGGTGGCGGTCGTCAAAGGGGACGCGGGCATGGGGCGGGCCACCCTCATGCAACGGAACGGTGGCGTGGTCTCCAGCCGAATCCTGTTCGATGCGTCGGCGCCCATGCTGCCCGGATTCGAGGTCGAGCCCGGGTTCGTGTTCTAAGGCCCGGGTTCGGGTTCTAAGGACGGAGGGGCGAGGTACCGGTGCCCGGGCCGCGGCCCAGGCTCCCGATAGGGCCCGTTACCGATCCGTTAACCTTATTTATGGTTTTTATGTTTAAGACTGCTAAAGTCTTGAAGTGTCAGAACTGACCGGAAGCGGAAAGCGTCTCATGAGGACGGCGTTCGAGTCTCGTCTGCGTTCCCTGATCGCCGTTGCCGTCGCGGCCGTCGGGCTGTGGGCGATCGGCGTCCAGCCGGCCGGCGCGCAGATGCTGGCCGAGGCCCTGGCCGAAGCCTACGCCACGAACCCGACGCTGAGGGCGGCGCGGGCCGAGTTGCGCGCGGTCAACGAGGGTGTCCCGCAAGCGCTGGCCAACTGGCGGCCCAACCTGACGGTGACCGGCTCGGCCGGAAAGCTGCGCATCGATAGCCAATCGAGCACCTCCAGCACCGAGGAGAGCACGACGCCGGCTACGGCGACCGCGCGGCTGATCCAGCCCCTGTACCGCGGCGGGCGCACGATTGCGGCGACCCAGCGCGCCGAGCACGAAGTCCGGGCCCAGCGCT
>JACZVL010000194.1 GCA_022572685.1 Pseudomonadota bacterium
GCTGCGACCGTGTCCCACAAACGGCGCCGGTCTTGGTCGTGATCGATCCGCAAGCGCGGCGCGGTGATGACCTGGATGTCGAGGTCTTCGAGGGCGACGCCTGCGGCTTTGGAGATCCCGTCGAGCCGACTGCGGACGATATGCAAGGCGTCTTCGGCCGCGTACAGCAAGACGCGACCGCTGCGCACGACACGAAACTGTCGCAGGCAAGGACGCTGGGATGCGACCGACACCGCCATGTCCAGGGCGAGGAAGGACTTGCAGCACTTGGGCTCGCCGCCGATGATGCCGACGGCTTCGTCGGCCCACAGGTCTTGGATGAGCCAACGCTCTTGCTCGGGGCGGTGTTTGAGCCGATGCGCCGGCTCGACGGGAAGCAACGTCATGAGTCGTTGACCTCCACATGGAGGACCGCGGCCAGGGTGTCGCGCTCTACCAGTTTCTTGTTGCGTTTGTGCGCCAACTGCAGAGCGGCCGTGGCGATGCGATCGATGTCGCGCAAGGATCCAGACGCCGCTTCGTGCAACATCGCGATGGCATCGGAGGTGAGGATCTCGTTGTGACATCCAGCGCGCTCGAACCGGTAGCGAATGTACTCCGCGGTATCTCGTGGTTTTGCGGAGTCGATCACGAGCCGATGCGTCAGTCGCGAATACAGCGACCGGTTTGTGCGCAACTCGAGTCGACTGCGCAGCTCCGGTAATCCCACCAGGACGAGTGACAGCAAGGCTCGAGAGTCCCACTGGTAATTGAGCAGGATGTGCAGATGCTCGAGCATGTCTTGTTTCAGCAGATGCGCCTCGTCGAGCAAGAACACCGGGTGAACGCGCTCGCGCCCGAGCTCTTCGACGTGGGTGCTGACCGCGTAGAAGACGGCCGCGGCGGTCGCGGACGGTGACAGGCCCAACGCGACACACAGCTGCCGATAGAAATCGCGTCGGCCCAGTGTGGCGTTGTGGCAGTACGTCAGCCGAAAGCCAGCCTGCGGCAACCGATGTCGCAGCGCGCGCAGCACGCAGGTCTTGCCCACGCCTGACTCGCCGGTCAGTACGACGGACTCCCGCGCATCGAGCGCTTGGAGCAACTCATCCACGATGGATTGCTTCGATGTAGGGATCCACAAGTCCGCGTCGCTGACCTCTTTGCAGAAGGGTGCGTGTTGAAACTCGAAAGTTGTGAGGTAGCTGGTGCTCATCGGTTACCTCCTTTGGGACCGCGTCCGCTCGCCTTGTCGAGCAGAGCACCCGCCGGGTCGAACACCACGGTGCGTGAAGCCTTCAGTGGCTTGGGCTCGGGACGCTTGCGACGACTGTTGGCCACCGCATCGACGACTCGAAGCGCCAACACCTCGTCTTTGTGCTCGACCCAGGGCCGCAGCGGCACATCGACCCAAGCTGTCGGGCGGGGTTACCGACCATCAGGGCATGGGCCCTGACGGCGTGTGTGACCACCGCGCCTGCACCGATGAAGCAGTACTGGTCCAGGTCGTGGCCGCACATGAGTTCCGCGAGCCGGTGGTCGGTGACCGCCGGGATGTCGTCGATCTCGGCGGTGACCGCACCCTGGCGCAGCACCACCAGGCGCTGGGCGATGGCCCGCACCTCGGCCAGCTTGTGGGAGATGAAGATGATGCCGACGCCGTCCCCAGTCTTGGGCCGGGTCATCGCGCGCAGGGCCGCGAACAGGCCCTCGCTCTCGCGCGGCGTCAGCACCGAGGTCGGCTCGTCGAGGATCAGGATGCGCGCGCCGCGGAACAGCGCCTTGACGATCTCCAGGCGTTGCTGCTCGCCGACGCTGAGTTCGCCGACCGGGCGCTCGGGGTCGAGCTTGAGGCCGTAGTCGCGGCCGATCTGGGCCAGCCGGGCGCGCGTGCCCACGCGGTCGCAGAGGCCCCAGGGCCGGCCCTGGCCGACCATCAGGTTCTCGATCACGCTGTGGCGCGCCACCAGGTGGAAATGCTGATGCACCATGCCGATGCCCGCGGCCAGCGCGTCGGCGGGCCCGTGGATCGCGGCCAGCCGGCCGTCGATGCGGATGACCCCGGCATCGGCGCTGTAGATGCCGAACAGCACGTTCATCAGCGTGGTCTTGCCGGCGCCGTTCTCGCCCAGCAGGCCGACCACCTCGCCGCGGCGCAGGGTCAGGCTGACGCTCCTGTTGGCGTGGACCGCGCCGAACCACTTGTCGATCCCGCCCAGCTGAGCAGCGTGAGTTCGAGCAGCGGGGCGGTCTCGGTCATGAACTCACCGGATATCTGGGCCACGCCCGGGATGCGTTTCCCATCCCGGGCGCATGAGCCTAATCCGACTGGGGCGCGCTTTCGTCGATGGTGATCCGGAAGGTGCCGTCCAGAATCTCCTGCCTGCGGTCGGCGACCATCTTCTTGATGTCGTCCGACAGCTTCTTGTCCCAGGCGTGATAGGGCGCCAGGAACGAGCCGCCCTTGCCCATGTAGGAGAACTGGCCGAAGTCCTGGGAGGTGAACACGCCGGCCTTGACCAGGCCGACCACCTGCTTGACCGTCGGCCACATGTCCCAGACCACGGATGTGACCACGGTATCGGGACCCAGGCCGGTCTGGTCCGACATGTTGCCGATGGCGGCGATGCCGCGCTCCTTGGCCGCCTCGACGACGCCGAAACGCTCGGCGTAGATCACGTCGACGCCGGCCTCGATCTGGGCGATCGCGGCTTCCTTGGCCTTGGGCGGGTCGAAGAACGAGCCGATGAAGGAGAACTTGCACTTGACCTTGTCGTTGACCTCCTTGGCGCCGGCGCAGAAGGCGTTGCTGATACGGTTGACCTCGGGGATCGCCATGGCGGCGACCGTGCCCACGGTGTCGGTCTTGGTCAGCTTGCCCGCGATCATGCCGGCCAGATAGGCGGGCTCGTGAATCCAGTTGTCGAAGACGGCGAAGTTCGGCTCGGCCGGGCCGATGCCGGAGCCGAAGACGAAGGCCACCTTCGGGTAATCGCGCGCCACCCGGCGGGTGATGCGCTCGGTGCCGAAGGAATCGCCCATGATCAACTGGTAGCCGTCCTCGGCGTAGCCGCGCACCACGCGGGCGAAGTCCGCGGCGGAGACGCTCTCGGACCAGGTGTACTCGATGCCCAGTTCCTTTTTGGCCTGGAGCAAAGCGACGTGGATCTGGTTGACCCAGGGCTCCTCGATCGGGGTCTCGAAGACCGCCGCGACCTTGAGCTTGTCGCTCGCGGCCTGGGCCGCGCCGAAGGTCAGGGACAGGGTGGCGGCGATAAGCGCGAGCGCCGTCAGCCCCTTGCGCAAGACAGCATGCATGATTCGGTGACCTCCCTCGGGTTGTTGTCCGTGTTGTTATCGATTGTTGACCCTGGAGCGGGCGCGCTGCCCCGCGTGGCGCGCCCAACCGGGGCGATCACTGTATCGGCGCGCCCGGGCGAATACCAGGGACTATCGGCCGCGCGCGCGGCGCCCGGCGCCCGAAAACGCGCGCCGGCCCGTGGGCAACCGCGGGGGGCCAAGGGGAGTTCCAGCGGGCTTTCCCCGGGACCCGGAACACAACATCATACGGACCAGGCGCCGCGCGGTCGCGGCCGGAGACAGGGAACAGAGAAACAGGGAGAGCACGACCATGGCCAAGGCCCGCAAAGTCATCATCACCTGCGCGGTGACCGGCTCGATCCACACGCCGTCGATGTCGCCGTACCTGCCGGTGACGCCCGACGAGATCGCCACCGCCGCGATCGCCGCCGCCGAGGCCGGCGCCACGGTGCTGCATCTGCACGCGCGCGATCCCGCGGACGGCCGGCCGAGCCAGGACCCGGCGCTGTTCCAGCAGTTCCTGCCGCGCATCAAGCAGTCGACCGAGGCGGTGATCAACATCACCACCGGCGGCGGTCCCGGCATGTCCGTGGAGGAGCGCCTGCGCCCGGCCTTCGAGCTCAAGCCCGAGGTCGCCTCGCTCAACATGGGCTCGATGAACTTCGGCCTGTTCCCCATGCTCGGCCGCTTCAAGGAATTCAAGCACGACTGGGAACGCGCGCAGTTGGAGAACAGCCGCGATTTCGTGTTCAAGAATACCTTCAAGGACATCGAGAACATCCTGACCTCGTGCCGCGGCAACGGCACCCGCTTCGAGTTCGAGTGCTACGACATCGGCCACCTCTACAACCTGGCCCACTTCCTCGACCGCGGCGTGGTCGAGCCGCCGTTGTTCGTGCAGTCGGTGTTCGGCATCCTGGGCGGCATCGGCGGCCATCCCGAGGACCTGATGCACATGCGGCGCACCGCCGACCGGCTGTTCGGCGACTCCTATCAGTGGTCGATCCTGGGCGCCGGGCGC
The DNA here is from genome assembly GCA_022572685.1 of Pseudomonadota bacterium. Taxonomy (GTDB): domain Bacteria; phylum Pseudomonadota; class Alphaproteobacteria; order Kiloniellales; family J153; genus JACZVL01. The sequence goes on from JACZVL010000194.1 coordinate 4,322, forward strand.
AACCAGATTCCGCTCGCCACCATGGGTGCCGCCATGGGCGCCAACGTGCGCGTCGGGCTCGAGGATTCGCTGTGGCTGGGCCCGGGCAGGTTGGCCGAGTCCAACGCCGAGCAGGTGACCAAGATGCGCCAGGTGCTGGAGGGCATGTCGCTGGAGGTCGCCAGCCCCGCCGAGGCCCGCGAAATGCTCGCCCTCAAGGGCGGCGACGCGGTCGGGTTCTGAGGCGCGGGAGCAAACCATCGCCCCCTGTCACCCTCGGGCTTGACCCGAGGGTCCAGCTTCTTCGCCGGCCTTCTGGATTGCCGGGTCAAGCCCGGCAATGACAATGAACGGTCGCGGCTTCCGCCGCTCTGTGGTTCCCTTACCTCATGGCCGAGTTGCTCGGATATCACTGGCTGTTTCTGCTGTTCGCCGCGCCCTGCGTCGGCAGCTTTTTGGGCGTGGTGGCGGTGCGCCTGCCGGAGGGGCGCTCGGCTTTGCGCGGCCGCTCGGCCTGCCCCCACTGCGGCACGCGACTCGGCTTGCTCGACCTGGTGCCGATCCTGGGCTGGGGCCTCGCCCGCGGCCGCTGCCGCCACTGCGGCGCGGGCATCGCCTGGAGCTATCCGGCGATCGAGCTGGCGGCGCTGGCGGTCGCGGCCTGGAGCCTGGCCGTGCTGCCGGGCTGGCTCGCCTGGGCGGGTTGCGCGCTGGGCTGGAGCCTGATCGTACTCGCGGTGATCGACGCCCGCCACCTGCTGCTGCCCGACGCCCTCACCCTGCCCCTGGTGCCGGCCGGGCTCGCGGTCGCCTGGTGGGTCGATCCGGCCAAGCTGCCCGGCCACGCCCTCGGCGCCGTCGCCTCTTACTTCTGGGCCCTGCCATTCGTACTACGGCGAATCGGACGAAAACTACGCGGCAAACCCGGCCGGCCATTCGACGGACGCCCGAGCGAACGCCCCGCGCCAAAGGTCATACCATCCGAGAAAATCAAAGGCTAGGCCAAAGATTTTAATTGTGGCTTGGGAAGCCACACTCAAGGCCTTAATTAATCCGGCTTTGTCCAAACTATCCTGATAATCGTTTAACTTTTCAATTACTAGGTCTAGCGCATAACTGCTTTCACGAAAATGAATCATGTCGACCAAAGCTTTTTCAGCGGTAGCGACTTTAGCTATTAGGCCATCAAGCTGCACTTCTTCAAAACCAGTATAGAGGCTGCTCTTGCTTTTGATAAATCGATATTGAATGGTTCCCACTGTAACAGTTTTGTATTGCTTCAAGCCAATCGAGATAAATTGATCGGTGAATTGATCAAACCAGCCATGGTAAGAAAGTGCAGCCTCGAACGAAACATAGGACTGCTCGACAAGCAATCCAGCTATAACATAGGGAGATAAAGACAAGAATCCCCTATTACTCAGTTCTGAGATAGCATATGTTCCACGCTTAATACGGATTAACCATCCATTTTCAGTCAATTGCGTAATGCGGTTTTTGGTTTGCTGATATCCAAGAACATCCCCCATTTCACCTTGGAGTTGCTTGGCTATAACCACTTTGCCAAACTTGGCAATATGTGCTCAAGAAATTCAGCTTGTTTACCTGACAAAATTGTGTTTTTCATATACTTATAGTAACCCAATATCTATTACTTTGTATATACAAAATACACTATTTCAGAGAGATTGTCAACTTTTGCTCACACACAATCCACTCAAGTAGGTATTAACCAGGAGGTGAATCTTTCCTAATGGCAT
>JACZVL010000195.1 GCA_022572685.1 Pseudomonadota bacterium
TGATGGCCTCGTCGGTGCGCTGGTAGGAACAGTTGGTGCCCTTGAAGTCATAGCGCGTCGCGATCTCGCGCGCGGCGCCGTTGACGGCATTATCGACCTCGGCCATATCGGTGCGGGAGACGACATCGAAAGAAGGCATGGGAGACTCTCGTGGTGGGGTGGGGGAGGGTTCGGGGCGTCATGATCCCACAGCGGGCGGAGCGGTGCCAGGGGGGATCGGTTGGGCGCCTCGGCACCTGTCCACGGCTCGCAGTGGGCAGCGAAGCGATAACGACCGCCTAGGCGCGTTTGCGCCGGATAACGAAGACCTCATCGTTGAACCAGAGGCCGCCGTGGCGGGCCAGCACCTCGCGGGTCGCTTCGAGATAGTTTTTACCCGCCATGGCCTCGGCCAGGCGGTCGTCCTCGATCTGCGCCACGTAGACCGCCGCGTTCCACGCCGCCAGCAGGGTCGAGGTGCCGATGGCGCGGCCGACTTCGCTCGGCAGGGTGTGCAGACGATATTGGAACAGCGACTCCGCATCGGTCAGCGCGAAGAATTCCAGGTCCCGGTCCCCGGGCTCGCCCAGAAACGCCTGGGAAGCTTCGACGAGTTCGTTGCGGCCGGTGCGGAACGGCGCCGCGCCGGGCCAGATCGCGCGCACGATCTCCATGCCCGGGTCGTCTCCGTAGGACTGCACGGTGATCAGTTGGCCACCCGGCGCCAGCGCCCGGGCGAGCGGCGCGATCACGTTACGGACCTTGAACTCGGCCGGCATCCGCGAGCGATAGGGCTGCGATGCGATAACCAGATCGAAGCCATCCTGGTAGCCGCCGGGCCGGGGCAGAATCGGATCCAGGATGAACTGCCGGTCTTTTCGGTACAGCACCAGGACCGCCGGGCGCTCGTAGAGCGGATTGCCGGTTTTCGGTGACTTTCGGATCTGCCAGTTTTCCGCCAGGAACGCGCGCAGCGATCGGATCTGCTGGCCGAATTCGTGGCTGGAGTCGCCTTCGAGCGCAACCGTCTTCCAAACCAGCTGGTCCAAGGCATGGGGGTCGTTGGGGTGCAACCACGGCGCCTCGCTGTAATAAAGATTGGTCAGCACCACCACCATTTCGGGATGCTCGTACAATCGGTCCGGCAGTTTCTCGAGGGTCACGCGCACGTCTTCCATCGAGACTTCCTTGCCGACCACGAGCCAGGGCACGTGGGGAAAGCGGTCGTGGAGGTCGCGCAGCACATGGCACATCACGGTGCCGTCGCCGACCCCGGCGTCGAAAATCCTGAGCGCGGGGCCGCTGGGCTCGATGGCGTCCATCTTGCGGCCGATGACCGCCGCCACCTCCTCCTTCTCCGAACAGGTGGTGACGAACATCAAATACTTTTCGCGGTTGTCGAAGAACCGGAACGCCTTCACCGCCTCCGGCTCCGCGCGTCCAGTCGGCACGGGGGGCGCGGTTTTATCGCCGCCGGAATCGCCGCTTCGATTCATATCGCGAGATACCTCTGCATCGGGCCCCATGATCCCACAGCGGGGGGAGCGGTGCCAGAGGGATGGGCGACGGGTGGCAGGCCGGAGGTCCAAACGTGGATCCGGCGGGCCTAGACAAGGTCCGCCGGACCGCGAAACGCACCGATTGGCGGGGCCCGACCGGCTTAGACGTAGCGCTGGGAGATCAGCGGCAGGAGCTTGGGGTCGACCCGATCGTAACGCGAGACATAGCGGGCCGGCGTGGCGAAGAGTTTGCGGAAAATCTTCAGAAGCGACAAACGGGTCATGGCGCTCACTCCCAAATAGCGGCCCGGGCAGTGCCCTTCCGGCCGGTTGCTGATGGTGGGAATCTGGCGATTTCCGGGTAAAGCACAAATTCGAATGCAACACGCCAGCCATGCAGTTTTCGCATTGCGGAAGGCATGGGTTTCACCATCCCGCGGCGGGTGGACCGATGCCAGGGGCAGGGCTGCGCTGGCTCGCCGCGCCTCCCTCACCCCTCCTCGTAGGCAATCCCCACCACCTCGATGCGCCGCGCGCCGTTGGGGGTTCTTAGCTCGACCACGTCGCCTTCCTCGGCCTTCATGAGCGCGCGGGCGATGGGGGAGACCCAGCTGACCTCGCCGCGCGCGGTGTCGGCCTCGTCGACGCCGACGATGCGCAAGCTGGATTCCGCCGCGTCCGAGTCGCCGTCGGCGTCGACATAGGTGACGGTGGCGCCGAAGAACACCCGGTCGCGGTGGGTCTGGCGCGCCGGGTCGACGACCTCGGCGCTCTCGATGCGCTTGAGCAGGAAGCGCAGGCGGCGGTCGATCTCGCGCAGGCGCTTCTTGCCGTAAATATAGTCGCCGTTCTCAGAGCGGTCGCCATTGGCCGCCGCCCAGGACACCACCTCGACCACCTTGGGGCGCTCGACGCGGCGCAGCTGCTCGAGCTCGTCGCGCAGCAGCCTGAGGCCGTTCGAGGTGACGTAGTTCTTGAAGCCCTGGGGCAGCGGGTCCGGGGACTCCGGGGCGTCCGCTTCCGCCTCTTCGCTATCGCTTTCCTTGGTGAAGGCCTTGCTCATGAGATTTCCGTCTCTGACCGGGATACTCGCGCCATCTTATACCAAATGTCCTTGATATTGACTCCCGCGCCCGATCGGCTAAGATCGTCCCGTAAATTGAAATATAATTCCATATAGTGGAACTTCAGGGCGGCCGAATGGGCAGCGAGACCGGCATTCTGACCCGCTACGCCGCAGTGCTCGACGCGCTGGCGGCGGCGCCGGGCGGTCTCACGCTGATCGAGGTGGTGCGCGCCACCGGGCTGCCGCGCGGCACCGCGCACCGGCTGCTGGGCGCTTTACGCGGGGTCGGCTATATCGCCGGGCGTGACGGCCGCAAGGTCTACGTGCTGGGCCCGCGCCTGCTGCGCCTGCTGCACCTGGGCCAGGCGCCGGCCGCGGTCGCCGCCGCGGTGCGGCCGCTGCTGGACGGGCTCACCGCGCGCTTCAAGGAGACCGCCTTCCTGGCCAAGCTGACCGGCCGGGAGGTCCGCTCGGTCGCCATGCGGATGCCCGACAGCGAGAGCCAGTCCTACGTCCAGCCGGGCCGGCTCATGCCGGTCCACGCCACCGCCTCGGCCAAGGCGATCTGGGCCTATCAGGAGGACGGCGCGGTCGAGGCCATTTTGGCCGAACCGCGCGCGCGCTTCACCGACAAGACGCGCAGCGGCGAGGCCGAGCTGCGCGCCGATCTGGAACGGGTGCGGCACAGCGGTTTCGCGGTCTGCGACGGCGAGCTCGATCCCGGGGTGCTGAGCTACGCCTGCCCGGTGCATCTGGACGGTGCCGGGGTGCTCTACGCCATCGGCATGGTCGGCCTGTCCCAGCGCCTGGGCCGCTTCGGCGCGCAGGAGGTGGTGGCCGCGCTGCAGGAGGCGGCGGAAGCCTTCGCGAAGGGTCCGCTGGCCGCCGTTGAAAGTGACCGGCCATGACCGGCGGCTGGCAACTGGGCATCGACATCGGCGGCACCTTCACCGACGTGGTCGCCTTCGAGCCCGAGACCGGCGAACTCCGCAGCGCCAAGGCGCGCAGCCGCCCGGACGATCCGCTCGCCAGCCTGCTGGACGGGCTCCGGGCGGTCGGGGTCGACTGGGACCAGGCCGCCGACCTGGTGCACGGCACCACGGTGGTGACCAACGCCATCGTCGAGGGCCGCCTGGCCAAGGTCGCCCTGGTCGCGACCGTTGGTTTCGCCGATACCCTGGCCATCGGGCGTCAGAACCGGCGCCACCTCTACCGCCTCGACCTGCCGCCCAAGGCGCCGCCCCTGGTGCCGGAGGACCTGCGCTTCGAGATCGCCGCGCGCTCAGACCCTAACGGCCAGGTGACGGCCGAGCCCAGCGACGGCGAGATCGCGGCGCTCGCGGCGAAGATCGCGGCCAGCGGCGCCGAGGCGGTGGCGGTCGCCCTGCTGCACGCCTACGCCAACCCGGAACTCGAGGAGCGGATCGGTGCGGCCTTGCGCAAGGTGGTGCCCCAGGTGGCGCTGTCGCACCGGGTCAATCCGGAGGCGCGCGAATACGAGCGCACCAGCACCACGGCGCTGTCCGCCGGCGTCATGCCGCTGGCCGCGCGCCACCTGGATCGCCTGGAACAAGCCCGGCCGAGCACGAGCCGCCTGCACATGTTCCACTCCGCCGGCGGCATGGCGGCGCCGGCGGCGCTGCGCGAGCTGGATCGGGCGATCGGCTACTTCTCCAGCGCTATTGACGAGCACCCGGGGCATTTCTCCTCGATGGAGGGACTCAATGTAGCGCTCGAGCTTAAGGGCCAATTCGATGAAGCACTCGAACGGGCAGAATGGGCGGCGGAGTTCGTCGGTCCCTCAGCCAGGCAGTACGTCTTCCTCGCACGCGAACTCGAAGAGCGCGGCGACCAGGACGACGCCCTGTTACGTTACCGCCAGGCGGTGGCCATGGAGCCCGATAACGCGACGGCCCACGCCGCGTTCGCCAAGTTCCTACTGCGCGTACCCAATGAAGCTGCGGCGGTTCACCATCTCCTGGCAGCCTATAAGATCGATCCAAACGACCCTTGGGTATTAGAGGAGCTTTCTGCCCGAGAGGCCCTTCCGCCGCCCCTCAGCCGACCAGGCTCCAGTCCGTAGTCGTCTGCATGTGCGGAATCGCCGGTATCATTCATTTCAACGGCGATCCCGTTGAGCGTTCTCCTTTGGAGCAGGCTTGTGCCGCCCTACGCCACCGAGGCCCGGACGACGACGGGCTTTGGATCGACTCCCAAGGACGCGGGCCGGTGGGACTGGCCGCGACGAGATTGGCTGTGCTGGACCCCTCTCCGGCCGGCCACCAGCCAATGCAACGCCACGCCGGACGCTTCATCCTGGTCTACAACGGCGAGGTGTACAACTACCGGTCGCTGCGAGACGAGTTGACCGCAGCCGGTGAGCGGTTCGAGACCCAGTGCGACACCGAGGTGGTGCTCGCCGCGTGTACCCGCTGGGGCATCAACGCGTTGTCTCGATTCAACGGGATGTGGGCCCTGGCGTTCTTTGATTCCCACACGCGTTCCGGTTTCCTGGCTCGCGACCGGTTCGGCATCAAGCCGTTGTTCTACACTGTCTCTTCGACCGGGCTTACCTTTGCCAGCGAGCTGCAGGCGCTGACCCCGCTCGGCCGGTTCGACCGGGCCGTCAATGAGGATGCCCTGGTGCAACACCTGCAGTTCGGTTACATCGCGGGCCCGGACACGATCTATCGCGGCGCACGGCGGTTACAGCCGGGGCACTATCTGGAGTTCACCAGTTCCTCTACATGCCAGCCAGTAACATATTATGAGCCACCCATTGGCCGCCAGGCGCAGGGGGCGTTGAACTACAGCGCGGCCTGCGTGCAAGTTCGACGGGCGTTTGCAGAGGCCGTCGGGTGTCGTCGGGTTGCGGATGTGCCGATCGGCGTTCTGCTGTCCGGGGGACTGGATTCGTCGATCATCACCGCCCATCTTTCAGCCACGCTCGGCAGACCGGTTGAGACCTTCGCGGTCGGGTACGCCGGGCAGCAAGCCTATGACGAAACGAAGTATGCTCGAATCGTCTCGTCCCGGTTTGGGACCCAACACCATGAGCTGATCCTCTCACAAAGCGACATTCTTTCGGCCATCCCGCCCATCCTCGATCGCCTCGGCGAACCGGTCGGCGACAGCTCCATCATCCCCACGGCGTTGCTCTGCAGCTTCGCAAGACAGTTCGTGACCGTGGCGCTGAGCGGCGACGGGGGTGATGAACTCTTCGGCGGCTACTGGCGGTATCTTGGCCATTCGGCGCTGAAGGCCTACCAGCGCATCCCCGCCCTCATCCGCCGTCACCTGGTCGAGCCGGCGCTGCGTGCATTCGGCACCGGCAAGTCCAACCGGCTAACCAACCGGGCACGGCAGTGGCGGAAGCTCTTGCGCTGTCAGGATGCCGATCCGCTTACCCGACACATCGCCTGGTCGCGGATCCTGGCTCCGGACGCAGCCGCGATCTTCAACCGCAACGGCCACTCGGCAGCGGCTGACCGTCGGACACTGGAGCT
>JACZVL010000196.1 GCA_022572685.1 Pseudomonadota bacterium
AGAAGCTCGGCGTCGCCCGCGTCCGTCTTGTTGCGCTGCAACTTCAGCACCGCGTGCGCCTGGCGCGCGTCGATCACATCCACCGGCAGCCCCAGCGCCCGAAGCCCACGCGCCAGCCAACCCGACATCGTTCCCGTCTCCAACACGATCCGCTCCGGACACAGACAATGTTCCCGCAGCACCTCGAACAACGCCGCCGGATCCGTCGATACCTTGCCGCGCGCCAAAGTCACGCCATCCTCGCGCTTCACGCAATACGCCGTCTCTTCCTTCGAAACGTCCAATCCTACATACTCTCCCATGGTCACTCTCCTTGCTTCGCCTATTGGCGGTTCGCCTATTGGGGCGCGTCCGTCGCGACCCCGCATCATAGGCCCGGGAGAGTGACCACCGGAATTACGCTATGTGGTGAACCTTTCTGGTTCTCGGTGCCTCGGTGCCTCTGAGGTGATTCTTGCTTTTCCCGGCCTCAATAGCTCGACTCGATCTTCAGGAAGTCGTAGCGGTCGGCGGAGCGGATCGTGGTTTCCTGGATGCCCTCGGAGGTCATCAACGTGAGCGGGACCTCGACCCCGGCCGGGCCGAGCGCCCAGAGCTTGCGGTAGAAGTCGGCCAGGTCGCGCACCGGCGCACCCTTGACCGCGACGATCACGGAGTTGGCGGTGACGCCGGCCTTGGCCGCCGGTCCGTAGGAAGCGACCCGGTTGACGAAGACCCGCCCGTTCAGGTCCTCGCTGTAGAGACCGAGCCAGGGTCGCGGCGGCCGGCGCGAGCGCCCCAGGGCGATCATGTCGTCGAGGATCGGCTTGAGCGCATCGATGGGCACGAACATGTTGCCCGGGCTGTACTGCTGGGGCGCGGCGGCGTCGCCGACCGCCAGCGAGCCGATGCCGAGCAGCTTGCCGTCGGACCCGAGCAGCGCCGCGCCGCCGAAGGCTCGATGCGGCGGCGCGGTGAAGATCGCCTCGGGCAGCAGATACTCCCAGTAGCCGGCGAAGTCGCGGCGCGAGACCACGTGGGCGCCGGCGACCGCGCCCGGTCCACCGAAGCCGGAAAAGCCGGCGACCAGGACCTCGGTGTCCTCGCTCAGCGCCGCCGAGCCGCCCAGCGCGATGGGCTCGATCTCCAGCGGGACGAGGGCGCGCAACAGGCCGAAGCCGGTCTCATAGTCGTAGGCCACCACCTCGGCCGGCACCACGCGCGCGCCCGGCAGCAGGATATCGGCCTCGATCGCCTCCAGGATCAGGTAGCCGATGGTCAGCACCAGGCCGGCGTCGTCGATCACCACGCCGGAGCCGGCGCGTGCGGTGCCCAACACCGGGGCGGTGCGGGCGTCGGCGGGAATGACCGCCCGGACCCCGACCACGGCATCCAGCGGCCCGGCCGCGGCGAGCCGGGCGAAGCCCGCCAGCGCGACCAGCAGCACGGCTGCGAACAGGCCCGCGAACCGGCCGCCGCGAAGCAGGATCGGAATGGGATCGAATGCCGCGCGCGGCGCGGCCGGCGATCGGATCATGATGGCCTCCGGGCCGATGTCCGCCAGGTCCGCCGAGTCTAACAGGTTTTGGGTCGTGTCGCGGTTCGAATTTTGACGTGCCGAACCCAGGAAGCGGACTCCCATGTCGGCTTAATCCGCGCAGGAGGGGGGTGATTCGAGGCCGCTGGGCAGTCTGGGGGGTCGCTCCGGATCCGAGCAGGCGCTCGAAACCTGTTGCTGTGTGAGTCCTGAGCTCAGCTGCAGATTGGGCACCCTCAGATCGGCCCCGCTGAGGTTGGCCCCGCTGAGATTGGCCCCGCCCAAGTAGGCGTAGCTCAGATCGGCCCCGCTGAGGTCGGCCCCGGACAGGTCGGCCTCGTGCAGGTCGGCCCCACTGAGGTCGGCCCCGAACAGGTTGGCCGCGCGCAGATCGGCTCCGCTCAGGTTGGCCGCGCTCAAATTCGATTCGTGCAGGTCGGCCCCATTTAGATCGGCCCCGCGTAGGTCGGCCCCGACCAGCGCGGCCTCGAACAGCTCGGTCCCATGTAGATCGGCCCCGCTGAGGTCGGCCCCCGTCAGGTCGACCCAAACCAGCTCGGTCCGGTGTAGATCGGCCCCGCGCAGGTTGGCCCCCGTCAGGTTGGCCCCGCCCAGCCTGGCGTTCAGCAGATCGGCGCCGCGCAGATCCGCACCGACCATATCGGCCCCGCTGAGGTCGGCCCCGCGCAGGTCGGCCTGGTTCAGCTGGGCCATGCTCATGTCGGCCAAGCGCAGGTCGGCGCCGCGCAAGTCGGCGCCGCGCAGGTCGGCTCCACGCAGCCGGCTCCGGGTCAGGTTGGCGCCGCGCAGATCGGCCCCGCTGAGCTCGGCCCCGCTGAGCTCGGCCCCGAACAGGTTGGCCTCGCGCAGATCGGCGCCGCTCAGGTTGGCGTCGCGTAGCCCGGCCTCGCTCAGGTCACACCCGAAACAACTGTTCGTCGCCTCAAGACGCTTCAAGTCGATGTCGTCGGCGGCCTGGGCGCCAGCGGACAACGCGAGCAGACCGATGACGGCGAATAGTACCCGTTTCATGCCGTCCGCGCCGAGATCCACGGCGGCCATCGTCTCCTGCGTGCCAAATCCCCTGGGGTTACCGAAGCGGTTCATCGACAGGGATTTCCCGGTTGAGAGTGGTGAAGGGTCCGATAGCCGATGTTCTAATCCGGGATTCCCCAAATGGCCGTCTCAGTCGCCGAGCAGGTTCTTGGCCCGGGGCGCGGCCAGGGGTGTGCTGCCGACCACCTTGGCCAGGGTCTCGCCGGGCTGCAGGTAGAGCCGGTCGCGGCGCGACAGGATCAGCCCGGCGGTGCCGGCGCGGATCGCCCGGCGGCCGGCGTTCGGGTCCTCGGCGGCGGGGTCGATCAGCCAGGCGATCACCTGATCCTTTTCGACCCGCTCGCCGAGCGCGACCTCATAGCTGAGCACGCCGGGCGCGGGCGCCTTGACGAACTCGCAAGCGCCCAGCGGCGTCGCCTCGCAGAGCGCCTCGGGCAGCGGTCCGGGGTCGCCGGCAATCACGCCGTGGCGCTGCAGGCTGCGGAACAGCGCGGCCCCGTCCCGTTCGGCGAGCTTGTCGGAGACCTCGCGCTGGCCGCGGAACTCCACCGTGCTGGCCAGGCAGGCGGCCGGGATCGGGTGGTCCGGATAGCGCCCGGCCAGCTTGACCCAGGGCATGGAGCAGGCCTCGTCGAAGGAGCCGCCGCCCGAATCCTCGGACAGCATGACCGCGTGGCAGCCCAGCTCGGCCGCGATGCCGGCCGCCAGCGGCCAGTGCTGGGGGATCACGAACAGGTGCATGAGGGCGTCGTCGTCGCAGTGCAGGTCGAATACCAGGTCGGCGTCCACGGCCTGGCCGGCCAGGACCTGGCGCAGGGCGTCCAGCTGCGTGAGCGGCGTCATCTCGGCGACCACCTCACACAGGGCGGCGCGGATCGTCGCCACGTTGCTCTCCTCCGACTCGGTCAGCTTGCCCGCGACCTTGTCGGCGGCGGCGGGAGCCAGGTCGGGCCAGTTGCGGTTGAAGTTGCCGCCGCCGCCCAACTCGTGACGGCCCAGGTGAGTGGCGTTGACCTGCTGGTCCAGGCCGATCGGGTTGGCGAAGGGCGCGACCACGACCTCGCCCCGGATCGCGCCCTCCGCCTCGGCTTCGATCAGGCGCCGCAGCAAGTGGTGCGCGGCCAGCAGGGCCGGGATCTCGTCGGCGTGGATCGCGGCCTGGAAATAGGCCTTGGGGCGGGCGCCGGGGGCGCCGAATCGGTGTAGCATGACCTCGCGCCGGGTGCCCGGCGTGCCGGCGCCGAGCGGCAGGCGTTCGATACGGTGGGTCATGGCCGTGGCGGCCTCTCCGGGGCTGTTCTTGAGGGTCGCGCGGCGCTATTGATGGAGGGCTCCGGGCGGCCGGTCAAGCGGACTGAGTCTTCCCGGCCGCCGCGCTACATAAGGAGCAGCATGAGCGAGCTTTCCATGCCCCCAGGGCCCCCAGCGCCCCCAGCGCCCGGCACCGCGCCGCTTCCGGCCGCGGAGGAGGCCCTTCGATATCCCTATCTCGCCGACCTCAACGAGGCGCAGCGCGAGGCCGTCCGCGCGCTCGATGGGCCGCTGCTGGTGCTGGCCGGGGCCGGGACCGGCAAGACCCGGGTCTTGACCACGCGGCTCGCGCACCTGCTGACGACCGGCAAGGCCCACCCCGGCCAGGTGCTGGCGGTCACCTTCACCAACAAGGCGGCGCGCGAGATGCGCGACCGGGTCGCCGGGCTGCTGCATCGTCCGGTCGAGGGCTGGTGGCTGGGCACCTTCCACGCCATGGCCGCGCGCATCCTGCGCGCCCACGCCGAGCGGGTCGGCCTGCGGTCCGATTTCACCATCCTCGACGGCGACGACCAGTTGCGCCTGCTCAAGCAGGTGCTCGAGGCCGAGGGCATCGACGACCGCCAGTGGCCGGCGCGCGCGGTGCTGGGTGCGATCCAGCGCTGGAAGGACCGCGGGCTGGAGCCGGGCAAGGTCTCGGCGGGGGAGGCCGGCGACATCGCGGGCGGCCGCGTGGTCAAGGTCTACGCCGCCTATCAGGATCGGCTGCGGGTGCTCAACGCCGCCGACTTCGGCGATTTGCTGCTGCACGACCTGACCCTGTTCCGGGACTTCCCGGAGGTACTGGCGGAATACCACCGGCGCTTCCACTATATCCTGGTCGACGAGTACCAGGACATCAACGTGGCCCAGTATCTGTGGCTGCGCCTGCTCGCCCAGGGCCACCGCAACCTGTGCTGCGTCGGCGACGACGACCAGTCGATCTACGGCTGGCGCGGCGCCGAGGTCGACAACATCCTGCGCTTCGAGACCGACTTCCCCGGCGCCAAGGTGGTCCGGCTGGAGCGCAACTACCGCTCGACCGGGCGCATCCTGGCCGCGGCTTCCGGGCTGATCGCCCACAACCGGGGCCGGCTCGGCAAGACCCTGTGGACCGAGGACGCGGAGGGCGAGCGGCTGCGCCTGCGGGGCCTGTGGGACGGCGCGGCCGAGGCGCGCTTCGTCGGCGAGGAGATCGAGGCCCTGCAGCGCAAGGGCCAGCCCCTGTCCGAGATCGCGATCCTGCTGCGCACCGGCGCCCAGAGCCGCGAGTTCGAGGAGCGTTTCATCATCCTCGGCCTGCCCTACCGCATCGTCGGCGGCGCGCGCTTCTACGAGCGCCTGGAGATCCGCGACGCGCTCGCCTACCTGCGGGTGATCGACAGCCCGAGCCACGACCTGGCCTTCGAGCGCATCGTCAACAAGCCCAAGCGCGGCCTCGGCGACGTCACCCTGCGAACCCTGCACGAGGCCGCGCGCGCCGCCCGGGTGCCGCTCCAGGAGGCCGCCCGGCGCCTGGTCGAGACCGACGAGCTCAGGGCCGCCGCGAGGCGCTCGCTGGGCGGCCTGCTCGCCAATTTGGAGCGCTGGCGCGGCCTGCTCGAGACCATGCCGCACCCGGAGCTGGCCGAGATCGTGCTTGAGGAGTCCGGCTACACCGCCATGTGGATGGCCGACAAGTCGGCCGACGCGCCGGGCCGGCTCGAGAACCTCAAGGAGCTGGTCAACGCCATGGCCGAGTTCGACACGCTTCCCGGCTTCCTCGAGCACGTGGCGCTGGTGATGGAGCTCAACCAGGCCGAGGGCCAGGACCTGGTCAACGTCATGACGCTGCATTCCGCCAAGGGCCTGGAGTTCGACACCGTGTTCCTGGCCGGCTGGGAGGAGGGCCTGTTCCCCAACCAGCGGGCGCTCGACGAGCACGGCATGCGGGCGCTGGAGGAGGAGCGGCGCCTGGCCTACGTCGGCCTGACCCGGGCGCGCAAGCGGGTGATCCTCAGCTACGCCGCCAACCGCCGGCTGCACGGTTCCTGGACCCCGGCGCTGCCGTCGCGCTTTCTCGACGAGCTGCCCAAGGAGCAGATCGAGATGGAGAGCGACCAGGGCCTTTACGGCGGCCCGGTCGCCGGCACCGGCCTCGAGCCGCAGGGCGAC
>JACZVL010000019.1 GCA_022572685.1 Pseudomonadota bacterium
TGGGGTTGGGCCGCGATTTCCGGCTCGGGCTGGGGTTGGGCCGCGATTTCCGGCTCGGGCTGGGGGTGGGCCGCGACCTCCGGTTTGGGCTCCGGCTCGGGCTGCGACTCCGGCTGGGCCGCAATTTCCGGCTCCGGCTCGGGTTGCGGCTCGGGTTGCGGCCCGGGCTCGGCCGCGACCTCCGGCTCGGGCACCGGCTCGGGTTCGGGCGCGGCCTCCGCGGCCGCCGCCTTGGCGGCGTTGATCTCGGCGAAGGCCCGGGCCACCTGGCGCAGTTCGGCGAGCAGCCCCGGTCCCGGCTCGCCGTCGACCGGCAGGGCGGCGAATTCCTGATACAGCGAGATCGCGCTGCGGGTGCGCCCGTCGATCACCCCGTCGACCGCGCCCGGGTCGAAGTTGAGCTCGACCAGCAGGCGCTCGAGCTCTCTGATTTCCTCGGCGCCGAGCTCGGCCGCCCGGGCCCCGGCCGGCGGTCCCAGCCACAGGGCGGCCAGGAACAGGGCCCCCAGAACGCCCCCCAGGCCACTATGACACCACGGTCTCATGGCGCTATTTTAGGCCCATTCGGGCCCCGGGGCCAACGGTTGCCCACCTACGGTTTCGGCGCCTGGCAGCTTGGGAAAAATAGTATACTGTCCCTGTTTTTCCGGTTTTTCAGGCTGTCCCTGTTTTTCAGGCGGCCGCGATGCGTTTGACCTTGATCTTGTGCTCCAAGTCTCTCGAGCCCGCGAGGTCGTAGGCCAACTGCATGCCGAGCCAGGTCTCCGGCGTCGAGCCGAATGCCTTCGACAGCCGGTACGCCATCTCGATGGACAGGGACGCCTTTTCGTTGACCAGATTGGACAGCGTCTGGCGTCCGACGCCGAGCTGCTTGGCCCCCGCCGTGACCGATAGGCGCAGCGGCTTCAGACAGTCCTCGCGCACGATGGCGCCGGGATGCACCGGGTTCTTCATCGCCATGACGGAATCTCCTATTGGTAATCCAGATAGTCGATCTCGACGGCGCGTCCGTCCTCGAACCGAAACGTCACACGCCAGTTGCCCGAGACCGAGACCGCGAAATGACCCTTCAAGCCGCCCGTGAGCCGGTGTAGCCGAAAGCCCGGTAGAGCCATTCCCTCCGGCCCGCTGCTCCGGTCCAACGCGGTCAGGATTCGCACCAGCTTCGCGACGTGGCTCGGCGCAACCTTGGCCGGACGGCGGCCCTCGTAAAGCGCCTTCAAGCCACGATGGCGGAACGATTTGATCACGCGATAGTGTATGGTGTCTATCGACAGGCGTCAACAGTGCCTTAGCCCAGCTTCGGCGCCCTCGCCGTCCACTCGGTCTCGCGCTCGTAGGCCCGGGCGACGCGCAGCAGGCGGGCCTCATCGAAGGGGCGCCCGATCAGTTGGAACCCCGCCGGCAGGCCGTTGCCGGTGAAGCCCGCGGGCACGCTGACGGCGGGCAGGCCGGCGTAGTTGACCGGCCGCGTGCAGTGCCCGGTGGCGGTGATGAACTCGGTGAAGCCGGGATTGGAGGCCACGTCCGATTCCTCGATGGTCGGGATCGGGAACGGCCAGACCGGCGTATGCAACACGTCGGCGCGGGCGAACACCGCCGCCTCCAGTTCCTCGACGACCTGGCGCCGCAGGCTCAGCGCCTCGAGGTAGCGCCGCGCCGGGTGGACCAGCCCGGGCAACAGGCGGCCCAGGGTCTGGCGGCCGTAGTCGCCGCGCCGGGTCTCCAGCCAGCGGCCGTGGAAGGCGGCGCCCTCGACCGCGATGATCAGCAGGGTCATGGCGTTGGCGCGCGCCAGCGAGGCCGGAATCTCGACCGGCACGATCTTCGCGCCGAGGCCGGCGTAGACCTCGAGGCTGTCGTCCATCAGGTCCGCGACCTCCTCATCGACCGGGTCGTAGAAGTAGTTCGCGGGAATCGCGATGCGCAGGCCGCGCACGCCGTCCTCCAGCCCGGCCAGGTAGTCGGGCACCGGCGCGGAACTGGAGGTCGGGTCGGCGGGGTCGTGCCCGGCGATGGCGTGCAGCATCATCGCCGCGTCCGCCACCGTGCGGGTCAGCGGCCCCAGGGTGTCGAGGCTGAACGACAGCGGCATGGCGCCGTGGCGGCTGACCCGGCCATAGGTCGGCTTGATCCCGACCAGGCCGCAGGCCGCCGCCGGCAGGCGGATCGACCCCCCGGTGTCGGAGCCGAGCGCGCCGTAGACCAGGCGCGCCGCCACCGAGGCGCCGGAGCCGCTCGACGAGCCGCCGGTGATGTGCGCCGGGTTCCAGGGATTGCGCACCGGCCCGGTGATCTCGTTGTGGCCGGTGGTGCCGAGCGCGAACTCGACCATGTTGAGGCGCGCGATGTCGAGCGCCCCGGTCCGGGACAGGCGCGCCAGCGCGGTCGCGGTCACCTCGGGCACGAAGTCGGCCAGGATCCTGGAGCCGCAGGCGCTGGGCCGGCCGATGCGGAAGTACATGTCCTTGTGCGCCAAGGGCACGCCGTGCAGGGGCCCGCGGGCGCGTCCGGCGGCCAGCGCCGCATCGGCCGCGCGGGCGGAATCGAGCGCCGCCTCGGCATCCAGCGCGGCCACCGAATTGAGCGCCGGGCCGTAACGCTCCAGGCGCTCGACGCAGTTCCGGGTCGCTTCCAGCGAGGACACCTTCTTGGTGGCGATGGCGGCGGCCAACTCGGTCAGGGTCAGGGCCGCGAGCGCGTCATCCGGCATCGCCGTCACCCCCCTGCCCGCCCGGCCCCTGCCCGCGGGCCAGCTTGGCGATGGCGGCGTCGAAGCCCGAGGGCTCGGCGCCGAAGGGCAGCTCCGCGGCCGCCTCGCCGACCAGCGCACCCAACTTGGCGGCGGCGGCGGCCGGCTCGCGCAGGCTCTCGGGTTCGATATCGACGCCCTGGGTCTTCCGGAGCCAAGTCGCCAGAGCGGCCAGTTCCTCTTCGGTCATGATCTCCTCCTTAAATAAAACAGGGACAGTATACCATTTTTCTCTGAATTCTAAGAGCGTTCGCATGGGGTTAGTGCCGGGAAAATAGTATACTGTCCCTGTTTTTTCGTTCTATTCGGCGGCGGCAGGGGCGCGCGCCTTGTCGATTGGCGGCCAGCGCCGCGGCGAGCGCCAGCAGCATGGCCAGGGCGGCCACCACGAAGATCCAGGCCACCAGGCCGCGATCGACCAGCCAGCCGAAGAACACCGGCGCCAACGCCCCGCCCAGGTTCATGCCCGTGGTCACGAAGCCGAACACCGCGCCGACCTGGCCCTCGGGCGCGACCTTGCGCACCATCATGTCGCGCGACGGCTGGATCGCGCCGCGCGCCAGGCCGACCACGGTCATCGCCGCGACGATGGCGGCGAGCGGCAGGGGAATCAGGCCGATGACCACGAGAAAGGCGGCGGCGACGAAGAACCCGGCCGAGATGATCAGGTCGTGACGCCGGGTGCGGTCGGCGAGCACGCCGCCGGCCAGCACACCGACCGCCGAGGCGACCAGCAGCACGGTCAGCGCCGCGTTGGCGGTGACCAGATCGGCGCCGTGCAGCTCGACCAGCGTGGTCACGGTGAAGCCGTTGAGCCCGGAGTTCGAGATCGCGGACATCATCATATAGACGAACAGCAACAACATCGGCGCCGACAGCAACCGGCCCAGGCTCGCGCGCTTGCCCGGGACCCGGGCCGGGGCCGGGGCCGAGGACGCCGGCGCATCGAGCTCTCGTCCCTGGGTCAGGATCACCAGCGCCACCGCGACGCCGCAGAGCCCGGCGATGACCAGCGCCACGTGCCAGCTCCACAGCGCGGTCAGGAACACCACGACCGCCGGTGACGCCGCCCAGCCGAGGCTGCCCGCGAAGGTGTGGATGCTGAACGCGCGGCCCAGGCGGCCCGGCTCGATGCGCGCCGCCAGGATCGCGTAGTTGGCGGGATGGAACACCGAGTTGCCGACCCCCATCAGCACCATCAGCGCCATCAGCGCGCCGTAGCCCGGCGCCAGCCCGGCGCCGGCGACCGCGCCGCCCATGACCATGAGCCCGATCACCAGGGGCCGCCGCGCCCCGAAGCGGTCGACCAGGAAACCGATCGGGGTCTGGAGCAGCATGGTGGCCAGGTTCGGCAGGCTCAGCAGCAGGCCGAGCGCGGCGTAGCCGACGCCCAGCTCGGCCTCGAGCAGGGGGAACAGCGGCGGCAGCACGATCAGGTAGAAATGGGAGAAAAAATGCCCGCTGCCGATCAGGGCCAGCAGCTTGGCCTCGCCCCGCGCCGGCCGCCCGGGCGCGGCCGGTTCAGCCTTCATGGCGGGCGCGGCCGTTCAGCCTTCAAGGCGGGCTCGGCCGGCATGGCGCTGCGCCTGGCGGTTATTGCGGAAGGGTATCACGGAACCGGGCCTCGAGGTTTCCCCGCGGCAAGGGGGCGGGGGCCGACTTTATGGTCTCGGCCGGCGCCGCGCAAACCGCGGCGCAACTGTGGTAGCATGGCGCGCGCCGGCCGATTCGCCTGGAATCGGACCGGTCCCGCCCGCTGGGCCGGAAACCGGAGGGTCCGGATGCCGAGCCGCGACACGCCGTTGACCTACGCCGAGCACCTGCAGCTCGATCGCCTGCTGTCGTGCCAGGAGCGCCAGTCCGTGCTTCACGGCCGGCCGGCCCACGACGAGATGCTGTTCATCGTCGTCCACCAGGCCTACGAGCTCTGGTTCAAGGTGATCCTGTTCGAGCTCGACCGCATCCAGGAGGTCTTCGCCGGCCCGCGCGCGGAGGACCCCGGCCTGGGCGAGGCGGTCCAAGGGATCGAGCGCATCGTCGAGATCCAAAAGCTGCTGATCCAGCAGCTCGACGTGCTCGAAACCATGACCCCCATGGACTTCCTCGACTTCCGCGATTTGCTGGTGCCGGCCTCGGGTTTCCAGTCCCTGCAGTTCCGCCTGATCGAGACCCGCCTGGGCTTGCGACCCACCGAGCGGGTCAGCTTCGGCGACCGGCCGGTCGAGGCGCGCCTGGGGCCCGAGGACCGGACACGCCTGCGCGCCGCCGAGGCGGCGCCCTCGCTGGCGGACCAGATCGGGGACTGGCTCGAGCGCACGCCGTTCATCCGCGCGCGCGATTACGATTTCGGCGAGGTCTACCGCCAGGCGGTGATCGAGATGCTGGAGGCCGACGCCGCGCTGCTGCGCAAAAACCCGGCGCTGAGCGCGACCGAGCTGGCCGGCGAGGCCGAAGCCCTGGCGGCCGCGCGCCGGCGTTTCGATTCGATCTTCGATGAGGCGCGCCACCGCGAGCTGCTCGACGAGGGCGCCTGGCGCCTGTCGTGGCGGGCGCTGCAGGCGGCGCTGTTCATCAACCTCTACCGCGGCGAGCCGGCGCTGCAACTGCCGTTCCGCCTGCTCAGCGGACTGATGGACATCGACGAGACCCTGACCAACTGGCGCCACCGCCACGCGCTCATGGTCCAGCGCATGATCGGCCGCAAGCTCGGCACCGGCGGCTCCTCGGGCCACGACTACCTGCGCCAGACCGCCGAGCGGCACCGGGTGTTCGGCGATTTGTTCGCGCTCTCGACCTTCCTGATCCCGCGCTCGCGCCTGCCCGGCCTGCCCGAGGACTTACGCCGCGCCATGGGCTATTCCTATGCCCAAGGGGACGGTTCGGAGGGCTCTTGAGCTACAAGGCGCACTTCCGGCGCTTCCTGGAGGCCGACCCGGGGCGGCTGCATTTCGCCGCCCACAGCCACCACCTCTGGCCGGACGTGACTTTCGTGGCCCAGCAACGCTGCTGGCTCGACGCGGCGCGCCTGGCGGACCGCAAGTGGGAGCACCTCTTCGGCACCCTGATCCCCTCGGTCCAGCGCGGCGTCGCGCGCCTGCTCAACCTGAGCCGGCCCGAGGACATCGTGTTCGCGCCCAACACCCATAGCCTGCTGAACCGCCTGCTGTCCTGTTTGGCCCCGGGAAGGCCGCTCCGGGTGCTCACCACCGACGGCGAGTTCCACAGCCTGACCCGGCAGCTGCGCCGGCTCGAGGAGGACGGCCTGGCGCGGGTCGACTGGCTGGCGGTCGAGCCCTTCGACGACTTCGCCGAGCGCTTCGCGCGCGCGGCGGCGCGGGGCGGCTTCGACCTGGTCTATCTGAGCCAGGTGTTCTTCAACTCGGGCTTCGCGCCGGCCGATGCGGGCGCGCTGGTCGCGGCGGCGCCCGATCCCGAGACCCTGGTGGTGCTCGACGGCTATCACGGCTTCCTCGCCCTGCCCACCGACCTCGCGGCCATCGAGACCCGCGCCTTCTACCTGGCCGGGGGCTACAAGTACGCCATGGCCGGCGAGGGCGCCGCCTTCCTGCACGCCCCGCCCGGCTACGGCGCGCGGCCGCGCGACACCGGCTGGTACGCCGCCTTCGGCGCCCTGGAAACCGGCGAGGGCGCGCGCGTCGGCTACGGGACGGACGGCTCCCGCTTCCTGGGCGCGACCTTCGACCCAAGCGGGCTCTACCGGCTCGACGCCGTGCTCGGCTGGCTCGCGGAACTCGGCCTGGGCGCCGCCGAAATCCACGCCCATGCGTGTCACCTGCAGGAAAGCTTCATCACCGGGCTCGCCGGCCTCGGCCTCGCGGCGCTCCACCCCGGCCAGCTGATGCTGCCCGAACCGGCCCGGCGCGGCAACTTCCTGACCTTCCGCACCCCGGCGGCGGGGGAGATCTACCAAAAGCTGCTGGCGCAGAACGTGATCACCGACCACCGCGCCGACCGCCTGCGCTTCGGTTTCGGCCTCTACCACGACGACGCGGACGTGAACCGCCTCTGTGAGGTGCTGGGCCGGACGTTGTCGTAAATCGTCAGCTACGCGGCCTTGAGGAACTCCCGGTAGTCTTCGATCAGGTCCTTGACCGCGACCTCGTAGAGCCGCTTGCCGGCTTCCGGGGTCGCGAGGGAGGGGTCCGAGCCGATGCGCCCGTCGGGGAAGCGGCGGCGGTAGTCCTCGGCGTCCAGGATCGGTCCCCGGGGCGCGATTTTGGGCTCCATCTCGACCTTCTTGATCGCCTCGGGGAAGGCGAACTGGGTCACCGCGACCTCGGAAGGGGTGGCGTGGCCGCCCTCGGAATCGCCATAGAGTTCCTTGGACAGGGCCTTGATGCCCGGGGTCTCGTACCAGTTCTTGAGCTTGCAGCGGAGGGCGGCCCGGTTGGCGCCGGCGCCCGCCAGGCTGGCCTCGGCGTAAATTTCCGAGAAGGCGGCGGAGACGGTGGCGATGTTGCCGCCGTGGCCGTTGAGGAAGTAGATGCGGTCGAAGCCGTGGCGCGCCAGCGACTGCACGGTGTCGCGGACCACGGCGATCAGGGTCGAGGGCCGCAGCGTCATGGAGCCGGTGAAGGCCATGTGGTGCTGGGCCATGCCGACCGCGATGGTGGGCGCGACCAGCGCGTCCACCGCCTCGCCGATGCCCTGGGCGATGAGTTCGGCGGTCAGCGCGTCGGTGCCGATCAGGCCGTTGGGCCCGTGCTGTTCGGTCGAGCCGATCGGCACGATGATCCCGGTGCTGTGCTTGAGACGGTCCTCGACCTCGGCCCAGGTGCAAAGCTGCAACCGCATGAAGCTCCCCCAATCATTCATCTTTCTTTGGCGCGCGCCCAGAGCGCCAGAGGACACGCCAAGCGAACGCGGGACAGTATCCGCGGGCCATCGCGCCCGCGGACCCGAAAGCGGACGGATCCGTTTGTGAGCGACCCGACGCCGGCGCACGATCGCCGCGGCCATGCCGCGGCGATCGCACTAGTCGATGGCGCGCAGGTTCCCGGCGGCGCTGCGGCCCCGGTTATCGGGGACCAGTTCGTATTCCACCTTCTGCCCCTCGCGAAGCCCGGAAAGGCCGGCGGCGTCCACCGCCGAGACGTGGACGAAGACGTCCTTTGAACCATCGTCGGGCTGGATGAAACCGAAACCCTTGACCGTGTTGAACCACTTGACAGTCCCGCTGGGCATGTATCGTTCCTCAAAAAGAATTGGCCTCCCCCGAGCCACCGGCCCGGATGGCAACCAGACCCCGGCAAGAACCCGAACGACGGTGGCGGTCGGCTCGCATGCCATGCGATGGCGCCGCTCCGCCTAGGCTTTGCGCGAAAAACCCGGTCGCCGGGACGATAGCGGCGTGCAATCCGCATTGTCAACGCGACTCTTCAGCGCCCACGCCACCGGCGACGCGCGGCGAACGCCGAAATTCGCGCTCCGCGGTTGACAGGCCGCGCCCGCCCACGCAAGGTCGCATTTATTTCGAATCCGTGAAACAAACTGGTTTTCGAAAAGCAAAATTAACGATTTGTAATCTATGTTCGCCCCTTGCACTCCAGGGCGCACTCCAGGGCGCACCCCAGGGCCGCACCCTGGGACCGAAAGGCCGAGCGGGTGGGGTGTCGAAGGGTTCCGAATACAGGGGGGTAATTGAAGTTGTCGAAATTGCTGGCGCGAACCGCCGCCGTCGCCTTGTCCATCGGCCTTGTGGCGAGCGCCGTGCCGTTCTCGCTCCCGGGCCAAAACGCGGCGGCGGATCCGCTGCACCCCGACCCGATGTGGCGCCAGGCGGTGGCCAGCACCGAGGACGGGCTCGGCGCACTCCGTTACATCGCGGCGCCGGCGGCCGCGGTCGCTGGCATCGATGGCGCCGGCATCGATGGCGCCGGCATCGCATCGCGCCGCGCGACGGTCTCGCACCGCCTTCGGGTCGGCCGCGGCGACACCCTGATGAAGTTGCTGGTGGACGCCGGCGTCGCCCGCCGCGAAGCCCATGAAGCGATCGTGGCGCTGCGCGAGTTCTACGATCCGCGCCGGCTGAGGCCGGGCCAGGAGATCCGCCTCACCCTCGCCGAGGCAGCAGACGGTGGGGGCGCCGAGCGGGGGGGCGCCGGCCGCCTGCTGGCGCTCGGGCTGCAGCCCAACGTGGAGCAGGAGCTGCGCGTCACCCGCGACGGGGACGACGGCTTCGTCGCCGAGACGGTCGCGCGCCGGCTGCTGCGGGTGGCGATCAGCGCGGAAGGGCGGATCGACAACAACCTCTCCGCCGCCGCCCGGGACGCCGGACTGCCGATGGCGGTGCTGGTCGAGATGATCCGGATCTTCAGCTTCGACGTGGACTTTCAGCGCGAGTTGCAGCCGGGCGACAGTTTCGAGGTGCTCTACGAGGCCCTGTTCGAGGACGACGGCAGCCTGGCCAAGACCGACGGCGTGCTGTACGCCTCCCTCACGCTCTCGGGCGTACGGCTGGACATGTACAACTTCACGCCGCACAGCGGCCACGCCGACTTTTTCGACGGCAAGGGCCGGTCGATGCGCAAGACCCTGATGCGCACCCCGATCGACGGCGCGCGCCTGTCCTCGCGCTTCGGCATGCGCAAGCACCCGATACTGGGCTACAGCCGCCTGCACAAGGGCACCGACTTCGCCGCCCCGCGCGGCACGCCGATCTACGCCGCCGGCGACGGGGTGGTCGAATCGGCGGGGCGCAACGGCGCCTACGGCAAGTACCTGCGCATCCGCCACAACGCGACCTACAAGACCGCCTACGCCCACATGAGCCGCATCGCCAAGGGCATGCGCCGGGGCACGCGGGTGCGCCAGGGCCAGATCATCGGCTACGTCGGCTCGACCGGGCGCTCGACCGGCCCGCACCTGCACTACGAGGTGCTGCGCGGTGGCCGTCAGGTCAATCCGCTCAAGATCAAGCTGCCCGCCGGCGAAAAGCTGAAGGCCGCCGACCTGGAGAGTTTCTACGCCCGGCGCGCGCGCATCGACAATCTGCGCCAGCAGGTCCGCGACGGCGACGCCGTGATCGCCCAGGCCGGCTGCCTGCTTACGGCCTCGACCGGCACGGCCCCCGAGGCCGGCGCCTGCTGAGATCAAGAATCAGGCCGCGGCGTCGGCCTGGACCGTTTCGCCGTTGATGATCAGGCCCTCGGCCCCGGCGCTCACCGTCACCGTATCGCCGTCGGCGACCTTGCCCTCCAGGATCAGGCCGGCGAGCGGGTTCTGCAATTCGCGCTGGATGGTGCGCTTGAGCGGGCGGGCGCCGTAGACCGGATCGTAGCCCTTCTCGACCAGCCAGGCCCGCGCCGCGCCGTCGAGCTCGAGCCCGATCTTGCGCTCCTCGAGCAGGGCCTGGAGCCACCTCACCTGGATATCGACGATGGCGGCCATCTGCTCGCGGCTCAGGCGGTGGAACAGCAGGGTGTCGTCGATCCGGTTCAGGAACTCGGGCCGAAAGGCGGCGCGCACCACCGCCATGACCTGTTCGCGCACCGCGCCGCTGTCCTCGCCCTCGCCTTGCGCGGCCAGGATGTCGCCACCCAGGTTCGAGGTCATGACGATGAGGGTGTTGCGGAAGTCGACCTTGCGGCCGTGGCCGTCGGTCAGGCGCCCGTCGTCGAGCACCTGGAGCAGGATGTTGAAGACGTCCGGATGGGCCTTCTCGATCTCGTCGAACAGCACCACCTGGTAAGGCCGGCGGCGCACCGCCTCGGTCAGCGCCCCGCCCTCCTCGTAGCCGACGTAGCCCGGCGGCGCGCCGATCATGCGCGCGACCGCGTGCTTCTCCATGTACTCCGACATATCGATGCGGAGCAGGGCGTTCTCGTCGTCGAACAGGAAGCGCGCCAGCGCCTTGGTCAGCTCGGTCTTGCCGACCCCAGTGGGGCCCAGGAACATGAACGAGCCGATCGGCCGGTTCGGGTCCTGCAGCCCGGCGCGGGCGCGGCGCACCGCGTTCGAGATGGCGGCGATGGCCTCCTCCTGGCCGATCACCTCGGCGCTTAGCGCGGCCTCCATGTTGAGCAGCTTGTCGCGCTCGCCCTGGAGCATGCGGTCGACCGGGATGCCGGTCCAGCGCGCCACCACCTGGGCGATCTCGGCCTCGGTCACGTCCTCGTTGAGCATGCCGTGCTCGGCCCGCTGGGCCTGCTCCAGGGTGCGCTCGATGTCCGGGATGACGCCGTAGGCGAGCTCGCCGGCGCGCTCCAGCCGGCCCTCGCGCTGGGCGATCTCCAGCTCGCCGCGCGCCTGGTCGAGCCGCTCCTTGAGTTTCTGGGCGCCGGCGAGGACGTCCTTCTCGGCCTGCCATCGGGCGGTCAGCTCCTGGGAGCTGGCCGCCAGTTCGGCGATCTCGGCGCCGAGCTTGACCCGGCGTTCCCGGGAGGCGGCGTCGGCCTCCTTTTTGAGCGCGCTCTCTTCGATCTTGAGCTGGATCAGGCGGCGGTCGAGCTCGTCGATCTCCTCGGGCTTGGAGTCGACCTCCATGCGCATGCGGCTGGCCGCCTCGTCGATCAAATCGATCGCCTTGTCGGGCAGGAAGCGGTCCGAGATGTAGCGGTTGGAGAGCGTGGCGGCGGCGACGATGGCGGAATCGAGGATCCGCACGCCGTGGTGCAGCTCGTACTTCTCCTTGAGCCCGCGCAGGATCGAGATGGTCTCCTCGACGCTCGGCTCGGCCACGAAGACCGACTGGAACCGGCGCGCCAGCGCGGCATCCTTCTCCAGGTGCTGGCGGTACTCGTCCAGCGTGGTGGCGCCGACGCAGTGCAGCTCGCCGCGCGCCAAGGCCGGCTTGAGCATGTTGGAGGCGTCCATCGCGCCCTCGGCCTTGCCGGCGCCCACCAGGGTGTGGAGCTCGTCGATGAACACGATGATCTCGCCCTCGGCGGCGGCGATCTCCTGGAGCACGGCCTTGAGGCGCTCCTCGAACTCGCCGCGGAACTTGGCCCCGGCCACCAGGGCGCCGAGGTCGAGCGCCATCAGGCGCCGGTTCTTGAGGCTCTCGGGCACGTCGCCGTTGACGATGCGCTGGGCCAGGCCCTCGACCACGGCGGTCTTGCCGACGCCGGGCTCGCCGATCAGCACCGGATTGTTCTTGGTCCGGCGCGACAGCACCTGGATGGTGCGCCGGATCTCCTCGTCGCGGCCGATCACCGGATCGAGCTTGCCGGCGCGCGCCGCCGCGGTCAGGTCCTGGGCGTACTTCTCCAGCGCCTGATAGTTGTCCTCGGCGCTGGCGCTGTCGGCCTTGCGGCCCTTGCGCAGGTCCTCGACGGCGGCGTTCAGGCTGTGCGGCGTGACCCCGGCCGCGCTCAGCGCCTCGGCCCCGGGCGCGCCACTGGCCCCGGGCGCGCCGATGACCAGCGCCAGCAGCAGGCGCTCGGCGGTGACGAAGCTGTCGCCGGCCTTCTCGGCCAGCTTCTCGGCGCGCTCGAAGACCCGCGCCAGATCGCCGCCCATATAGGCCTGGCCGGCGCCCGAGCCCTCGACCTTGGGCAGCTTGGCGAGCGCCGCCTCGGTCGCCTCGAGCGCCTGCGCCGGATCGCCGCCGGCGGCCTGGATCAGCTTCGCGGCCAAGCCCTCCTCGTCGTCGAGCAGGACCTTGAGCAGGTGTTCGGGGGTGATCTGTTGGTGGCTGGCGCGCAACGCCAAGCCCTGGGCGGCCTGGATGAAGCCGCGCGAACGCTCGGTGTATTTATCGAAATCCATGGTTCCTCAGCCCTCCCCGCCCGCACCCGCAAAAAAAACCGCGGCCCGCGGCCGATGATGCTCGTTAACGCTTCCCTAGCGCCACCACGTCCGAGCTTAGCGGCCCGTGGTGAACAAGGCGTTGACCTAAGTCACCCGCCGTATCCTGGATATGGGAAGCGCCGAGAGGCGCGCAAGGGAGAGCTTGACAGCCACCCCCCGAGTCAGCGAACAGCCCGGACCCGGAGCGGTCACTCCGGCAGACCCGCCGCATGCATCAAATCGTGAATTCGCTGGCGATCGTCGGGGAACCTGAGCAGCTTGAAGAAATTCCAGTTCTCCAGCCGAAAAGCGGGGAACCGGGTTGCCAGCCGTGCCGCCGCGCGCCCGGCATCGTCCTCTCTGCCAAGCGCCCAATACGCCGCCGCCGCCCAGGACAATACCGGCGGCCCGACCGGACCGTGCCGCCCGATGTTCTCCTCGTAGGACCGCGCGGCGCCGTCATAGTCCTGCGCCAAAAGCATGATGCAGGTGCGCAAATTCAAATAGGGGCTGTTGATGAACCGCGGGTTGAGACGGATCGCCCGCTCGACCGGTTCGAGCCCGAGTTTCGGACGGCCGGCTAGGGCCAGGATGAACCCTCGATAGGCGTGCCCATCGGCATCGTTCGGCTGGCGGGCGACGGCCTCATCGGCCGCGGCGATCGCC
This sequence comes from Pseudomonadota bacterium, assembly GCA_022572685.1. GTDB lineage: Bacteria > Pseudomonadota > Alphaproteobacteria > Kiloniellales > J153 > JACZVL01. The sequence continues at coordinate 13,169 of JACZVL010000019.1, forward strand.
TGTTCGTGCTTTCCTTGTAGCTGCAAGGCCAAAGCGAGCGTCGTGTAGGACCAACCGAAGGCATCATCGACCTCGATCGCCTTGCGGGCCAAGGCCATTGCCCGGGCGACGGTTTCACCGGCGTCGACATGCCCCCATGTCACCCCAAACCCGAGCACCCAGGACACTCCGGCATATCCTCCGGCGAAATCGGGGTCCAGTTCGATGACCCGTTCGAACATTTCGCGGGCGGCGTCGAGGCGCTCGGGAATCGGCGGATAGGGCGTCGATTTGGCCCGGACATAGAGCTCGTAAGCGTCCAGGTTCCGGGTATGGACATGTTGCAAGCGTTCCCGCTCGTCGCCGCTCAAATGGACCGCCAGGGCCGAAACCACCTTGGCCCCGACATCGTCCTGCAATTCAAAGACGTTCTCGACCGTGCCGTCATAGCGTTCGGCCCAGAGGTGACCGCCGCTCAGGGCGTCGATCAGCTGCACGTTGATGCGGATGCGGGATCCGACCTTGCGTACGCTGCCTTCCAGCACATAGCGCACGCCCAGGCGCCGGGCCACTTCCCGAACATCGATCGCCTGCCCCTTGAAGGCAGAGGAGGAATGGCGCGCGACCACGAACAAGCCGGAAATCTTCGACAGATCGGTGATCAGGTCCTCGGTCATGCCGTCGGCGAAGTACTCCTGCTCCGGATCGCCGGATATATTGTCGAATGGCATTACGGCGATGGAAGGCTTGTCGGGTAATTCCAAAGGCTCACCTTCGGCAGGCGCTTGCACAGGTGATCGTCGCCCACTGCCCAGCCAGCGCCACACCTGGATCGGTCGCGCGATGTTCTTGACTTGGTGTTCGCCACCGTCTTCCCACGTAACGTCAAGACGGTCGCGGACTTGCCGGTACGCATCATCCGACAGGCTAATGCCATCGGGTTCCGAGAGGGGTTCGATGCGCGCTGCAATGTTCACACCGTCGCCGAAGATGTCGTCGCCTTCGATGATAACGTCGCCGACATGCACGCCAATGCGGAAACGAAGGGCCTCGTTGTCCGGGATACCTTCGTTGCGCTTGGCAATGCCTTCCTGTGTGGCGATGACACATTGGACGGCGGCAACGACGGACGGGAACTCCAGCAACAACCCATCGCCCGTAGTTTTGACGATGCGACCGCCATGCTTATCGATCAGAGGGTCGATAAGCTCGGATCGAAGGGCGCGAAGAGCGGCAAGCGTGCCAACTTCATCCGCCCCCATCAGGCGCGAATAACCCACGACATCGGCAACGACGATTGCTGCCAGTCTACGTTGGGTTCCGTCCGACATGGCGGGAAGTCTAGCGGTGCGTGGTTCGGGAATCCATACGCAAGGACTTGGCTGGTCGAATGTCCGAAATTAGCGGGCGCCGCGGTTGACAGCGCCCGGCCCCCCCGGCGTAGCGTCGAGACCCCATCCGCCGGCAGGACCTCGCGCGCATGACCGCCACCATCACCCTGATTCACCGCCACCCGGTCAAGGGCCTGAACGCCGAGCCCCGGCCCGGGTCGCGCTCGCGCCCGGCCAGGGCCTGCCCCACGACCGCTTCGCCATCGGCGCCGCACGCTTGCGGGTCACGGCGCGCATCGACCGCTGCGCGGCGATCAACGTCAATCCGGAGACCGCGGCGCGCGACATGAACGTCGTCAAGGCGCTGCAACGCGGCTTCGGCCACATCGATATGGGGGTCTACGCCAAGGTCATCGACGGCGGCGGGATCGCCACCGGAGACCGGATTACCGTCGCCTAAACCGGGTCAGGTTTTAGCCGGCTCGCCGTCTTCGCTGGGCTGGGCCTCGGGCTGGGCCTCGGGCTGCGGGTCCGGCTGCAAATCCGGCTGCGGCTCGGCCGGTCTGGCCTGGCGCGGCCGGCGGCGTCTCTGATCGGCCGGCCGGTCCTCCGCCTCCTGGGCTGGTGGCGCTTCGGGGGGCTGCTCGCCGTTGACCGCCGCCGGATTCGGCTGCTGGCCGGCATCTCCGGGCGCCGCTTCTCGGGCCGCCTCGGCCTGACCGTTGCCGCCACGGCGGCCGGACTGGCCGTCGCCGTTGGGCCCGGGATCGGTCCGCACATTGACGATGCGGTAGTAGTGCTCGGCGTACTGATAGTACGTCTCCGCCGCGACCCGATCCCCCATCGACGTCGCGTCACGCGCGAGCCCGATGTACTTCTCGTAAACCTGATGGGCGTTGCCGCGAACCCGGCCCTCCGGACCACTACTGTCGAAGTTGCCATGGCGCGGCGCGCCACCATGTTGCTTACGTTGCGGCCGCCCGCGCGGTCGCCGTGCATTTGTTCCTTGTCTCATCGACCACTTGCTTCTGATTGAACGATTGTAACCCACACTGTGCCAAGCATCGCCCTATCGGCGATTATGCGGACCTTCATGTCCACGGACACGTTAATTGGGATTGTCGGGCGTCCCTACCCGGACGCGCGAGCCTTCGGCTCGACACCCCCAACCTAATGCGGAAAGCACTGCTTTCCAACTACTTTCTTGCCGATTCCCCGGGTTTTCCGCGGCTGGCCAGCAAACACCGCTCGATACCGCCCAAATCCCGGTATCGGCCCCGCGGCGTCAGGCCGGAAGCGGCCAGCAGGGCGGTCACGGCATCCTGCTGCCCACGACCCACTTCCAGCGCCAGCATCCCGCCCCGCCCCAGCAGGCTCGCGGCCCGCGGCAGGAGCTTCCGGTAGGCATCGAGCCCGTCGGAACCGGCTGTCAGCGCCAATCTTGGATCGTAGCGCGCCACCTCCGGCGCCAAATCCCCGATCTCACCGTCCGTTATATAGGGTGGATTACTAACAATTAATTGCCAAGACCCGCCCAGCCCGGCGCCCCAGTCCCCCACCACAAAGCGCGCCCGCTCGGAAAGCCCCAGTTTCCGGGCGTTCCGGCGGGCCACCTCGAGCGCCGCGGCGCTGATGTCCAGGCCCAGTCCGGTCGCCGCCGGCAGCTCCGACAGCAGCGCCAGCAACAGACAACCGCTGCCGGTGCCCAGATCCAGGACCGTCAGCGGCGCGCCAACCAGCCCCTGGGCCTCGATTCGCGCCAGCACGGCGGCGACCAGGGTCTCGCTGTCGGGCCGCGGGTCCAGGGTATCCGGGGTGATCTCGAGTTCCAGGCTCCAGAAGCCGCGCCGGCCGAGGATGCGCGAGACCGGCTCGCGCGCCGCCCGGCGCGTGATCGACGCCTCGATGCGGGCGGCCTCGCCATCCTCCAGGACCCGCTCCGGCTCGGCGATCAGCCGCTCCGGCCCGGCCTCGATGGCGGCCGCGATCAACAGCCGGGCGTCGCGCCGGGGGTCCTCCACGCCGGCCTCTTTGAGCCGGACGGCGGCGGCGGTCAGGGTTCGGGCGACCGTCGCCGGCGCCGTCAAAAGGCGGGACCCGCTCACTGCAGCACCGCCAGGCGCGCCGCCTCGTCCTCGGCGATCAGGGCCTCGATCAGCTCGTCGAGCTCGCCCAGAAGCATCTTGTCGAGCTTGTGCAGGGTCAGGTTGATGCGGTGGTCGGTGACCCGCCCTTGGGGGAAGTTGTAGGTGCGGATGCGCTCGGAGCGGTCGCCGCTGCCGACCTGGCTGCGGCGCTCGGCGGCGAGCTCGGCCTCCTGCTGCTGGCGCATGTGGTCGTAGAGCCGGGCGCGCAGCACCTTCATGGCCTTGGCCCGGTTCTTGTGCTGGGACTTCTCGTCCTGGCACTGCACCACCATGCCGCTCGGCAGGTGGGTGATGCGCACCGCGCTGTCGGTGGTGTTGACGTGCTGGCCGCCGGCGCCCTGGGAGCGGTAGGTGTCGATGCGCAGGTCCTTTTGGTCGATCACGACGTCGACCTCCTCGGCCTCGGCCAGCACCGCCACCGTGGCCGCCGAGGTGTGGATGCGGCCGCCCGATTCGGTGACCGGCACGCGCTGCACCCGGTGCACGCCGGATTCGAACTTGAGCCGCGCGAACACGCCCTTGCCCGAGATCGTGGCGCTCGCCTCCTTGCAGCCGCCGATCCCGGTCTCGGAGTATTCCAGCACCTCGAAGCGCCAACGGCGCGACTCGGCGTAGCGCTGATACATGCGGAACAGCTCGGCGGCGAACAGCGCCGCCTCGTCACCGCCGGTGCCGGCGCGCACCTCGAGGATGGCGTTGCGCGCGTCGGCCTCGTCCTTGGGCAGGAGCAGCACCATGACCTGGCGCTCCAGGCCCGGGATCCGCTCCTTGAGGAGGTGGAACTCCGCCTCGGCGAGGGCGCGCATCTCGGCCTCGGTCGCCGGGTCGGCGATCAGTCCGGCCAGGTCGCCGATCTCGCTCTGGGCCTCGCGCAGCGCGGTGATCCGCTCGACCATGGGGGTGAGGTCGGAATACTCCTTGAGCATCCCGGTATATTCGGGCGAGCCGGGGCTCGGGTGGCTGGCCACCTGGTCGCTCAGCTCCCGATAGCGGCCCAGCACGCCATCCAATTTCTGGTCCAGGTTCACCTAGTCGTTCTCCGAATCGCGCAGCAGCCGCTCGATCAGGCGCCGGGTCGCGTCCTCGGCGCTCGCGGGACCTTCGGCCAGGACCTCGGCGCGGGCCGCCTCGAAGCGCCGGCGCCGTGCCTCCGAAGGGATGTCGTCTCCGCCTTCGCCCGGGCCGCGCAGGAACGCCGCCAGCTCCTGGTCGAGAATGCGCCACGCCGCGGCGGTTTCCGCCGCGCGGTCCGCCTCGCCCCCCGCCGCGCCCCCCGCCGCCCCCGCGAGCGCGACCCGCTCCAGGTCTTCGAGGTCGTAGAGGTAGGCGCCGTCGAGCGGCGCCACCGCCGGGTCCACGTCCCCCGGCACCGCGGCGTCGATCAGGAATATCGCCTCGCGGCGGCGGCGCTTCAAGGCCGCCTCGACCTGGGCCGCGGTCACGGTATAGCGCCCCGTACCCATGGCCGCGACCACGATATCGGCGCCCGCGAGCGCGTCGCCAAGTTCGTCCCAGGGCCGGAAGTGACAACCCAGGCGCCGCGCCGCCGCCGCGGCCCGCGCCGCCGAGGGATGGGCCACCACCAGGTTGCCGATGCCGGCCTCGATCAGCTCGGCGGCCATGAACTCGCCCATCTCGCCGAGGCCGATCAGCAGCCCGCCACGGCGGTCCAGCGCACCGTGCACGTCGCGCGCCACCAAGAGCGCCGAGGCCGCGATCGAGACCGGCTGCTCGGTCAGCGCGGTCTCGGCGCGCACCCGCGCTGCGGCAACATCGGCGGCCCGCAGCAGCGCCGCCAGTCCGGGACCGGCGATGCCCGCGTCCGCCGCGCGGCGGTGGCCGTCCTCGATCTGGTCGAGAATCTGCGGCTCGCCGAGGCCCTGGCTGTCGAGCCCGGCGGCGACCGCGAACAGGTGGCGCGCCGCCTCCGCGCCCAGATAGTGGAAGCTCTGGGCGCCGATATCGGCCGCCAGGGTCCCGGTCTCCTGGGCCAGCGCCTCGGTCACCGCCGCGACCGCGGCCGGGGGATCGTCGGCCAGCGCCACCACCTCCAGGCGCTCGCCGGTCGCCAGCACCATGGCCTCGGCCACGACTCCAGACCCTGGGCCAGACCCTGGGCCGGCCCCTGGGCCAGACCCTGGGCCGTCCCCTGGGCCAGCCCCTGGGCCAGACCCCAGGACAAGCCCCCGGGCGGCCCCGAAAGCGAGGCGGGCAAGCAGTCCGCCCGGGTCGATCTCCTCGGCGAACAGCCGCTCGCAGAGCGCCGCGCCGGCGCTGTGCCGGTTCACGCCGATCAGGCACAGGCGGCTCGCCGGATTGCGCGCGGGCGCGGGCGCGGGCGCAGACGGGGGCGACGTCACGGCGCTAGCGGAACCTGGCGAGGTGCTCGCTCAACGCATCCAGGGGTATCAGCTCCTGTTTGCCCGATTCGAGATCGCGAACCGTGGCGGCGTTCTGCGCGAGTTCGTCCTCGCCCAAGAGAATCGCGGCCCGGGCCGAGAGCTTGTTGGCCCGTTTCATGCGCTTGCCCGGGTTGCCGCTGAAGCCGAGATCGACGGCGTAGCCGGCCCGGCGCAGGTCCTGGGTCAGGCTCAGCGCGGGGCCCTCGGCCGCCGGCCCGATCGGAACCACGGCGATCGGCGGCGCCGCGGCCGGCGTCTCCTCGAGCAGCATGGCCAGGCGCTCGATGCCGCCGGCCCAGCCGACGCCGGGCGTCGAGGGCCCGCCGAGCAACTCGACCAGGCCGTCGTAGCGGCCGCCGCCGAGGACGCTGCCCTGGGCACCGAGCGCGGTGGTGGTGAACTCGAAGATCGTGTGGGTGTAGTAGTCCAGGCCGCGCACCAGGTGGGAATCGAGCTGGTAGGAGATGCCGAGCGCGTCCAGATCCCGCCTGACCTTGGCGAAGAAGTCGACGCTCTCGGCGTTCAGGTAATCGCCGAGCGCCGGCGCGCCGGCCGAGATCTTGCGGTCGCCCTGGTCCTTGGAATCGAGAATGCGCAAGGGATTGCGGGTCAGGCGTTCCTGGCTGTCGGGCGAGAGCTGGTCCCGATGGTCGGAGAAGTACGCGACCAGGACCTCGCGGTAGGCGGCGCGGCTGGCCGGATCGCCGAGGGAATTGAGCTCCAGCGTGGTCCGGTCGAGCACGCCCAGCTCCTCGAGGATGTGGGCCGCGAGCGCGATGACCTCGACGTCGCCCAAAGGCTCGGGAACGCCGAGCAGCTCGAGGTTGATCTGGTGGAACTGGCGCCAGCGCCCCTTCTGCGGGCGGTCGTAGCGGAACATCGGCCCGTGGCAGAACAGCTTGACCGGCAGTTGCTGGGTCAGGCCCGCGGACAGGAAGGCCCGGCACACCGCGGCCGTCGCCTCCGGCCGCAGGGTGAGATCGTCCCCGCCGCGGTCGGTGAAGGTGTACATCTCCTTGGCGACCACGTCCGAGGTCTCGCCGAGCGGCCGCCGGAACACCTCGGTGAACTCGAAGATCGGGGTCGACATTTCGAGGTAGCCGTAGCGCGCCGCCAGCTCGCAGGCGGTGTCCACCACCCGGCGCTGGCGCCGGGTTTCCTCGGGCATAATGTCGCGGGTGCCGCGGACCGGCTGCAAGGCGGACAAAATCCGGCTCCGAAATGGCTAGGAGGCGGCGGCGGCCGGCCGCGTGGACACGTCCAGGCGTCCGGCGTCGTCTTTGGTTCCGGCGGCTTCGATCCCAGTAGCCTCAATTTCGGCGGCTTCGATTTCGGCGGCCTCGATCTCGGCGGCCTTGCGCTCGACCATCTCGACCAGGTGGTCGACCACGTCCCGGTCCTTGAGGCGGTGGTCGGGCAGGCCGTTGATATAGACCTGATGGGTGCCGTTGCCGCCGCCGGTGAAGCCGATGTCGGTCTCGCGCGCCTCGCCCGGGCCGTTGACCACGCAGCCGATCACCGAGAGCGTCATCGGGGTGGTGATATGGGCCAGGCGCTGCTCCAGAAGCTCGACGGTCGCGATGACGTCGAACTGCTGGCGCGCGCAGGACGGGCAGGATATCACGTTGACGCCGCGGTGGCGCAGGCCCAGCGACCTGAGAATGTCGAAGCCGACCTTGACCTCCTCGACCGGGTCCGCCGAAAGCGAGACCCGCAGGGTGTCGCCGATCCCGGCCCAGAGCAGCCCGCCCAGGCCGATCGAGGACTTGACCGTGCCGCCGCGCAAGCCCCCGGCCTCGGTGATGCCGACGTGCAGCGGATAGTCGCAGGCCTCGGCCAGGCCCTGGTAGGCGGCCACCGCCAGGAACACGTCGGAGGCCTTGCACGAGATCTTGAACTCGAAGAAGTCCTCGTCCTCCAGAATCCGGGCGTGGTTGAGCGCGCTTTCGACCATCGCCTCGGGACAGGGCTCGCCGTACTTCTCCAGCAGGTCGCGTTCGAGCGACCCGGCGTTGACCCCGATGCGCATGGAGCAGCCGTGGTCCTTGGCGGCCCGCACCACCTCGCGCACCCGCTCGCGCGAGCCGATGTTGCCGGGATTGATGCGCAGACAGGCGGCGCCGGCCTCGGCGGCCTCGATGGCGCGCTTATAGTGAAAGTGGATGTCGGCCACGATCGGCACCTGGACCGCCCGGACGATCTCGCCAAGCGCCGCGGTCGAGTCCGCGTCCGGGCAGGACACGCGCACGATGTCGGCGCCGGCATCCTCAAGCGCCTGGACCTGCCGGATGGTGGCGGCCGCATCCGTGGTCAGGGTGTTGGTCATCGACTGGACGCTGATCGGCGCGTCACCGCCGACCCGGACCGCGCCGACGCGAATCTGGCGGCTCTTTCGGCGAGTGATATCCCGATAGGGCCGGACGCTCATGGGAAACGGGTCTCTCTTGTTTGCAACACCGGGCTTGCTTGCGCCACCGGGCTTGCTTGCGCCACCGGGCTTGCTTGCGCCTGGGGGCCGGCTCGCGATATCCGGGCCGGAGGCCACGCAAGGCGCGGCGGGCCCGGTGCGCCGTCGCGGCCGAACAGGCGCGAACATGCGCTGTCCCGACCAAAACTTCAAGGCTGCGGATTTACAGCCGTTTTTCGAGCTTGTGTCCGGGCCGGCGCCCGCCCGGCCGCGCTCAGCGCCGCAGCGCGGTGCCGTCCAGCAGCCGGACCGGGTCCAGGGCGATCTGGCGGCGCACGGCGCCGACCGGACCGAGCGGCGCCACGGCCACGCCATCGACCTCGATCGCGATCCCGCCGGCGTTGCCGGTCAGCAGGGTCAGGCCGTCCTGGTTGGGCACATAGTAGGTGTCGCCGCTGCGCAACACGCGGGTCAGCAACAGCGCGTCCTGGCGGTCCCGGACCTGAACCCAGCTGTCCTGCAGGGCGCGCAGGACGATGCGGGTGCCCAGGTTGCTTTCGCCGTAGACCCGGGGCAAGCGCTCGGTGGACAGCACCAGATCCCGGGACGCGGTCGGGGGCGCCGGAATCACCACGGTCTCGTCGAGCAGCGGCTCGATCGAACCCACCGAGGCCGTGGTCTCATGGCGCACCGGGGCGGCCAGCGCCAGAAAGGAATCGCCGGTCGCAACCGAAAGCTCCGGTTCGGCGGAGGCCGGCGGCGCGGGGGCCAAGGCCGGCGGCACCGCCTCCGCGGTTTCCACCATGGTCTCCGAAGCCGGGGCCTCGGCCGTCTCCACAGTCTCCGGGACCGGGGTGTCCAACGGCTCCGCCACGTCCGGGACCACATCCGGGGCCACGTCCGGGGCCGGGGGGTCGAAAGTCTCGACAACCTCCGGAGCCGGGGTTTCGTTGGCCTCCGCCGCTGCCGGCGCCACGACATCGTCTTGGGCCGCCTCGAAGTCCGCGACCGGCGCGGGGACCTCCCGGGCCGCGAGTTCGGTCGGCGCCGGCGGTTCGGTGACGGCGTCATTCGCCGGGTCCGCGAGCTCCGTCGGCTCCTGGCTCTCGGCCTCGGCGCTTTCCGGCGGCGAATAAGCGGGCGGGGCGGGCCCCCCAACGGCGTCCACGGCGGCGCCTTGGCCGTCGTCGTCGCCATAGATCATGGCCAGCAGGCGTTCGGGCAACCGCGGCATCAGATCGGCGATGCTCTTGCCCTGGTTCGAGAGATAGAACCAGCCACCGTAGGCCAGGCCCAGCAACACCACCGAGATCAACACGATGGCGCCGCCCGGGATGCGGTTGTGGCCGACCGGTTCGGGAAACACCAGATCCAGCTTCGGCTCCACGCCCTGAACCTCGCACTTGTACCGCTCGACGATCTGTTGGCCGTCGAGCCCGAGGAACTCGGCATAGGTGCGCAGGAAGCCAAGCACGTAGGCGGTGCCCGGCAGTTGTTCGAAGGCGCCCTTTTCGATCGCCTCGAGATAGGCGTACCGGATGCGCAGGATCTGGGCCACGGTGCGCAGGTCCTGACCGTGCTCCTGACGCGCCAGGCGCAGGGTGTCGGCGATGCTATCGCGGGCCGTGAGATCAGGCGGGCCGAGCCGGCTCTCGCCGGATTCGGGCAAATCTTTGTTGTGGATCAGTGCCAAGTGCTGCTACTCGCATGTCGCGCCAGGTAATTCTCGGCCGGTGGAGGCGAAACGAATCGCGACCCCCCCATGTCCCGGCCGCCGAGCCCCTGGCCTGGATGGATACCGACGCCCTCGCGGTGCATCCGCGCAGGGTCGGCCCCAATCCTGCCCCGGGCACTCCCAAGACAACGTGCCACTATCGGTATGTTTACCAAACCTGAAGTTACCAGTCTTTTAACAAAACCGGGCCGGTCGCGGCAAATTATCGCCTGAATCGGGCTATTTTGCGGCGCGGCGTCGAAAAATAGCCCGGCGGCAGCCGCCCTCGGGCAGCGCAACGGGCCCGGCTCACTCGGCATCCAGGCCGTAGGCGCTGTGCAGGCTGCGCACCGCGAGCTCGGTATACTCCTCGGCAACCAGCACACTGACCTTGATCTCCGAGGTCGAGATGACCTGGATGTTGATGCCCTTCTCGGCCAGGGTCGCGAACATCTTCTGGGCCACCCCGGCGTGGGAGCGCATGCCGACCCCGATCACCGAGACCTTGACCACGTCCGGGTCCGCCAGCAAATCGCCGTATTCCAGATTCTCCCGCAGGCCCTCGATGACCGCGACCGCGCGCGCCAGATCGGCCTGGGGCACGGTGAAGGTGAGGCCGGTCTCGTCGCCGCCGACCGAGACGTTCTGGACGATCATGTCGACGTTGATCGCCGCCTCGGCCAGGGGGCCGAAGATGCCCGCCGCCGCGCCCGGGCGGTCCGGCACCCGGGTCAGGGTGACCTTGGCCTCGTCCCGGCTGTAGGTGATGCCACTGACAATTGCCTGTTCCACGATTTCGTCCTCATCCACGACTAGGGTGCCCGGGCCGTCCTCGAAGCTGGACAGCACCCGCACGCGCACATGGTGCTTCATGGCCATCTCGACCGCGCGGGTCTCCAGGACCTTGGCGCCCTGGGACGCCATCTCCAGCATTTCCTCGTAGGTGACCCGGTCGAGCTTGCGGGCCTTTGCCACGATGCGGGGATCGGTGGTGTAGACCCCGTCGACGTCGGTGTAAATATCGCAGCGCTCGGCCCCGAGCGCGGCCGCGAGCGCCACGGCCGAGGTATCGGTGCCGCCGCGGCCCAGGGTGGTGATGCGGCCCTGGGCGTCGACGCCTTGAAACCCGGCCACCACCGCGACCTGGCCCTCGCCCAGGCGGCGTGAGATCTCGTCCGCGTAAATGTCCTCGATGCGGGCGCTGCCGTGGGTGTCGTCGGTGCGGATCGGAATCTGCCAGCCGAGCCAGGAGCGCGCCGCAACGCCCATGTCCTGAAGCACGATGGCCAGGATGCCCGCGCTCACCTGCTCGCCGGAGGAGACCACCACGTCGTATTCGTGCAGATCGTAGATTCCGGCCGCCTGATCGGCGTAATCGGCGAGCTGGTTGGTGACCCCGGCCATCGCCGAGATGGCGACCACCACCTGGTTGCCGGCCTCGACCTCCGCCTTGATCCGGCCCGCGACGCTGCGGATGCGCTCGAGGTCGGCCACCGAGGTGCCGCCGAACTTCATCACGATCCGGGCCATGGAGTCTGTCGTCCTGCTTGGGTGATCCGTCGGGGATGGGGCTGAAGGCCGAGCCGGCGCGCCTTGCCGGGGCCGGTGCGGGCGGCTATGCATACTCTCGAATCGGGGCCGCGCGCAAGCGCGGGGCCCCGGCCGCCAAGAGGCCCTATCGTGGTGGAAAACGCCGGAAACAGGAACGGAAACAGTCACAGCGCCAGCGTCGATCCGGACGAGGTCGCCAAGTTCGCCGCCCTCGCCGGGGAATGGTGGGACCCGGCCGGCAAGTTCGCGCCGCTGCACCGGCTCAACCCGGCGCGCCTGACCTTCATCCGCGACCGCATCGCCGCCCACGGCGGCCGCGACCCGCTGGCCGAGCGGCCGTTGGCCGGGCTTCGGGTACTCGACATCGGTTGCGGCGGCGGCCTGCTGTGCGAGCCGATGGCGCGCCTGGGCGCGGCGGTCACCGGCATCGACGCCGCCGAGAACAGCGTCGCGGTGGCGGCCGAGCACGCCGCCGAGGCCGGGCTCGACATCGACTACCGGCACACCACGGCCGAGGCCCTGGCCGCCGAGACCGGGGCCGCCGAGACCGGGGCCGGCTTCGACCTGGTACTCAACATGGAGGTGGTCGAGCACGTCGCCGACGTGGCCGTCTTCCTCCGGGCCTCGGCGGCGCTGGTCGCCGCGAACGGCGCCATGGTGCTGGCCACGCTCAACCGCACGCCGAAATCCTTCGCCCTCGCCATCGTCGGCGCCGAGTACCTGCTGCGCTGGCTGCCGCGCGGCACCCACGACTGGCGCCGGTTCCTGCGCCCCTCGGAGCTGGTGGCACACCTGCGCGCGGCCGGCCTCGAGACCCGGGAGCTGACCGGCGTGACCTACAACCCGCTGACCGGCGCCTGGCGCCTGGCGCCCCGCGACCTCGACGTCAACTACATGGTCTTCGCGGTGAAGGCGTGAGGCGGGCCGGCGGCTCGAAAACGGGCGGCTCTCAGGAATCGTGGCGCGGGGCCCAGGGGATACGGTTGAAGGTGACGCCCTCCTCGTGCAGTTCCTTGGCCTGCTGGTCGGAGGTCTCGCCATAGATATTGCGCGGGTCTTGCTCGCCGTAGTGGATCTTGCGCGCCTCTTCGGCGAAGTTGCCGCCGACGTAGTCGCAGGTCTCCTCGACCTTCTGGCGCAGCTCGCGCAGCTGCCCCATGAGCTCGGCCGCTCCGGCGGTGCCCTTGACCATGCGCGTCGTCATCTCGCCCCCTGGCCCACCCCCTGGCCCGCCCTCGGCATCATCGCGGGCCGGCCCGCCCTCGGCACCATCGCGGGCCGGGCCGCC
>JACZVL010000197.1 GCA_022572685.1 Pseudomonadota bacterium
TCACCCAAGCCGAAGCGCTCGTCAGCGGCCTGCCCGCCGAGGTCCTGATCGCCGACAAGGCCTTCGACGCCGATGCCTTCAGAGCACACTTGAGCGCCCACGGCATTGTCGCCGTGATCCCCTCGAAACGCTCCCGCGCCCAGGCCATTGCACACGATCCCGAGCTCTACAAGGAGCGCCATCTCGTCGAATACTTTATCAACAAGATCAAACACTTCCGTCGCATCGCCACGCGGTACGACAAAACCGCCCAGGCCTTCATGTCCATGATCTGCATCGCCTGCATGATGGTCTGGCTCAGATAATTGTCCACAGGCCCTAGTTGATGCTCGCGACCATCACGGCCAACCTTGGTTGTGTGGGTGTCCCCTGCCGGCCGCGTCTTTGGCAGGACGGCGGACGCGATATGGCAAATCGGCTTCGGCCGGTGCGGCCGGCAAGGGATCGCGACGGCGCGCGTGCGCCATGTTCTGTGGGCTAGAGCTTGAGTGCTCTGCCGGGAGGCATCTCATGGTGGTGTCCGCCGGTTCCGTTGAGCCGAATTGCCATGGGCTCTTATATAGCGACGGTTCGGACCGAACGCTACCCATATCGCTACCCACAAAGGAAAACGGCCTAGCCGTCTCTGACTAAGCCATTGATAAAGTGGTGAGCCCGACAGGGATCGAACCTGTGACCGCCTGATTAAAAGTCAGGTGCTCTACCAACTGAGCTACGGGCCCGTTCGGGTGTGTTGGGCGCCGAACGCGGCGTTCCGGCGCCGCTTTCGCGGGCGCGGGCGAAGATAGGGCGGGGCTTGCGGGCGGTCAAGCGGCGCGGCCCACGGCCACGCCCCCTCGGCGCGCGCGCGCCTTGGCGGCTAGACCTCGCGCAGGTGGCGTTCGGGCGCCGCCTCCCCGCGCAGCTTCGCGAAGCGGTCCATCAACGCCTCGGCGACCCGCGGGCTGACGAAGCCGGAGACGTCGCCATCGAGGCGCGCGATCTCCTTGACCAGGCGCGAGGCGACGAATTGCTGGTTCTCGGAGGCGCTCAGGAACACGGTCTCGATACCGGCGTCGAGGCGCGCGTTCATGGTCGCCATCTGGAACTCGTATTCGAAGTCCGAGACCGCGCGCAAGCCCCGGATCAGCAAAGTTGCGCCGCATTGGCGCGCGAAATGGATCAGCAGATTGTCGAAGGCGCGGACCTCGACCACGCGGCCCCCACCCTCGCGGCCCCCACCCTCGCGGCCCCCACCCTCGCGGCCCGGGGCGCGCAGCGGCGCGATCTCGGCCTCGACCATGGCGACCCGCTCCTCGGCGCTGAACAGCGGCCTTTTGGCCTCGTTGGCGGCGACCGCCACCACCAGCCGGTCGACCAGCGCCGCCGCGCGCTGGATGATGTCCATGTGCCCCTTGGTGATCGGGTCGAAGGTGCCGGGGTAGACCCCGACGCGCAGTTTCGCCATCTCCGCCTCGCTTCCCATCCCGGGTCTCAATCCTCCGCAACCGGCCTCCGCACAACCGAACTGTCGCCGCCATCCCCGTTGGCCTCGCCGTTCCCGTTGGTCTCGCCGTTCCCGTTGGCCTGGCCGTCGTCGGCCAGCCGGGCCACCGAGACGACGCGCTCGTCCTCGGCGACGTCGAACAGGCGCACGCCGCGGGTCGAGCGCCCGGCGATGCGGATGTCGTGAACCGGGCAGCGGATCAGCTTGCCGGCATCGGTGACCAGCACCAACTGGTCGCCGGGTTTGACCGGGAAGGCGCCGACCACGCGCGGCTGCCGCCCGCCCGGGCGCGTCAGGTCCATGTTGCCGATGCCCTGCCCCCCGCGCCCGGTGATCCGGTACTCGTAGGCCGAGGTGCGCTTGCCGAGCCCGTCCTGGGCCACCGAGAGGATGAACTGCTCGGCGGCCTCGAGTTCGGCCAGACGCGCCTCGGGCAAATCGACGCCGAACTCCTCGGGCGCGCAGGGCGACTCCGCCTCCTCGTCGTTCTCGCCCCGGCGCTTGGCCGCGGCGTAGCGCAGGTAGGCGTCGCGCGCCTCCGTCGCCAGCTGGGCGTGGTCCAGGATGGTCATGGAGATGACCTCGTCGTCCTTGGACAAGAGCCGGATGCCGCGCACGCCGGTGGAGGTGCGTCCCGAGAACACGCGCACGTCGGTGACCGGAAAGCGGATGCACTTGCCCCGGGCGGTCGCGAGCAGGATATCGTCGTCCTCGCCGCACACCCGCACCGCGACCAGATGGCCATCGGCCGGCTCCAGCTTCATGGCGATCTTGCCGTTGGCCATGATGTGGGTGAAATCGGACAGGCGGTTACGCCGCACGCCGCCGCGCGAGGTGGCGAAGACGACGTACATCGCGGCCCAGCTCGCCTCGTCCTCCGGCAGCGGCATGGCCGTGGTGATGATCTCGCCCTGGCGCAGCGGCAACAGGTTGATCAGTGCCTTGCCGCGCGCCTGCGGCGAGCCGAGCGGCAGGCGGTAGACCTTGAGCTTGTAGACCATGCCGCGCGAGGAGAAGAACAGCACCGGGGTGTGGGTGTTGCAGACGAAGACCTTGTTGACGAAGTCCTCCTCGCGCGTCGCCATGCCGGCGCGGCCCTTGCCGCCGCGCCGCTGGGCGCGGTAGGCGCTCACCGGCACCCGCTTGATGTAGCCGCCGTGGCTGACGGTCACCACCATGTCCTCGCGCTGGATCAGGTCCTCGTCGTCCTGTTCGAGGCCGCTTTCCTCGATCGTGGTGCGGCGCGGCGTGGCGAAGCGCTCCTTCATGTCGGTGAGCTCGGCGCGCAGAATCGACAGCAGCCGGTCCCGGGAGTCCAGGATCGCCAGGCCGTCCTTGATCCGCGCCGCCAGCTCCTCCAGCTCATCGGCGATCTTGTTGCGCTCCAGCCCGGTCAGGCGCTGCAGGCGCAACTCCAGGATCGCGCGCGCCTGGGCCTCGGACAGGCGGATCGTGCCGGCGTCGCTGACCTCCCGGCCCGGCTCGTCGATGAGCGCGATCAGCGGCGCCACGTCGAGCGCCGGCCAGTCGCGCGCCAACAGCGCCACGCGGGCGGCCGCCGGGTCGGGCGCGCCGCGGATCATCGCGATCACGGGGTCGATGTTGGCGACCGCGATCGCCAGGCCGACCAGCACGTGCGCCCGGTCGCGCGCCTTGCCCAATTCGAAGATGGTGCGCCGGGTGATGACCTCCTCGCGGAACGCGACGAAGGCCGAAATAATCTGCTTGAGGTCCAGGGTCTCGGGCCGGCCGCCGTTGATCGCGAGCATGTTGATGCCGAACGAAGTCTGCAGCGAGGTATAGCGGTAGAGCTGGTTGAGCACGACCTCGGGCTCGACGTCGCGGCGCAGCTCGACCACCACGCGCAGGCCTTGGCGATCGCTTTCGTCGCGCAGGTCGCTGACGCCCTCGATGGTCTTCTCGCGCACCACCTCGGCGATGCGCTCGACCATGCGCGCCTTGTTCACCAGGTAGGGAATCTCGGTGATCACGATGGCGTAGCGGCCCTTGCGGTACTCCTCGATTTCGGTCTTGCCGCGGACCCGGAGCGCGCCGCGCCCGGTGTGGTAGCCGTCGCGGATGCCGCCGCGGCCCAGGATCACGCCGCCGGTCGGGAAGTCGGGCCCGGGCACCAGCTTCATCAACTGGTCGATGCCGATTTCGGGATCGTCGATATAGGCGCAGCAAGCGTCGATCACCTCGCCCAGGTTGTGCGGCGGGATGTTGGTCGCCATGCCGACCGCGATGCCGCCGGCGCCGTTGACCAGCAGGTTGGGGAAGCGCGCCGGCAGTACCACCGGCTCCCTGGTGGTCTCGTCGTAGTTGGCCACGAAGTCGACGGTGTCGCGGTCGATGTCCTCGAGCAGGGCCTCGCTCGCCACCCGCTGCAGGCGCACCTCGGTGTAGCGCATGGCCGCGGCCGGGTCGCCGTCCACGGAGCCGAAGTTGCCCTGGCCGTCGATCAGCGGCAGGCGCAGCGAGAAGGTCTGGGCCATGCGCACCATGGCGTCGTAGATCGCCTGGTCGCCGTGGGGATGGTAGATACCCATGACGTCGCCGACCACGCGCGCCGATTTCCGGTACGTCCGGTTCCAGTCGTAGCCGGCCTCCTTCATGGCGTAGAGGATGCGCCGGTGCACCGGCTTGAGGCCGTCGCGGATGTCGGGCAGCGCGCGGGAGATGATCACGCTCATGGCGTAATCGAGGTACGAGCGCCGCATCTCGTCTTCGATGTTGACCGGCTTGACGTCGGGTTCCGGGGGCGGGCTGGTGGTGGTCAAGGAGGGGTCCTTGTGGCTGCGGGCGGACGGAAAAACGGGGCCGAAACGGGTTCTGGCGACCGAAATCCGGGGCGCCGGGTACGGATTCCCGAATGCCTGGGGGATCTTTGTGGCGGAACCAGACCAACTGACTTTTTTCGCGAACACTTTCGATACCAATGGGGGCCTTATCGGTGTCCAGGAAGCTTATACCACTGGGACAGCGGACATAACCGCAGGAGACACGAACATCTCTGTAGCCGATAACAGTGATTTTTCAAACGGCAACTTTATTGCGGTTTTCGACGCCTCCGGCACCGTGGCCTTTCCCTGGGCGGGCGGTACGGTCACTGGTACGCCAGGGGCTACCATCACTCTGAGCTCCGCTTCGCCTGCGGCTTTCGCACCCTTTGACGGCATTGTCGTTAACCAGTATCAGGCCCTTACTTATGATTTTGATGCGGTCAACGGATTGCTCACGGTCAGTACCAACCCCGGAACCGGGGCAGGGGTTATCCCGGTGATCGGTAATGTGACGGCGCTGAGCTTTACTTACTTCGACGTAAACGGCACTCAAATCATCCCGGCCACACCCCCGGCCCTGAGCTTTACTGAACGGAGCCTGATTCGTAAGATCATCATCAGCCTGACCTTGCAACACGCTACAGAAAGCTCGGTCACCCTGAATTTCACATCCGATATTGAAATAAGGAACAACGCTTAACCTCATATAACTTTTTAAGGAACAGGATCATGAAAACTCCAATAATGAAAAAAACCCAAAATTCAAACTGGAGAAGGTGGCTCACAATGGCTTCGGTTCAAAACGAAACCGGAGCGGCCCTGATCGTGGCCCTGCTCCTGTTACTGGTACTCGCCATCCTGGCGCCAACAGCCGTAAACAGGCTCTCCCAGGACTTCGGGCGCACCACCAGTTACACAGAATCCCGGGACTTGTTTTATCTGGCGGAAGCCGGCATGGAACACGGTAAATCCAGAATTAAAGCGGTCAGGCTCAATGCCCTTCTGGCCGGCCCGGATGACTTGACTGGCACAGTGGCCACCGACGCAGACAATGGCCTGTCTTTTGTAATCTCAGAGCCTACACCAGGTACTTTGGTGAACACTCTCGTGGGGACCGCCTTCACCTGGAACGGGAATGTCTACAACAACGTGCCTTTCAGCGGCGGCAACTATTACTTCCGGATTTATGACAACAATGATGATGCGGACCAGACTACCGATATCGACAGCCTGGTATACCTTGAGTCCGCTGGCGTGAATGCGAACGGCGATGTCAAAATCCTGCGCGCCTTGGTTTACAAATACAGCTTTCCGCCCACTACCTTTCCGGCGGCCGTGACGGTTACCGGCCCCGATCCCGATCTCACCGGTGGCGGCAACGCGTTCACAGTCAAAGGCGGCACCGGCTCTGGCGCCACTTGGGGTAATGGTTACGACCTTGCTGGCTTACCTGATACCACCTGCCCCGGCAAGTCAGCCTTGGTTTTTGAAGATCCAGGTACTTTGCAACCTATTGGACCGGGCCCGGACGTTTGCACGAATTATCCGGGCATCCCCTGCATCAAATATGGCAATAACGGTCATGACAATTTTAGGGGCTACGGTTACGAGGATGCCCCCCCCACAGACAAGCCC
>JACZVL010000198.1 GCA_022572685.1 Pseudomonadota bacterium
CGCTCCCCTCCCCTAGGCGCGTACATCAGCCGATGCACCCGAATGAATGCAATCCCATTGGAAGGATAACATGTTTGGTTAAAAGAACTCAATGATTCGTACACATGTTAACCTAAGTTAACGAAATATTGGCCGGCACCGACCCCGAGGGTCGCGTTGGCCCGGAAACCGGCGAAAGGGGACTGTAACCGGCGTGGGGTGACCGTCTTGCCGATCGCCCAGCCTGGCCCGGCGCGAAGGGCGGGCGTCGGCTCAATGCATTTCGTGCGAGTGGGTTGAGGCCGGGACTGAAATTGCTGTCAGCTACTGGAACCACAGTGACCGAGGCGAACGTGGCGCGCCCGAGGGGCGACCCACGACCGGGCCGTATCCGATCGCTCCGCCGACCCGCCTGAACCGCAAAGGCCCAGCCCTTGCGACCCCGTGGACCGGATCAACTCCGAAGCCGGAGGGACAATTCCGCGAGGGCGGCCGGGGGTAATTCCCGACCGCCGCAGCCGCTCGAATCCGCGGCAAATATGGTCGTGCCGTTGAAGTATATCTCGTCGGCGATCAAGATCGAGCAACCACCGCTGGTGATGTCGAGAAGGGCGTCGGCCGTACCCTTGAACTCGACGTCGCTGTTTTGAAAGTAAAGGATGCCGTCGTATGCGCCGATTGGGGTTCCTCTTAGAGAATGGCTCGTACCGTCGGGGAGAACGCTATTGGGATCCTCGAAAAAGACAAAATCCTTGAGCGCGCCAGAGTATTGGGCCGTAAGTCCTATAGCACTCTCGCCTCCTGGGCTTCCGTGCCAGTTAATCCTGGCGGCGTCCATGAGGTAAAAACCGGTGCCGGTACTAACGCTATCGATGGTAACGCTCGCCTGGATTTCGAATTCACCGCCGCTTATGACGAAATTGCCCGCGAACACCACGGTTGAGGCATTTGCTCCGGTAATCTTGAGCCCGCCGCAGAAAACCATCGTACCTCCCGCCGTACCAAGTGTCAGAGTCCTGCCCGGGTAATCGTCATCTATATGAAATACTGTCTCGCTTTCCGTACCGTCGCATGGAATCGCCCCAGTCGGCCGAAGATTAACAATCTCTGGATTTGCTACTTCAGGATCCAGCGAGTCATATATTGTATTGTAAAAAAGACCGCAATAATTGCCGCCTGTGTCACATGTACCAGCACCACCAGGCGGATAGATGTAACTAAAGGGTTCCTGGCCCTCGGGGAACGCGTCTGTAGATTCTGCGTACAAATAATCATTGGGTTCGTCGGGCTCAAGGTCCACTTTTGGGGTGACGCAGTAGCTGCCGCCGATGTTGATCTCACCTTCCTCAACGATATTGCCATCCGCATCCGTTAGTATAAGGCTTACGCCCGGATTTCCAACGGCGTACAACGCGCATTCATCCGAGGAATAGATATCGATGTCGCAGCCCGGCGCAAGCACCTCCGCGGTGCCATTGATGTAGAATGACCGGTCTTCTGTTCTGTTCAGCGCCGTAATGCAGGCGCTCAGCCCGATTGATTCGCCGCCTTCAAAGGTGGCGATGGCCGAGGTGTTGATGTTGATCTCGGGCATGCCGACCGCGGCCGCCAGGAACAGCGGCAGCGGGTTGTTGTTGGGGCCGTCGTCCGCCCGGCGGGTCGTGGTCATCACGGCGTTCAGCGGCGTGACCGGAGCGGCCACAGGGGTCCAGGTTCCCGTCGCGGTGTCGTAGGCCGCCGGATCGATCGTGAACTCCCCGGCCGCGTTCCAGGTCCCCGCCCTGGTGAAGACCCGGGTGTCGGCTCCCAGTTTCCCGGCAGCACGTCGACGGCAGCCAGGATATCCTCGCCCGCTATGGTCTTTTCGGCATACGCCAGCGCTTCAATCAGGATGACCGCGCCGTCCAACACGCCGTCGGCGTCGCTGTCATCGCTATCCGGCGCGCCATCGCCGTCTTTGTCGATCAAGGTGTAGGTGATACTGCCGTCGATCTCGAGCTCGGCATCATCCATGGCGATACCCGCGCCGGCGAGGGCCGACACGGAGGCGTCGACCTGGACGATGTTGCGCTTCCAGTACGAATATCCCATGTCGATGGACAAGGCGGCGATGACCACGAAGACCGGCAGCAGCAGCGCAAAAATAACCGCCATGATGCCGTCCTCGTTGCCGAGGAAGCCCGTGCGCTTGGTTCGAATTTCCGGTTGTTTGTCCATGCCCTTGCCCGCCTTGTTTGAATTCTACCTGAAACCGTTTCGGGGCCGCCCGCTTGCCCTGGCCAAACTAGGCGCAGGCGGCCTCCCTGCGCATGGTTACCTCCGCCTCCAGATCCCCCGAAAACAGGCCCCAGAGATCGACCATGAAGGCGTCGCTGGCGATCGTCGCGATCAGCACCGTGACGTCGCGGTAGTTGGGATCGATCAGGAGTTCGGCCGGATCGCATTCGACGGCGGTCACTCTGAACGAGATCGCCCAGTCGGTCAGATAGTCGCAGGCGATCTGCTCGGCCGCGGTCTTCGAAACACCGGTCGCAAGGGCAACCACCGCGTCATAGTCCGCCGAGCCACAGGTTACCTCGGTATTGGCCGCGATCACCACGTCCTCCGCGACCGACAGCCGCCGCGTCGCCTCACGGGCCGCGTTGACCATGTTGTTGTGCGCGAAGGTGATCAACCCGAAGCCGATGATCCCGAACAGGAACAGGATCATGGGGCCCAGCACGAGGACGAACTCGACCGAGGATGTCCCGCGGCGGCAGGCGGCGAAGCGTCGCAAGATACCGGCGATCGATCTGGCGCCGCCTTTGGGCGTCATCCCGCCTTTGGGCGTCATCCCGCCTTTGGGCGTCACCCCGCCTTTGGGCGTCACCCCGCCTTTGGGCGTCATCATGGAACGCAGAAAATCGCTCATTTTCGTCCTGCTCCGATACAGCCGGCCCGAAATCAGGCTCGTTACCCCCTATCAAGAGATGGTTAACAAACCGAGCCGTGCCTGGTTGCCAAAAAAACAACTCCTGCAAACCAGGGCCGGACCAAGTAAACCTGCCCGTCCCCTGTTCATGATTGCATAGCGTGAACCGGTTATATCCGAACCGGTGTGATCAATCCGTTATTTGGAACGGCCCTCGCCGGCCGGTCGTAGCGCCCGGTTTCCATCCCCGCTTAACACTCTATTAACCACCAGGAACCGCCGCCTGGCCCGCCGCCTGGCCCGCCGCCGGCCGATTTGGGAGGCCTGGGTGAAACCAACCGTTAACCTTAATGCGCCCCCCGGGCGCCAGGCCGCCCCGGCTCGGGGCGCCCCTGGCACCGGAAACGACTGGGCGACAGCTCGGACGGAGACCCGCGCCCGGTAAGCCAATCTTAACGCCCGGCCGCGTTAATCGTGGTCCCAAGGTTGTCCCCGGAACTTGCCCCGCCGCCACGCGCCGCGCGCCCGGGCGCCCGGGCGGCGGAACGACGATCGGATCCCCATGTCGACACAGCAAGATTCGCGCCTGACCGAAACGGTCGCGGTTCGGTCCTATCCGATCGCGGTGCTGGCCGCCGCCGGCCTGGCCTGGGTCGCGGACCGGCCCGCCTACCTCAAGGTCGCCACCGCCATCACGCTGCTGTTCGGCCTCCTGGTCGCCGCCATCTCCCGGATCATCGGGACGCCGCTCAATCTGCCGGACGAGCGGGTCAGTCTGGTCCTTGGAATCAACGTCGTCGTGCCGCTCGGCCTGGCCATCACGTGCTATCTGGTCACCCAGGGCATCTTGATCCTGCGCGGCCGGGCAAAGCGCTCGAACCGGCAGATCCTCGGCGACATGGCGAACGACCTGATCCTGGTCGGGCTCTACGTCGCCGCCAACTACCTGCACTTCAATCTCAAGATGTGGGTGCCGCTGATCAATCCGGCGCTGTTCGACGCGGCCTACATGGCGAGCGACGAATCGCTGCGTCCGCTGGTCGACGCCCTCGCCTGGGCCAGCACCACGATCCGCACCAACCTGAACCCGGAGTTCCGCTGGTACCAGTTCCTGTTCCTGACCATGTTCGTTCTGACCTTCTGCCGGTTTGCCGCCGTTCGCAACGCCCTCTACCCGCGTTTCGCGGTGAGCATGCTGCTGATGGTCACTCTCGGCGCCCTGTCCTACCTGATCGCTCCGGCGCTCGGTCCCTTCATCTACGAGGACGGCAATTCCGTGGCGGCGACCGAGGTGCAGGCGGGCATGTACGCGGCCTATCAGAGCGTCCAGGCCGAGGGCGCGGCCTGGATCGCGCGGAACGGTTCCGACTACTTCACCGGCGCGCTGGCGGCCATGCCCTCGCTCCACGTCGGCTATGCCAGCCTGATGACCTATTACATGCTCAAGAACCGCGACTACCTGGCGCCCCTGTTCGTGCTGTTCTGGCTGTGGATCCTGGTCGATTCGGTCGCCCTGCGCTGGCACTACGCGATCGACGCGCCGGCCGGCATCGCGCTCGCCGCCGTGGTGATCTGGCTGACCAACCGGCTGTTGGCGCGTAGCGAATACACCCCGGCCACCGAGGTCTGACAGAGGGCGGCGCATGCCGGTCACGAATTCGGCTCATCGGATTTCCCAAGGATGACGCGGATACCCCTGCACATCCGGGTCGCCGGTGCCATCGCAATCGCCTTCGCCGTAACCGTCATGGCGATCGGCTGGGCGATCGGCGGCGAACTGCAAATCCCCAGCGAACGGGTCAGCAAGGCGCTGGGAGTCAACGCCGCGATGCCCATCGCCTTCGCCATGATCGCGTATATGATGACGCATCTCACGCCCATCGCGTTCGGCAAGGCCCGCCGCCTGCCGGAACATTTCCTGCGCAACCTGGGATCCGATCTTACTCTGCTGTTCATCTTCGTGGTTGTGGTCTACCTGCACTTCAATCTCAAGATGTGGATCCCAATCATCAATCCGGCGCTTTACGACGCCGAATTCATGGCCACGGATGAGAAAGTGCGGTGGCTCGTCGATTTTTTCACCTGGCTCAGCACAGCGTTTCGTTCGCTCGTTTCCGACGAGATCCGATGGTATCAGGTGGACTTATCGGTGATGTTCGTTCTCGCCTTCTGTTACCTCTCCGCCGAGCGCAACGCGGAGTATCCCCGCTTCGCGGTCGCCATTCTTTTGGTCTTGAGCATCGGCGGACTCAGTTATCTTGCCGCCCCGGCCCTCGGTCCGTTCATCTTCGAGACCAGCCCCGATAAACTAGCGGCCCAGGCACAGCTCGGGATGTATGAGGCATATCAAGAGGTTCGAGAGGAGGGCATGGCCTGGATCCTCCGCTCCGGGTCCCGGTACTTCACCGGGCCGCTCGCGGCGATGCCCTCGCTGCACGTCGCCCATGCCACGGTCATCACCTACTACATCATCGTCAGCCGCTCGGTGCTGACGCCGTTGTTCGCGATCATGTGGTTGTGGATTCTGATCGATTCGATCGCCCTGCGCTGGCATTACGCGATCGACGCACCGGCCGGGTTTGCCCTGGCGGTATTCGTGATCTGGTTGACCAACCGGATATTCCGGGATTCTTCCAAGCCGCTTCGCGCCACCAGGCCGAGGCCGCCACCGGCCGCGCGGGAGGCGCGGGAGCACCAGGAATGATGGACCGCGGAAAGCACCAGGAGGCTACCAATTTGAACGACGAACGGCGCCCGCGACCCTCGCGTTTGTTTCCGTTGCTCTTGGCCTTCGGCCTGGGCGGCCTGGCGGCGGCGGCCGGCGCCCAGACCGGCGCCCAGACCGGCGCCGGCGACCCGGCTCCGCCCATTGCCCCATCCACCGCCCCCGCGCCACCGTTGGCTTCGGGAACGGTGTTCGAGGACCGCAACGGCAACCGCCGGCGCGATCCCGGCGAGCCGGGGCTGGCCGGGGTCTCGGTCTCCAACGGCCTCGAGGTGGTCCAAACC
>JACZVL010000199.1 GCA_022572685.1 Pseudomonadota bacterium
GGATCCCATGATGGTTTTCACGCCGCCAGCGCCTCTGGCGCCATCTCCGGGGCATGCCCCGGAGATGGCGCGTCGCGCCCAGTATAGACCTCCTCGGGGGTTCGTCCATCGAACACCGAGTGAGGCCAAGGCAACGAACTCGGGTTAACAAGGTTTCGCGGTTACGAGGGAGTGTGATTCATATTGGGCTCTGAACGAACGATTTGGAGCCGCCGTAATGGACCGAGCCTTCGCCAAGCCGCGACTTGCCAGCCTGTTGGATCATTTTTCCGTCATCGAGGACCCGCGCGAGGCCTGGCGTGTCGCCCATCCCCTGCCCGAAGTGCTGCTGCTCGTGGTCTGCGCGACGATCGCCTCGTGCGATGATTTCGATGACATCGCGGCCTGGGGCGAGGCGCATCTCGGCTTTCTGCGGCGCTTTTTGCCCTATCACTTCGGCGTGCCCGGCGCGCGCTGGCTCAACATCCTGATGAACCGCATCGACCCCGGGCTGTTCTCGGCCTGCTTCATGGACTGGGCCTGCGCGCTGCGCGAGGACGCGCCGGATCTCATCGCGCTGGACGGCAAGACCTCGCGGCGCAGCCACGACCGAGCCGCGGGCAGGGCCGCGCTGCATCTGGTCTCGGCCTTCGCGACGACTGAGAAGCTGGTCCTCGGCCAAGAGGCGGTCGAGGAGAAGTCGAACGAAATCAAGGCGATCCCGCTGCTCTTGGAGCGCCTGGCCGGCTCCGGGGCACTGGCCGGCGCGCTGGTCACCATCGACGCGATCGCCTGCAATCCCAAGATCGCCCGCGACATCGTCGATCATGGGGCCGACTATCTCCTGGCCGTCAAGGACAACCAGCCCACGCTCCATGCCGAGATCAAGCGCTTCTTCGACGACGCAAGCCCAGAGACCCTCGACACAAACATCGTCTGCGATAAGGGACACGGCCGGATCGAGCAACGCCGCGCCGACGTCTCCCACGCCATCGACTGGATGACCGGAAGCCGGCGCTTCCCCGGCGAATACCGCTTTGCCAAGATCGCCGCCATCATCAGGGTCGAAGCGCGCGTCGAACACAAACACCTCTGCACCCGCGAGCGCCGCTATTACATCTCTTCGCGCCCCCTCACCGCCGCCCAGGCCGCCCAGGCCGTGCGCGCCCATTGGCAGATCGAGAACGCCCTCCATTGGGTCCTCGATGTTACCTTCAAGGAAGACCTCGCCCGCGTCCGAAAAGGCCACGGCGCACAAAACATGGCCATCGTCAGGCACTTCGCTATCAACATCGTCCGAAACGCCAAAGACAAGCATTCCATCAAACTCCGACGGAAACTCGCAGGATGGAACGAAAAATACCTCGAAACACTCTTAACCGCATGACGCGTTAACCTGGATTCGTTGCCCTGCCGGAAACCACCAGAGGCGCGCCCGCGACCATGACCCTCTACGGCCTGCTGGGCTTCACCCACAACGGCGGCAGGACCCTGACCGTGATGAGCCCCGCGGGCGCCCGCGCGGCGCTGGCGGCAATGGCGGCCGGGGCCGGCGAAGACGTGGTTGTCCAGGCCGGGCCGGGGCAACTGACCCATTACATCGAGAAGCGCCGCGAGGCGCTCCGGGGGCTGATCGCGGCCCACGGCATCGTGGTGCTCGACAAGCCGGCCTGGGACGCCAGGAAAGCCGAGCTCGGCGCCAGCGTTTTCTATTAGCTCGGGGCGTTTACGACTAGCTCGTACGGATTCAATGGTGGCCATCCGATAATCTCGCCCCAAATTGGCGTTTTGGAGGAGGCGGGGCGTAACGGACGACGGGGTCAGACAGGGGATACTCGAAGCGGTCGAGGCGGGCTTCGACGACCAGATCGCGTTCCCGGGCGAGATCGCGCGGTTAGGCAAGAATCCGCTCGATTAGGCGGCGGCGCGTTGATACCTTAGCGGCCGAAATCCCGGCCTTCGGGAGAATCTCCATGCCAAGGGGAGGCCCATGCAAAAGTCACTTCTTATCGATCCGGCCAAGTGCACCTCGTGCCTGCAGTGCGAGATGGCCTGCTCGTTCGAGCACGAGGGTGTGTTCAACCCGGCCAAGTCGCGGATCAAGGTGTTCGAGTTCGAGCACGGCCTCAGGGCGATCCCCTACACCTGCACCCAGTGCGCCGAGGCCTGGTGCATGCAGGCCTGCCCGGTCGAGGCGATCACCAAGAACCCGGCGACCGGCGCCATGGAGGTCGACGAGGGAACTTGCGTCGGCTGCAAGGTCTGCACCATCGCCTGCCCCTTCGGCACCATCAACTACAACCAGTCGACCGGCAAGGTCATCAAGTGCGACCTCTGCGGCGGCGATCCGGAGTGCGCCAAGGCCTGCCCGACCGGGGCTATTGTCTACGTCGACGCCGATTGGACCGGATACCAGCGCATGGAGGCCTGGGCCGTGAAGACCCACGCCGAGGGCGCGGCCCGGGGGGAGGGATAGCGCCATGGCATGGCAGAGAAAGGTCCTGCGGGTCGACCTGACCAAGGGCGTGAGCGAGATCGAGCCGCTCAACATGGACTGGGCCAACGCCTACCTGGGCGAACGTGGCCTGGCCACCAAGTACCTCTGGGAGAACATGGACCCCAAGGCCGACGCCATGGGGCCGGACAACGTGCTGATCTTCGCCACCGGCCCGCTGACCGGGACCATGGCCTCGACCAGCGGCCGCTACGCCGTGGTCACCAAGGGGCCGCTCACCGGCGCCATCGCCTGCTCCAACTCGGGCGGCAAGTTCGGCGCCGAGCTCAAGTTCGCCGGCTACGATTTGCTGATCATCCAGGGCGTCTCGCCCGAGCCGGTCTATCTGCACATCGTGGACGACTCTTGCGAGATCGTCCCGGCCGGCGAGCTCTGGGGCGGCACGGTCTGGGAGACCGAGGAAAAGCTCAAGGCCAAGCACCAGAATCCGCTGCTCAAGGTCGCCTCGATCGGGGTCGCGGGCGAGCGCGGCGTGCGCTATGCCTGCATCATCAACGACCTGCACCGCGCCGCCGGGCGCTCCGGCGTGGGCGCGGTGATGGGATCCAAGAACCTCAAGGCGGTCGCGGTCCACGGCACCCTGGGCGTGAGCGTCGACGATCCCAAGCGCTTCATGGAAGCGGTGCGCGCGAGCAAGGCGTTACTGGTCGACAACGACGGCCGCAAGGAGCTGACCGAGCTCGGCACCAACGCCATGATCGACGCCATGCAGGAGTTCGGCGGGCTGCCGACCCGCAACTTCCACGAGGTCCAGTTCGAGGGCGTCGGCAACATCAACCCCGAGGCGATGGAGCGGGTGACCCCCGAGGGGCACCGCAACCTGTTGACCAACAAGGCTTGTTTCGGCTGCACCATCGCCTGCGGCCGGATCGCCCATATCGACGCGACCCACTTCACCATCGTCAACCGGCCCAAGTACCGCCACGCCTCGGGCGGGCTGGAGTACGAGACCGCCTACGCCTTCGGGCCGCTGCTCGGCATCGACGATATCGACGCGCTGACCTTCGCCAGCTTCCTGATGAACGAGCACGGCATGGACCCGATCTCGTTCGGCGGCACCCTCGCCTCGGCCATGGAGCTCTACGGGATGGGCGTCATCACCGATAAGGACACCGACGGTGTCGCGCTCGAGTTCGGCAACGCCGAGGCGCTGACCGTGATGGCGGAGAAGACCGGCAAGTACGAGGGCTTCGGCCAGACCCTCGGCTTGGGCTCGCGGCTGCTGTGCGAGAAGTACGGCCACCCGGAGCTGTCCATGACGGTCAAGGGCCAGGAGTTCGCGGGCTACGATTCGCGCGCGCTCCAGGGCATGGGCCTGGGTTTCGCGACCAGCAACCGCGGCGCCTGCCACCTCAAGCACGACGTCTTCACCCAGGACATGGAGGACCAGACCGGCCAGGGCAAGGCCAAGCCGTGCAAGGACTCCCAGGACCTGATCTCGATGGTCGATTCCACCGGGCTGTGCCTGTTCGTCATGTCGGCCTGGGGCGTCGAGGAGTTCCAGAAGCAGATCGACGCCGCCTGCGAGGGCGACTGGCCGGTCGAACGGTTGCTCGAGATCGGCGAGCGGATCTGGAACCTGGAGCGGCTGTTCAACCTGCGCGCCGGGCTGACCGCCGCCGACGACACCCTGCCCAAACGCCTGCTCGAGGAGCCGGCGCCCGGCGGCACCGCCAAGGGCAAGGTGGCCCAGCTCGACATCATGCTGCCCGAGTACTACCAGCTGCGCGGCTGGACGCCCGAGGGCGTGCCCAGCAACGAGACCCTCGACCGGCTCAAGCTGCAGGCCTAGGCGCGGGGCCCGGACGGGGAAGGAAAGGCGGTGGACTACGTCATCATCGGCGCCGGCCCGGCCGGCGTGATCGCCGCCGAGACCCTGCGCCGGCTCGATCCGGCGGGCGCGGTGACGCTGGTGGGCGACGAGCCCGAGCCGCCCTATTCGCGCATGGCGATCCCCTATCTGCTGGCCGAGGAGGTCGGCGAGGACGGCACCCACCTGCGCCACGGCGCCGGCCACTTCGAGGGCCTCGGCATCGAGCTTCGCCGGGACCGGGTGACCGGGGTGTCGCCCGAGGCCAAGACGATCGCGCTGGCGGGCGGTGGGAGCCTCGCCTACGACCGGCTGCTGATCGCCACCGGTTCGAGCGCCGCCCGCCCGCCGATTCCGGGCATGGACCTGCCCGGCGTCGAGACCTGCTGGACGCTCGAGGACGCGCGGGCGATCGCCGCCCGCATGGCGCCGGGCAAGCGCGTGGTTCTGATGGGCGCCGGCTTCATCGGCTGCATCGTGCTCCAGGCGCTGGCCGCCCGCGATCTGAAGGTCACCGTGGTCGAGATGGCCGAGCGCATGCTGCCGCGCATGATGGACGAGACCGGCGGCGAGATGATCGCGCGCTGGTGCCAGAGCCGGGGCGTT
Source organism: Pseudomonadota bacterium (assembly GCA_022572685.1). Lineage (GTDB taxonomy): Bacteria > Pseudomonadota > Alphaproteobacteria > Kiloniellales > J153 > JACZVL01. Next base: position 4,911 of record JACZVL010000199.1, read on the forward strand.
GCCATACGCACCGGGACGCAAGTCACCGGTATCGAAGCGGTGGGCCCAGGGGGGGGCGCGGGCTTCCGGCTCGATCTCGAGGGCGGCGCGGCGCTGGAGGCGGAGCTGGTGATCTGCGCCACCGGGGTCGCGCCCAATGTCGGGTTCCTGGAGGGCAGCGGGATCGCGACCGAGGCCGGGATTCTGGTCGACCATCACCTCGAGACCAACCAGAGCTGCGTCTACGCCGCCGGCGATGTCGCCGAGGGGCCGGATTTCTCGACCGGCGCGCGGGCGATCCACGCGATCCAGCCGACCGCCAGCGAGCACGGCCGCATCGCCGCCCTCAACATGGCCGGGCCCCCGACTCGCGACCGGACCCGCTACCGCGGCTCGCTGTCGATGAACGTGCTCAACACCCTGGGGCTGGTGACCAGCTCGTTCGGGCTGTGGATGGGGATCGAGGGCGCCGCCGCCGCCCGCGCCGTGGCCGTCGATGCTGCGGGCTTCAAGTACCTGCGCCTGGAGTTCCAGGACGACGTTCTGGTCGGCGCGCTGGCGCTGGGCCTGACCCAGCACGTCGGCGTGATCCGCGGCCTGATCCAGAGCCGCGTGGCCCTCGGCCCCTGGAAGGACCGCCTGCTCGCCGATCCGCACCGGGTCATGGAGGCCTACCTGGAGCGCACCCAAGGTGCCGCCGCCCGGGGCTAGCCACGGAGACGAAAGAAGGGGAACCACAGAGACACGGAGGCACGGAGAAAAAAACCTTTTTGGTTGCGCGCCACGCGCGCTGAAACCGACTTCGTGTCTTCGTATCTTCGGGTTTGCCCTTTTGTTTTCCTGTTCCTCTGTGTCTCTGTGTCTCTGTTGTCTAATTCCGGTCTCTCGGTCAAGCACTCCCGAGCTTTTTGTCCGTCGCCGGGAACACGGTTGTCTCCGAAGTCGTGACCGGCGGGGTTGCCGGCGCGCTTCATCATAGTG
>JACZVL010000020.1 GCA_022572685.1 Pseudomonadota bacterium
GGCTGGGCGGTCTGCTCGCCGCGGTCGAGGCGTGGTGGGCCGAGCGCGACTTCGCGCCCAGCCGCGCGGACTGCCTGGAGCGCCTGAAGGAATTGATCGCGGCCGAGTGAGCGGCCTCTAGGGCCAGGCCACTTCGGGGGGCAGCGACATCAGGATCGCCTCGACGTTGCCGCCGGTCTTGAGCCCGAAGAGGGTGCCGCGGTCGTAGAGCAGGTTGAACTCGACGTAGCGGCCGCGCTTGACCAGCTGGTGCCGGCGCTGCTCGGCGGTCCAGGGCTCGGCCAGATGGCGCCGGGCGATCTTCGGGTAGATATCCAGGAAGGCGCGGCCGACGTCCTGGGTGAAGGCGAAGTCGGCGTCCCAGTCACCGCTGTCCAATTGATCGTAGAAGATGCCGCCGACCCCGCGCGGCTCGCCCCGGTGTTTGAGGAAGAAGTATTCGTCGCACCAGGCCTTGAAGCGCGGGTGATACCCGGGATCGTGCCGGTCGCAGGCCGCCTTGAAGGCGCCGTGGAAGGCGGCGGTGTCGGCCTCGTCCGGGACCATCGGCGTCAAATCCGCGCCGCCGCCGAACCAACCTTGGGTGGTCACGATGTAGCGCGTGTTCATGTGCACCGCCGGCACCAGGGGCGAGCGCAGGTGCGCGACCAGCGAGATGCCGCTGGCCCAGAACCGCGGGTCCTCGGCGGCGCCCGGCATCTGCTTGGCGAAGTCCTCGGAGAAGCGTCCCATGACCGTGGAGACGTTGACCCCGACCTTCTCGAACAGGCGGCCGCGCAGGACCGACATGACGCCGCCGCCGGTGTGGGCCTCCTCGGTCTCGTCGGCGGCCTCGTCGGCGGCCTGGTTGGCGGCCTCGTCGGCGGGCTCCCGGATCCAGGCCTTGCGCTCGAAGCGCCCCGGCGGCAGGCCGCGCAGTTCCTCGGCGATCGGCAGGGTCTCGGCGATCTCTTCTCCGAGTTCGTCCTCGAGCGCCTCGAAGGCGGCGCAGATGTCGTCGCGCAGCGCCTCGAACCATTGGCGCGCGCGTTGCTTATGTCGGTCGGTCGATGGGCTCATGCGGGACTCTCCGGGAACAGGCCGGTCTGGCGCAGCGCCTCGCCCAATACCATGGCCGCGGCGAGAGCGACATTGAGCGACCTTATGCCGTTCCGCATCGGGATCAGCAAGTGCGCATCGGCCTCGGCGTACACCTCTTCGGGGACGCCGGCGCTCTCGCGGCCGAGCAGCAGGCGGTCGCCGGGGCGGAAGGCGAAATCCGTGTAGCGGGTCTCGCCCCGGGTGGTCAGCAGCACCAGGCGCCCCGGGAGGCGCCCCGGGAGGCGCCCCGGGGGGCGCCCAGCGGTGCCGTTTCGGGCGGCCGCGCGGTAGGCGCGCCAGGAGCTGTGCCGGACCATCTCCACGGCCTCCAGATAGTCCATGCCGGCGCGGCGCAAGCGCTTGTCGTCGAACAGGAATCCGCAGGGCTCGACGATGTCGACGGCGACCCCCAGGCAGGCGCCCAGGCGCAGCAGCGCGCCGGTGTTCTGCGGAATGTCCGGTTCGAAAAGCACGAGTCTCATGGGCTGGTTTTGTTCCTCGGAAAACGGTGGTTTCGGGCTTTGCGTTCGGGGCGATTTTCCTCTATATGCGTGCTGCGAAACAAGTATTCTCGCGGACAAGCGGCGGGAATTCGTCCCTCGCGATCAAGGGAGAGCTTCCAGAATGGCTGATACCGCGAATCCCGGGGCTGGTCCCGGGCATTCGGGAGACGGGGAAACGCGGCGCGATTTCCTGTACCTGACCGCCGCCGCCATGGGGGTGGTCGGCACCGCCGCCGTCGCCTGGCCGATCATCGACTCCATGAACCCGGCCGCCGACGTGCGCGCCCTGGCCTCGATCGTGGTCGACCTCTCGCCGGTCGAGGAAGGCATGGCGATCACCGTGATCTGGCGCGGCAACCCGGTCTTCGTGCGCCACCGCACGGCGGCCGAGATCGAGACCGCGCGCGGCGTCGCGCTCGACGACCTGCCGGACCCGGAAACCGACGAGGCCCGGGTCCAGAAGCCCCAGTGGCTGGTCATGGTCGGCATCTGCACCCATCTGGGCTGCATCCCCAAGGGCCAGCGGGTCGGCGAGGAAAAGGGTGAATACGACGGCTGGTTCTGCCCCTGCCACGGCTCGCACTACGACACCTCGGGACGCATCCGCAAGGGCCCGGCGCCGCGCAACCTCGATGTGCCGCCCTACGAGTTCCTCGACGACACCACGATCGAAATCGGCTAGGGGGCGGGGAACCATGAGCGAATTCAAGCCCACCAACCCGGTGATCCGGTGGATCGAGCACCGGCTTCCGATCTTCTCCTTCATCGACCACGCGGTCGGCAGCGGCTATCCGACCCCGCGCAACCTGAACTACTGGTGGAACTACGGCTCGCTGGCGGGCATCGCGCTGGTGATCCTGATCATCACCGGCATCGTGCTGGCCATGCAGTACACGCCGCACGCGGACTACGCCTTCGATTCGGTCGAGCGCATCATGCGCGACGTGAACTACGGCTGGCTGCTGCGCTACATCCACATGAACGGCGCCTCGTTCTTCTTCATCGTGGTCTACATCCACTTGTTCCGCGGGCTCTATTACGGCTCCTACAAGGAGCCGCGGGAGTTGCTGTGGATGATCGGCGTGACGCTGCTGCTGCTGATGATGGCGACCGCCTTCACGGGCTACGTGCTGCCCTGGGGCCAGTTGAGTTATTGGGCCGCCAGGGTGATCACCAACATGTTCACCGCGTTTCCGTTCGGCGAGACCATCGTGACCTGGCTGTGGGGCGGCTACACGGTCGGCAACCCGACGCTCAACCGCTTCTACGCCTTCCACTACCTGCTGCCCTTCGTGATCGTCGGGGTGGTGTTCATGCACATCTGGGCGCTGCACCGCTTCGGCTCCAGCAATCCGGTCGGCATCGAGGCCGACGGCCCGCAGGACAAGATCCCGTTCCATCCCTACTACACCGTCAAGGACCTGTTCGGATTGGGCGTGTACCTGACACTGTTCGCGGCGTTGGTGTTCTTCGCGCCCAACATGCTGGGCGAGACGATCAACTACGTCGAGGCCGATCCGCTGGTGACCCCGGCGCACATCGTGCCGGAATGGTACTTCCTGCCCTATTACGCGATCCTGCGCTCGGTCACCTTCGACATCTGGTTCCTTTCGGCCAAGCTGATCGGCGTGATCCTGATGTTCGGCTCGACCCTGATCCTGTTCCTGGTGCCGTGGCTCGACCGCTCGCCGGTCCGGAGCGCGCGGTTTCGGCCGTGGTACAAGTGGTTCTTCTGGATCTGGGTGTTCGACGTCGCCGTGCTCACCTGGGTCGGGGCCAACCTCCCGGTGCCGCCGTACCTCTACATCGGCCAGGTGGCGTCGGTGTGGTATTTCTTCCACTTCCTCGTGATCCTGCCGTTGCTGTCGATCTTCGAGCCGACCAAGCCGCTGCCCAGCTCGATCGGCGAGCCGGTGCTCAAGGGCGGCGGCGCAAGTGCCGCCGGGGCCGCATCCAAGCCGATGGAGAAGGCGTGATGAAGAAGCTCATTATCGCTGCCGCCGTCGTCTTCGCCGGCCTTCAGGCGGGCACCGCCCGGGCTGCCGAGGACACGGACCCGCCGGCCCGCGACTGGTCGTTCTCCGGCGTCTTCGGCCAATACGACCGGGCCGCCATGCAACGCGGTCTCCAGGTCTACCGGGAGGTCTGCGCGGGCTGCCACTCGCTCCGGCTGATCGCCTTCCGCAACCTCGAGGCGCTCGGCTACGGCGAGGACGAGATCGAGGCGATCGCGGCCGAATACACCGTCGTGGACGGGCCCGACGACGAGGGCGAGATGTTCGAGCGGCCCGGCTTGCCGGCCGACCGCTTCCCCTCGCCGTTCGCCAACCCCAAGGCGGCGGCGGCGGCCAACAACGGCGCGGTGCCGCCGGATCTGTCGCTCATGATCAAGGCGCGCGACGGCGGGGCCGACTACGTCCACGCCCTGCTGACCGGCTATGTGGACCCGCCGGACGGCGTCGAACTGCTCGATGTGCAGAGCTACAACCTCTACTTCCCGGGCCACTTGACCGCCATGGCGCCGCCGCTCTCGGAGGATGCCGTGGCGTACGGCGACGGCACCCCGGCCACGGTCGAGCGGATGGCGTCCGACGTCGTCAGCTTCCTGGCCTGGACCGCCGAGCCGGCGATGGAGGAACGCAAGCGCATGGGCATCAAGGTCATCCTGTTCCTGCTGGTCTTCACCGGCGTGCTCTACGCCGTCAAGCGCAAGGTCTGGGCCGGCCTGCACTGAGCGCGCCCCGGTCCGAACCAATGTCATGACAAAGGCCGCCCCGTTCGGGGCGGCCTTTTCCGGTTTCGGATCAGCTCGCCGCGGGCTGCAGGTCGAGCGCCTCGACGACCCGATCGAAGGGCAGTTGCGCCTCGCGGTTGAGGGCCTCGACGTCGCTGGCGCTCTCGGCCTCGAAGAGGCACAGGCAGCGACCGTCCTCGGGCGTGAACACGCTGCGCAGGTAGCGGGCCGGCGTGCCGCGGCCGGAAAACTCCGCGGCCTTGGAGATCGCGGCCTTCTGGGCCCCGGCCAGGTCCTCCATCGAAATACCCTTGAGATTCCGTTCCACCATGTAGACGGTCATTTTTCCCTCCATCGTGCTCGTGGCGTTGGTGCGCCGAGCGTCGCAGGGAAGCGGTGCGGCCGGAACTACCGAATTTCTATCGGTCCATAATCAGCGATTATGATGGCCTGTGCTATGGTAGCTTCGGATCGGTTGACGGGAAGAAGCGGGAGGGACGCCATGGAGATGCACCAGGTCCGCTATTTCATGGCCGCCAGCGGTACGCTCAACTTCACCCGCGCGGCGCAGCACTGCAATGTGTCCCAGCCGGCGCTGACCACCGCGATCAAGAAGCTCGAAGGCGAGCTGGGCGCGCCGCTGTTCCACCGCGAGGGCAAGCGCCTGCTGCTGACCGAGTTCGGTCAGACCATGCGCCCCCATATGGAGCAGATCCTCGATCAGACCGACGCGGCCCGGACCGCCGCGCAGAACTTCCGCCTGCTCGACAAGGTTCCGGTCCGTCTCGGCGTGCTGCCCACGATCGGGCCGCTGCGCTTCGCCCGGGCGCTCGCCACCTTTCAGGCCAAGCATCCCGGCGTCGAGGTGGCGGTGCGCGAGGGCAAGCTCGACGAGCTGGTCGCCTTGCTGGAAGACGGCGAACTCGATCTCGCGGTCTTGAGCGCGCCGGGCGCCCTGCCGGAATCGCTGCGCGCCACGCCGCTCTACGTCGAGCGCTACGTCGTGGTGTTCGCGCCGGACCATCGCCTCGGCGCGCTGGACGTGGTCCGCCTGAAGGACCTCTCCGGCGAGCCCTACGTCGACCGGCTGGCCTGCGAGATGCGCGAGATGGTGATGGGGGTCTGCGAGGCGCGCGGGGTCGAGCTCTATGCCAAGTTCCGGAGCGAGCGCGAGGACTGGGTCCAGGGCATGGTGCTGGCCAACCTGGGCTTCGCCTTCATGCCCGAGTACTCGGTCACCCTGACCGGCATGGTCAGCCGCCGGCTGGTCGAGCCTCACGTCGAGCGCACCGTCTCCCTGGTCAGCGTGCCGGGGCGCCAGCACAGCCCGGCCACCGCCGCCCTGGTGCACACGATCCAAGCCTACAAGTGGCCCGGCTGAGCGCCTGTCCCCCGAACCAGGTACGCCGGCCCTCTTGGCAAGCGCGGGCGATCCGCCCATCATGGTGGGGCGCGGGCTTTGCGTTGCCCAGGACCGCGCGCAACATCGAAAAAACGAAAATGGGGGCACCATGTCCGAGCCTGGAACCCCGCCGGTCCTCGGCGTGATCGGCGGCAGCGGCGTCTATGACATCGCCGGGCTCGAGAATACCCAGTGGCGGCGGGTCGAATCGTCCTTCGGGGAGCCCTCCGACGAGTTGCTGTTCGGGACCCTCGACGGCCAGCCGCTGGTGTTCCTGCCGCGCCACGGCCGCGGCCACCGCATCCCCCCCAGCGGGCTCAACTTCCGCGCCAACATCGACGCGCTCAAGCGCGCGGGGGTGACCGAGATCGTCTCGCTGAGCGCGGTCGGCTCGCTCAAGGAAACGCTGTCGCCGGGCGCCTTCGTCATCGTCGACCAGTTCATCGACCGCAGCTTCGCGCGCGAGAAATCCTTCTTCGGCCCCGGCCTGGTGGCCCACGTCTCCATGGGCCATCCGGTCTGCTCGCGCCTGGGCGACGCTTTGGAAGCGGCTTCCGGCGAGCTCGGCCTCGGGGCGGTGCGCGGCGGCACCTACCTGGTGATGGAGGGGCCGCAGTTCTCGACCTTGGCTGAGTCCGAGCTGTACCGGAGCTGGGGCTGCGACGTGATCGGCATGACCAACATGCCCGAGGCCAAACTCGCGCGGGAGGCCGAGCTCTGCTACGCCACCGTCGCCATGGTCACCGACTACGACTGCTGGCACCAGGACCACGACCACGTCACCGTCGATCAGGTGATCCGCGTGCTGGGCGAGAACGCCGAGCGCGCGCGGGCGCTGATCAAGCAACTCGCGCCCAAGCTGCGGGACCGGACCGGGTCCTGTCCGGCCGGCTGCCACCACGCCCTCGACGCCGCGCTGATCACCCAGCCCGAGGCCCGCGATCCCGCGCTCGCGGCGCGGCTCGACGCCGTCGCCGGGCGGGTGCTCCGCGGGTGACACACGGGGGCGGGCCATGAAGGTCGGCGGGCGGGCCTATCGCAGCATCTGGCTGGCCGAGGACGCCAAGGACGGCATTGGCGCGGTCGAGATCATCGACCAGACCCGGCTGCCCCACGGCTTCGTCACCCGGCGCCTGGAAACGCTGGAGGAGGCGGCGACGGCGATCCGCGAGATGTGGGTGCGCGGGGCGCCGCTGATCGGCGCCACCGCCGCCTACGGCCTCGCGCTCGCGCTGCGCGCCGATCCCTCCGATGCCAATCTCGAGCGCGCCGCCGAGGTCCTGATCGCGACCCGGCCGACCGCGGTCAACCTGCGCTGGGCGGTCGAGGACCTGCTGGCGCGCCTGCGTCCGGCCGCGGCCGGCGCGCGCGCCGGACTCGCCTACGCCCGCGCCGCCGAGATCTGCGACCAGGACGTGGCCATCAACCGGTCGATCGGCGGGCACGGCCTCGGCCTGATCCGCGCCGCCTGGGAGGACGGCGGGCGAGCACGGCCGGTCAACCTGCTGACCCACTGCAACGCCGGCTGGCTGGCGACGGTCGACTGGGGCACCGCGCTATCGCCGATCTTCCAGGCCCACGACGCCGGCATCCCGGTCCACGTCTGGGTCGACGAGACCCGGCCGCGCAACCAGGGCGCCAGCCTGACCGCCTGGGAGCTGGGCCAGCACGGCGTCGCGCACACCGTGATCGTCGACAACGCGGGCGGGCACCTGATGCAGCACGGCCGGGTCGACCTCTGCATCACCGGCACCGACCGCACCACCGCGGCGGGCGACGTCTGCAACAAGATCGGCACCTACTTGAAGGCGCTGGCCGCCTTCGATAACGACGTGCCGTTCTACGTCGCCCTGCCGGGGCCGACCATCGACTGGAGCATCGAAGACGGGCTCGCCGAGATTCCGATCGAGGAGCGTCCCGGCGCCGAGGTCGCCGAGATCGCCGGCGTCACGGCCGCGGGCGCGGTGACCCGCGTGCGGCTGATCCCGGAGGCCAGCCCGGTCGCCAACCCGGCCTTCGACGTGACCCCGGCGCGCCTGGTGACCGGGCTGATCACCGAACGCGGCATCTGCCCCGCCTCGCGCGAGGGGTTGCGCGCGCTTTATCCGGAACGGCACAATCAATAGGACACCGATCATGAGGACGGCGCCATGAGCGCAAAAGAGTGGACCGGGCTGATGGCCTTCTGGGCCGACGTCGAGACGGACTACGTCGCCGAGTTCCGGCAGTGGCACAATTGCGAGCACGTGCCCGAGCGGGTCGGCATTCCCGGCTTTACGGTCGGGCGCCGCTATCGCGGCATCGGCGAGGCGCCGATGTTTTTCATGACCTATGAGACCGAGGATCCCGGGGTGCTTGGTAGCGCGCCGTATTTGGCCCGGCTCGGCGATCCGACGCCCTGGACCAGGAAGTCGGTAGCCCGGTTCCGCAACAGCGTGCGCACCATCTACCGCCTGGAGGCGAGCGCCGGCAGCCCGTGCCCGACCGAATCCCCCTTTCTGCTGACCTCGCGCTTCAACGTCGCCGCCGATGCCGAGGCCGCCTGGCTCGATTGGTGCCGCGAGACCTACCTGCCGGGACTGGCCGAGCTCGACGGGGTCTACCGGGCCCGGCTCTACGCCCTGGACGAGGCCGGATCGGGCGTCGAGACCTCGGAACGCGACCTGCACGGGGCCGAGCCGGCGGGGCAGAGATACTGCGCCTGGATCGAATTGGCCGCGCCCGACTTGCCCGACGACGCGGCCTTTCAAGGCGTGGGGGCTGGCCGACTCGCTGAGTGCAGAAATGAGATCTCGGGCGTCGCCTGGCTGGATTTCGTCCTGTACGCGCCGGGAGCGGCAAGAAGATCATGATCGCGGACCGAAGACGCCGCCGAGGGCGCCGCCGAGGGCGCCGGTGAATGGAATCCCTCTGGAACGACGGTGACGCCGAACGCGCGGTGGCGCGCTACCACCAGCAGGGCGTGAACGAGGACCTGGCGCTCAGGGTCTACACCACGCGCCTGCTCGGCGGCGTGTCCAGCCTGGTGCTGCACGGCGGCGGCAACACCTCGGTCAAGACCCGGGCGCGCGATACCGCCGGCGACGAGGTCGAGGTGCTCTGCGTCAAGGGCAGCGGCTGGGACATGGCCGCGATCGAGCCGCCGGGACTGCCGGCCGTGCGCCTGGAACCGCTGCGCCGCCTGATCGCGCTCGACAACCTCGGCGACGAGGACATGGTCAACGCCCAGCGCAGCAATCTGCTCGACGCCAGCGCGCCCAACCCCTCGGTCGAGACCCTGCTGCACGCCTTCCTGCCGCACAAGTTCATCGACCACACCCATTCCAACGCCGTGCTCGCGATCACCGACCAGCCCGACGGCGCGGAGATCTGCCGCGAGGTCTACGGCGACCGGGCGGCGCTGGTGCCCTACATCATGCCCGGCTTCGCGCTGGCCAAGAAGGCGGCCGAGGTCTACGCCGAGAACCCGGAAACCGAAGGGCTGATCCTGCTCAAGCACGGCATCTTCAGCTACGGCGCGACCGCGCGCGAGGCTTACGAGCGCATGATCGCCCTGGTCGGCCTCGCCGAGGAACGCGCCACCCGCGGCCCGCGCAAGAGCTGGACCGTCGGCGCGCTGCCCAAGAACCTCGCCAAGCCGGCCCAGGTGGCGCCGATCCTGCGCGGCCTGCTGGCCCGGCCGATCGACCCGGACGACGGCGTCTACGGCCGCTTCATCCTGGATTTCCGGGGCGGGCAGGCGGTGCGCGACTTCGTGGCCGGCGCCGAGCTCGGCCGCTGCGGCGTCGCCGGGCCGGTGACCCCGGACCACGCGATCCGCACCAAGCCCTGGCCGGTGATCCTGCCGGCGCCCGAGGCCGGCGATCTGGACCGCTTCGCTGCGAGCGCGGAGGCGGCGATCCGCGACTACGAGGCGCGCTACCGCGACTATTTCGAGCGCAACAACGCCCGCCTCGGCGGGATCAAGACCCCCCTCGACGCGGCGCCGCGGATTCTGCTGGTGCCGGGCCTGGGGCTGTTCGCGGCCGGCACCAGCGCCCAGGCGGCGCGGATCGCCGCCGACCTGGCCGAGGCCAACGTCGCGGTCATCCTCGAGGCCGAGGCGATCGGCGCCTACCGCAGCATCTCCGAGCCCGACCTGTTCGACATCGAGTACTGGTCGCTGGAGCAGGCCAAGCTGGGCCAGGCCGAGGAGAAGCCGCTGGCGCGCCAGGTCGCGGTGGTCACCGGCGGCGCCGGCGCCATCGGCCTGGCCACCGCCAAAGCGCTTCAGGCCCAGGGCGCCGAGGTCGCGCTGCTCGATCTCGACGACGCGCGAGTGGCCGAGGCGGCGCGCGCGGCGGGCGGCCTGGGAATCGCCTGCGACGTGACCGACAACGACTCGGTGCGCGCCGCCTTCGAACGGGTAACCGAGGTCTTCGGCGGGGTCGATATCCTGGTCTCCAACGCCGGCGCCGCCTGGCAGGGCCGCATCGGCGAGGTCTCCGAAGCGGTGCTGCGGGAGAGCTTCGAGCTCAACTTCTTCGCCCACCAGCGGGTCGCCCAGGCGGCGGTCGCGATCATGCGCCGCCAGAAGACCGGCGGCGTGCTGCTGTTCAACACCTCCAAGCAAGCGGTCAATCCGGGCCTCGACTTCGGGCCCTACGGCCTGCCCAAGGCGGCGACCCTGTTCCTGTCGCGCCAGTACGCGCTCGACCACGGCACCGACGGCATCCGCTCGAACGCGGTCAACGCCGACCGCATCCAGAGCGGCCTCTTGACCGGAGAGATGATCGCCGCGCGCGCCAAGGCGCGCGGCCTGAGCGAGGCCGACTACCTGCGCGGCAACCTGCTGCACCGCGAGGTCCGGGCCGAGGACGTGGCCAAGGCCTTCGTCGATCTCGCGCTGTCGCCCAAGACCACCGGCGCCGTGCTCACCGTCGACGGCGGCAACATCGCCGCCGCGCTGAGGTAACGTCCGAAGTTTCACCACGGATTTCGAACCACGGAGACACAGAAGCACGAAGAAAATTCTCGCGCGCGAAGCGCGCAAACAGTCATTCCTGTTGTCTTCGTGTCTTTGTGCCTTCGTGGTAAAATTTTTTCTGGTTCTCTGTGCCTCTGTGTCTCTGTGGTAAATCTTTTGTTTGGGACACGCGATCGGAAGGGCGTAGCGGGAGCATGAGCGGGGGAATTACCGGGATCGACCACGTGCTGGTGGGGGTGCGCGACCTGGTGGCGGCGCGCCGCGCCTACCAGCACCTGGGCTTCACGGTCAGCCCGCGCGGCCGCCACATCGGCTGGGGCACCGCCAACTACTGCGTGATGTTCCCCGACGGCTACATCGAGCTCCTGGGGGTCGTCGACGCGGCGCAGTTCACCAACAACCTGGACCGCTTTCTGGAGGCGCGCCAAGGGCTTCTGGGCGTCGCCTTCGCCAGCGACGACGCGGCCGCCGCCGCGCGGGAGCTCGCCGACCGGGGCATCGACACCGCCCCGCCGCAGGATCTGAAACGCAAGCTCGAGCTGCCCGAGGGCGAGGTCGAGCCGGCCTTCAAGCTGGTCCACCTGCCGGGCGCGACCACGCCGGGCATGCCGGCCTTCATCTGCCAGCACCTGACCCCCGAGCTGGTCTGGCAGCCGCCCTGGCTCGACCACGGCAACGGCGCGCGGGCGCTGGCCTCGGTGACCGGCGTGGTCGAGGACCCGGGCGCGGTCGCGCTCGCCTATGGCCGGCTGTTCGGCGCCGACGCGGTCTGGGCCGACCGCGGCCAGGTCACGGTCGAGACCGGCCGCGGCGCCTTGCGCTTCACCACCGCCGAGGGCCTGAACGCGCTCTATCCCGGCCTGCCCGAGGCACCATCGCACGCCGTCCCCTGGCTCGCCGGCCTGCGTCTCGCGGTCGCCGACGTGAACGCCACCGCCGGCTACCTCGACGCCGCCGGGGTGCGCTATCTGCGCGACGGCGACACCATGCTGCGCCTGGACCCGGACTACGCCTGCGGGGTGGCGATCGAATTCGCGAGCGGTTAGACGCCGCCGTCCGGAGCGCGGGTTCCGGCCGGGGCCAGCGCCGCGTCGATCAACAGCGCCGCCGCCTTCTTGGCCGCCTGGCCGGCCTCCACCGGCCCGTTGACCTGGGTTGCGACGATCGCGCCCAAGACCAGCAACATGATCTCCCGGGCCAGGCGGGCCGGGCGCCGGGCACCGGCGGCGGTGGCCAGGTCGCGCAACTCGGCCAGCACCAGGCGCTGGTGCTCGGCGGCGGCGGCGTGGATCGGGTCGTCGAGCTCTGCGTATTCGCCCGCCGCCCGGATGAACATGCAGCCGTGGAAGTCGGGCCGGGCGAACCACTCATCGAGGGCGTCGAAGACCGCGAGCAGGCGCCCCCGCGGGGTCTCGGCCCGGCGCGCCACGGCGTCCCGCAACCAGGCGCGCCAGCGCTCGTCGCGGCGTGCGAGGGCAGCCTGGATCAGCGCGTCCTTGGAGCCGAAGTGGTTGTACAGCGTCATCTTGGCGACGCCCGATTCAGCCAGGATACGGTCGATGCCGGTGGCGTGGTAGCCGTTGCGGTTGAACAGATCGAGCGCGGTGTCGATCAACTGGTCGCGGCGGGATGCTGCCATGGCGGGGGGTCCATTTCCGAATTAAACGAACAGGTCTGTCTTAATATAGCACCGATTCGGCACCCGCAAAGCCCATCCTGTGACTAAATTTATTTCAGCGGGTTCGTCCAGGACCGGGCCATGACCAGGATGTGCTCGTCAGAGCAAGAGATTGCCGCCTGGGACTCCCAAAATTCGAGCCGTGCGACCCCGCCGGTCACGAAAGTGTGAGCGGGGATTGACATAACAGACCGATCTGTCTATTTCTTCTCGCATGGACCCCGAAACCTGTCATCGGGCGCCGGGGCCGTCCAAACGAGGAGCTGAAGTCATGATCCGCCTGACGCTCGGTCTCATTGTCGCCGCGTTCCTGTGGACCGCCGCCGCCCCGCCGGCCGATGCCCAGGCCGTGTGCGGCCCGCGCGCCGAAATCCTCGAGCGGCTCGAGGAGGAATTCGCCGAAACCCCGCAGGCTATCGGCCTGTCCGAGGACGGGGCCTTGATCGAGATCGTGGTCTCGCCGTCCGGCGGCTGGACCATCCTGGCCACCTATCCCAGGCGTCCGAGCTGTGTGGTCGCGACCGGCAAGGACTGGGAGACCCTCCTCATTCCCGCCGGCCAGCCGGCCTGAGCCGCCGCCAAAGCCGATCCACGCCATCCTCCGCCCGCCATCGGCACTTGTCCCTGATCGACCCCGGCCTGCCTTGGCCTCTTAAGGCGAGGCAGACCTGACCCACACGAACCGAAAGGAACCGACAATGCATACGGATCACGATCATCAGGCCCATCGCCACGCCAGCCACACCGGCGATGGCATCGATCGGCGTCGTTTACTGAAGACCGGCGCGCTGAGCGTCGCCGGTGCCGGGGCCGCCGCCATCGGCCTCCATTCAAGCGATGCCCGCGCGGCCGAAGATCCCTACGCGCCGCCGGAGAATCCCGCGCTCCCGCCTTCGGATATGGAGCTCGACCTGCCGCGCACCGCGCTCGTGGTGACCGATCCTCAGATTGACTTCCTCAGCCCGAGCGGCGTGGCTTGGGGTGTCGTTGGCGAGAGCGTCAAGGAACACAACACCGTGGAGAACATCCTCCGCCTGTTCATCGCGGCGAAGAAGGCCGGCATTACCGTGGCGGTGTCCCCCCACTACTACTACCCCACCGACCACGGATGGAAGTTCGAGGGCGCCCTCGAGAAGCTCATGCACAAGATCGGCATGTTCGATCGGCCCTCGGCTTATACGACCGACGGCTTCGACGGTTCCGGAGCCGACTTCATGGCCGAATACAAGCCTTACATCTTCGACGGCAAGACCATAGTCACCTCTCCGCATAAGGTGTACGGGCCCGAGCAGAACGATCTCGTGCTGCAGCTCCGTAAGCAGAGGGTCGACCAGGTCATCCTCGCCGGCATGTCCGCGAACCTTTGCACCCAAGCGCACCTGCACGAGTTGCTGGAGCAGGGCTTCGAAGTCGCCGTGGTAAAGGACGCGACGGCCGCGGCCAAACTACCCGAGGGCGACGGCTACCTCGCTGCGCTCATCAACTTCCGCTTCATCGCCAACGCCTTGTGGTCGACCGACGAGACCGTAGCCCGGTTGACCGGCGCCGCCTGACCTTTGTGGCACGCATGGTCCCGGAGGCCGTCGGGGTCTCCGGGGCATAACGCCAACTTCACCTGCCAGCAATATGAAACGGAGCAGAAGCCATGACCGCCAAACCCGGATTCCGCCTCGGCGTCTACGTCTTCAAGGACGCCGAAATCGTCGATTACGCCGCGCCCTACGGGGTCTTCTCGGTCGCGCGCCGGTTGGACCCGACGCTCGACGCGTTCCTCATTGCCGAGGTCTTGCGCCCCGTGCAGACCCAGGCCGGCTTCACCGTGCTGCCCAACTACGGATTCGCCGACCGCCCCGCAATGGACGCGTTTCTCATCCCGGGCGGCTTCGGTACGCGGCAGGAGACCTATAACGCCAACCTGCACGACTTCATCCGCGCGCTGCCGGAGGCGACCCTGCTCACCAGCGTGTGCACGGGAAGCTGGATCTACGGAGAGATGGGCCTGCTCGACGGGCTGCCGGCAACGAATCGCAAGGAACCGGACCGGTTGGAGGCGTCGAACATGGGTCAGGTGCCGATCGAGCGTCTCGCCGAGATTGCGCCCAAAGCGACGATTTCCCGGGCGCGGCTCGTGGACGCCGGGAGGATCGTGACCGCCGGCGGCATCGCGAGCGGCATGGAGATGGGTTTCCGTCTCCTCGAACGCGCCGGCTACGACGCCGGGTTTGTCCGCGACGTGGCGCGGGTGATGGAATACGAGGCCGCTTTCGATCTCTATCGCAGTGACCGCCATATGGTCGCGCAGGACGCGGCGTAAGCAACAGGATCGATCCGCGCCGCCAACGAATCGGCGGCGCCATCGGCGAAGGAGGAAAGATCGTGACCGAAGCACATGACGTCGTCATCCTGGGCACCGGCAACGCGGGCATGGCCGCCGCCGGCGCCCTGCGCGCGGCCGGCAAGTCGGTCGCCATGGTCGAGTCCTGGGATGTCGGCGGCACCTGCCCGTTGCGCGGCTGCGTGCCCAAGAAGGTCCTGGTCGCCGCCGCCCAGGTCCTGCACCAGATCGCGCTCGCGCCCGCGCACCACATCGAGGTCGGCATGCCGAGGCTGGATTGGGGCGCCCTGATCGCGCGCGAGCGCGGCTTCGTCGAGGGCGTTCCCGAGTCCTTCGCAAACAGCCTGGAAGGCCGCGGCATCGAGTTGATCAGGGGCCAGGCCAGGTTCGCCGGTGCCAACCGCATCGTCGTCGGCGAGCGGGTGCTCGAGGCCGGCAAGATCGTGATCGCGACCGGCTCCAAGCCGCGTCCGCTCACCATCCCGGGCGCCGAGCACTTGATTACCAGCGAGGACATCCTGGAGATGGCGGAGCTGCCCGCGCGGCTGGCGTTCATCGGCGGCGGGGTGATCGCGCTCGAGTTCGCCCACGTCTTCGCCCGTGCCGGCACCCAGGTGACGATCCTCGAGGCGCTGCCGCGCCTGCTGCCGCGCCTGGACCCGGACGCGGTCGCCAAGCTGCACGCCGAGAGCGAACGCATCGGCATCGAGATTTTCACCGGCGTCGAGGTCGCGGCGGTCGCCAAGATCGACGGCGGCCTCGAAGTTCGGTTTACCCACGACGGCGGTGAAAAGCGTGTGGTCGCGGACCAGATGGCCAACGGCACCGGCCGGATTCCCGACCTGGACGGCCTCGACCTGGACGCCGGCGGCATCGACCACGACGGCCTCCGCATCGCCGTGGACGACCACCTGCGCAGTGTTTCCAACGACCGGGTCTACGTGGCCGGCGACGCGCTCTGGTCGTCGGCCCAACTCTCGCCGCTGGCGAGCCATGAGGGGCGGGTGGTCGCCGAAAACATTCTGCACGGCGATACCGCGGCCCCCGACTACGATACCGTGCCCTCCGCCGTCTTTTCGGTGCCGGCGCTGGCCAGCGTCGGGCTGACCGAAGAGGCCGCGACCGCACGGGGCCTGCGCTTCGCGGTCAAGGCCAACGACCTGACCGGCTGGCGCTCGTCCCAGACCCATGCCGAGACGGCGGCCTACTCCAAGGTGCTGATCGAGGCGGAGACGGACCACATCCTCGGCGCCCACCTCCTCGGCCACGGCGCCGAGGAGATCATCCATCTCTTCGCCTTCGCGATGAAGCACGGGATCACCGCGCGAGGCCTGGGTGACACGGTCACCGCCTATCCGACCTTCAGCGCCGACATCAAGCACATGCTCTAAGGGGAACGATCATGACAGCGAAAGTCAGCGACCTCGCCTTCACCCCGGCGGTCAAGGCCTGGCAGGAGCGTCTGGGCTCGCGCGCCGGCTACGCGCGCAGGGCCGAGAAGAAGGACTGGAGCGATACCGTCACCCCGGAGCTCGCCGCGTTCCTGGCCGCGCGCGATTCCTTCTATCTCGCGACCGCCAGCGCCGAGGGCCGGCCCTACATCCAGCACCGCGGCGGCCCGGCGGGTTTCTTGAAGGTGCTCGACGACAGGCACCTCGCCTTCGCCGACTTCGGCGGCAACCGGCAGTACATCACCGCCGGCAACCTGTCGGAGAACGACCGCGCCGCGATCTTCCTGATGGACTACGCGGGCCGCCGGCGCATCAAGCTGTGGGGCCGGGCGCGGGTGGTCGAGGACGATGCCGACCTGCTCGAACGCCTGGTCGAGCCCGGATACCAGGCCAAGCCGGAACGCGCGATGGTGTTCGAGATCGAGGCCTGGGACGTCAACTGCCCCCAGCACATCACGCCCCGCTACACCGAAGACCAGATCGCCCCCGCCCTGGCCAAGCTCCAAGCCCGCATCGACGAGCTCGAGGCGGAGGTGGCGGGGCTGAAGGGCGGTTAGGGCCGGCGTCAGCCGCCCGGATGCGGCTCGACGCCCTCGCCGCTCCTGAAGCGCCGCTCCACCTCGCGCCAACTCTCTTCAGTCGAAGACATCATTCGTCGCCCCAGCAACTTAACCGTAAACGCATGACGGCGCCGCCGCACACGCTTGAGGATGCGTTCGGCAAGCCAATCCATGTTGTAAAACGGCTCAAAGAGTGGCCAGCACCCGGAGAAAAAATACTCCCAATTGAACCATGTCGCCGGCGCCACTTCATAGCGGGCGATGTGGTCGAGTTCCTCCCAGCTATAGCCAGACTCTCGGCAAGCGCGAACGGCGTAGTCGATCGCTGGTGGATCGAAGACAAGATCCGAAATCGCATCCCAGACCGTGCGGCGGCGCGGCGGATCGCGAAGAATCTCCTGATAGTCCCGCTCACTCATGAAGCCGCTCCTCACCCGGCGGTGAAGCTATAAAACTACCCACGGAGCACCGGGCGGGTAGGGTTGGCGTCAGTCGCCCGGATGTGGCTCGCCACCCTCGCCCGCCTTAAACCGGCGCTCCACCTCGCGCCATTTTTCGTTCATGATTGACATCATCCAGCGGCCCATCAGCTTGACCCAGAGCGCGTGATGGCGCCACCGGACGAGCTTGAGGATGCGCTCGACTAGCCATCCCTCATCCACGAACATGTCGAATGAAACCCCGGCCTTAGGGAACAGGTAGTCCCAACTGAACCATGTTGCAGGCGCCACTTCATAGCGGGCGATATGGTCGAGTTCTTCCCAGCTATAGCCAGACTCCCGGCAGCTACGAACAACACTGTCTATCCATGGCGGGTCGTAACCAAGATCCGAAATCGCGACCCAGACCTTGCGGCGGCGGGGCAGGTCTTGGAGAATCTCCTGATAGTCCTGCTCACTCACGATGCCGTTCCTCACTTGGCGGTGAAGCGATAAATCCACCCGTGGACCGACAGGGTCAATCGATCAATTCGTCGAAGGCGAATTCCGCGCCCAGCGATGCGAGAACACCGCCCACGAGAACCCCGGCGGCAACAAAGATAATTATCCCCGGCCCGGTCGCCGCTCCGGTCGCCGCCCCGGCAAGTGCGCCGCCCGCTATGCCGCCCAAAACCCCACCGCCGACAATGGTGCTTTGCCGAGCGAACTCCCTCACTTGGTCATCGGCCATGTAGACGCTATAGGCCGCCGTCGCGAAGGTCAAAATCCACAGGCCCTTGCCGATGCGCCCAAATGCCCTGCCAATTTTGTCTCCCGCATCTCCTGATCTCCCCGCCGACTCGATGGCGAATTGGAAAAAGCGGCGCTGTTCGGCTTTGGTGAGGCTTTCGAACGACCGGCCATCGAATTTATCAGTCAGAATCCTGGCATCAATTTCCGCAAGCGACCGGTTGGTCTTCTTGATCGTTTCGGCCCATTTGCGGCCCACGGCCGACCCCTTTTCCCGGGCATCGTCCAGAATGGTGCCGCGTGCTTCGTGCGCCTGGAGCCGCGCTTCCTCCCAGGGCATCCGGCCGGAGCGCGCTGCGGCCAAGAGTTCTTCGGACATCCGTTTGATTTGCCGCCCGTACCAAACCCGCACCCCCGATTCCAAATTCAACGTCCGGGCCATCGCCGCCGCCGCGCCTTCCAGCGCAACCAGTTCCTTGCGCAGCCGGGCTTCGCCGTCGGCGGCGGCCGCGAGCTCCTTGGCCAGGGCCGGGTCGGCGTTGGCGGCGGCTTCCAGGATCAGAGTGAATTCCTCCTTGCCCCGGGGGATGGCGATGGCGCCGGAGCGGATCAGCGCGGCGCAGCCTTGCGCCAAGGCGGCCAGCACCGGGCCCTGGGGCGTGACGGTCAGCTCGAGCAGCTCCCTGTCCTCGGCGGGCAGGGTCTTGGCCGCCGCCTTGAGCGAGCGGAGCTGGCGCCGCGATTCGAAATCCAGGGTGTTGGGCATGCGGCGCAGCCAGACGCCGTTGCGGATGACGACCCGGGCGATCTTCCGCAGGACCTGGCCCTTCTCGCTCGGCGTGGCGGCGAGATCGCCGTCGATCTCGAAGGCGGCGGCGAAGCGGCCGTCCCGGGTGATCCAGGTTTCGCCGAGCGCCAGGGCGATGTCGAGTTCCTTGGCCACCGCGAGTACGGCATCGGCCAAGGCCTTGCGCTCCTTGACCGGGAAGGGGGCGGCCTTGATCTTGTCGGCCGTCTTCCTGGCGGCGGAGGGGGCGTCGGACTCAGAAAAGGTTCGAGACCGCGCGCGGCCACCCCTCACCCTCCCGCTGACGCGGGTCCCTCCCTCTCCCGCGTGCGGGAGAGGGTCTTATTGGTTCTCCCTCACCCCTCGACGGTCACGGCCTCGTAGAAGCTGACGTAACCGGCGAGGGCGGCGAGCTCGGGGAGGGGCTCGGGGTAGGCCCAGGCGCCGTTCTTCAGGGTCTCGCCGCCGGCGCTCACCGTCCAATAGGCGGCCTGGCCCTTCCACGGGCAGCGGGTCGTATGCTCCGTGCGCGCGAGCCGCTCCCCGCGCACCTCGGCGGGCGGGAAGTAGACGCGCGGCGGATAGCCTTTCTCGCTCAGCACCAGCGCCGCGTCACTTTCGGCGATGACCTCGCCGCCAAAGACGGCGCGCAGGTGTTTGCCCGCGGGCTCCAGGGTCATGCGCTCCAGGATCAGGCCGGCATGGGGATCGGCGTGGGGATCGCCAGGGGGCTCAACGGTCTGTGACATGGGGGAATCCTCCTCAATCGCGGTGACGAAGTTCCCGGATTGTCACACGTTGAAGCGGAAATGGAAAATGTCGCCGTCCTTCACCACGTAGTCGCGGCCCTCGGCGCGCATCTTGCCGGCGTCCTTGGCGCCCTGCTCGCCGCCGCAGGCGACGAAGTCGTCGTAGGTGATGGTCTCGGCGCGGATGAAGCCGCGCTCGAAGTCGCTGTGGACGGTGCCGGCCGCCGCCGCCGCCTTGGTGCCGCGCCTGACCGTCCAGGCGCGCGACTCCTTGGGCCCGGTGGTGAAGAAGGTGATCAAATCGAGCAGCGCGTAACCGGCCCGGATCACCCGGTCGAGCCCGGTCTCCTCGAGGTCCAGGCCGTCCAGGAACTCATGGCGCGCGGCCGGGTCGGCGAGGCCGGCGACCTCGGCCTCGATGGCGGCCGAGATCACCACCACCCCGGCGCCCTCCCTGCGTGCCCGCTCGGCGATCCGCTCCGAGAGCGGGTTGCCGGTGGCGACCGAGTCCTCCTCGACGTTGGCGACGCAGAGCACCGGCTTGCCGGTCAGCAGGTGGAGCCGCCGGTAGGCGCCCTGGTGCCCCTTGGCGATCCGGACCGAGCGCGCCGGACTGCCCGCGCGCAGCGCCGCCGCCACCGGTTCGAGCACGGCGAGCTTCGCCTTGGCTTCCTGGTCACCGCCGCGGGCGCGCTTGACCGCGGACTCGAGCTGGCGCTCGACGGAGTCGAGGTCGGCGAGCAGCAGCTCGGTGTCCACGATCTCGGCGTCGCGGATCGGGTCGATCGAGCCCTCGACGTGGGTCGCCTCGCCCTCGAAGCAGCGCAGCACGTGGACGATGGCGTCGACCTCGCGGATGTTGCCGAGGAACTGGTTGCCCAGGCCCTCGCCCTTGGAGGCGCCGCGCACCAGACCGGCGATGTCGACGAACTCCAGGAAAGTCGGCGTGATTTTGGGCGACCGGGAGATGCGGCCGATCTCGTCCAGGCGCGGGTCCGGCACCGCGACCCGGCCGGTGTTGGGCTCGATGGTGGTGAAGGGGTAGTTGGCGGCTTCCGCCGCCGCGGTCTCGGTGAGCGCGTTGAACAGCGTCGACTTGCCGACGTTGGGCAGGCCGACGATGCCGCAGTTAAAGCCCATCGGCGTCCCCACCGGTCCTTGGGCCGGTCCTTGGGCCGGTCTTGGGCCGGTCTTTGGGCCGGTCTCTGGATCAGTCTTGGGGCCGGCCCCGGGCGCGCCGTCGGGTTTGGGTGGCTTGGGTTTCGGCGGGTTCATGATGAGGGCGAGGCGCGACACGAAGCCGCTGTCGTCGCCCGCGATCAGCCGCGGCAGCTCAGCCACCACGGCGTCGATCAGCTTGTCGCGTTCGGGCACCTCCGCCTTGGCGAAGTCCTGCAGCACGTAGCCGTGCACCAGGTCCTTGTCGCCGGGATGGCCGACCCCGAGGCGCACGCGGCGATAGTCGCGGCCGATGTGGCTGTCGATGCTGCGGATGCCGTTGTGGCCGCCCGCGCCGCCGCCCAGCTTGACCTTGACCTTGCCCGGCTTGAGGTCGATCTCGTCGTAGATCACGATCACCTGGGCTTCGGGTTCGAGCTTGTAGAAGCGCACCGCCTCGCCGACCGCGCGGCCCGACTCGTTCATGTAGGTCCCGGGTTCCAGCGCCAGCACCTTGCCGCCCTCGATCCGGCCCTCGGCGACGCGGCCGGAAAAGCGCGTGCGCCAGGGCCCGAAGCCATGGCGGCGGACGATCTCGTCCACCGCCATGAAGCCGATGTTGTGGCGGTTGCCCGCGTGACGCGGGCCCGGGTTGCCCAGGCCGACGAGCAGCAGCATGGCGAACGAGATGACGCGGGCGCCCCGGGATTACTCCTCGGCGCCCTCGCCCTTCGGCTTGTCCTCGGCGGCGCCTTCCTCGGGCTCGGCCTCGACACCCGCCTCCGGCTCCACGCCTTCCTCGACCACGGCCGCCTCCTCTTCCAGCACCACGGTCGGCGCCGCGACGGTGGCGATGGTGAAGTCGCGGTCGGCAATCGTCGGCGTGACCCCGTCGGGCAGGGAGATCATGGAGATGTGGACCGAATCGCCGATATCCAGGCCGGTCAGATCGACGTCGATGCTCGAGGGGAT
The DNA here is from genome assembly GCA_022572685.1 of Pseudomonadota bacterium. Taxonomy (GTDB): domain Bacteria; phylum Pseudomonadota; class Alphaproteobacteria; order Kiloniellales; family J153; genus JACZVL01. Next base: position 21,545 of record JACZVL010000020.1, read on the forward strand.
GGCGTCGGCCCGGCAGGTCATCTCGATCTCGTGGCGCACCACGTTGAGCAGGCCGCCGCGCTTCAGGCCCGGCGACTCCTCCTCGTTGAGGAAGTTGACCGGGACCTGCACGGTCACGCTGCTGGCCGCCGAGACGCGCAGGAAGTCGACGTGGATCGGCCGGTCGGTCACCGGATCGAACTGCACGTCGCGCGGCAGCACCCGTTCCTTGGCCTGATCGATCTGGACGTCGTAGATGGTGGCCAGGAACGTGCCGGTCTTGAGCTCGCGGTCCAGCTCGCGCGGGTCGAGGGTGACCATCGCGGGGTCCTTCTTGGAGCCGTAGATGACCCCGGGCACCCGCCCGGCGCGGCGGGCGGCGCGGGCTGGCCCCTTCCCGGCCCGCTCTCGCCGCTGGGCGGCGATGGTTGTAATCTCTGCCATTACCTCACTCCTTCAACAGGCGTTTGACGCCGGCACCTGGTTCCGGTCCGGCGCTTCAAGGTCCGGCTCGACCTCCAGGGGTGTCGAGTCCGGGGGTTGCGGTTGCCCTAACCGGGCGGAATATCGAATAGGCTCGAAACCGAATGCTCGTTGCTGATCCGGCGCATCGCCTCGCCCAGAAGCGGCGCGATCGAGATCTGCCGGATGTTCTGGGCCACGCGCACCGCCTCGGTCGCCTGAATGCTGTCGGTGATCACCAGCTCCTCGAGCGGCGAGGCCGCAACCCGTGCCACCGCGCCACCGGACAGCACACCGTGGGTCACGTAGGCGCTGACCGACTTGGCGCCGGCGTCCATCAAGGCGGTGGCCGCGTTGCACAGGGTGCCGGCCGAATCGATGATGTCGTCGACCAGGATGCAACGCCGGCCCGCGGCGTCGCCGATGATGTGCATGACCTCGGAGACCCCGGCCTGTTCGCGGCGCTTATCGATGATCGCGAGGTCGGCGTCAAGGCGCTTGGCGACGGCCCGCGCCCGCAGCACGCCGCCCACGTCGGGGGAGACGACGGTCAGCTCCGCGCCGTCGAAGCGATCCATGATGTCCTTGATGAACACCGGCGCGGCGAACAGGTTGTCGGTCGGAATGTCGAAGAAGCCCTGGATCTGGGCGGCGTGCAGATCGAGGGTCAGGACCCGGTCGGCGCCGGCCACGGTGATCAGGTTGGCCACCAGCTTGGCCGAGATCGGCGTGCGCGGGCCGGACTTGCGGTCCTGGCGGGCGTAGCCGTAGTAGGGGATTACCGCGGTGATGCGCCGGGCCGAACCGCGCTTCAGCGCGTCCATGGCGATCAGCAGTTCCATCACGTTGTCGTTGGCCGGGTAGGAGGTCGACTGGATCAGGAACACGTCCTCGCCGCGCACGTTCTCGTCGATCTCGACGAAGATCTCCATGTCGGAGAAGCGCCGGACGCGGGCCTTGGTGAGCGGTAGGTCGAGGAACGCGGACATCGCCTCGGCCAGGGACCGATTGCTGTTGCCGGTCAGGATTTTCATGCCGAAGCCTCTAGGCCTGCGCCGTCTCGATCACGGGTTCGTCTGGCCGCCCGATTCACCCCCCCCGGGGGCTGCCCTTGCAGGCGCGCGGAACTTATCAACGCGGGGGGTTCCTGTAAACGCTCTAATTGGCGCATCGCCGGCACCCGGGGCGAGTCCGGCAAGGCCGCCGAAAGCCTCAGATTATCAAGGCGCAGCTCACCACCAGCGCGACCAGGCCGAACACCGCCATCAGGGTCAGGTAGGGCATGGCTCTCCCCGGGGGCCGGGCCCTAGCCGGCCACGAAATCGAGCCCGGCCGCGGACAGGGGCTCGGCGCCGGTCAGGTAGTACAGGCTCTCCGGGCGGAACAGCGGCATGCCGTCCAGGCCCGCTTTCGCCATGGCTTCGACGGTCCGGGCGCGGCGGCCGGCCAGCTCCTCGGGGCTGAAGTGCAGGGCCATGGCCGGCGTTCCTCGGGGCTCAATGTTCCAGATAGATCGCCGAAAGGCCGCGGCCGTAGTCGCTCTCGCCGCGCAGGCAGGCGCGCCGATAGCTGAAGAAGCGGTTCTCCTCGGCGCAGGTGTCGCAGGGCAGGATCTGGATCCGCGTGACCTCGGCGCGGCCCAGGCGGCGGGCGATATAGCCCTTGAGGTCGAACATGAAATGACCCTCGCGGCGCGCCGGATAGAAGAAGTCGCCGTTATCCTCGGACTGCTCCAGGAACGGCGCCGGAAACTCCAGTCCGACCTCGTAGGAGCGCTGTCCGATGGTCGGGCCGACCCCGGCCACGATCGCCTCGCGCTCGGCGCCGAGGGCGACCATGGCCTCGATGGTGGCTTCCAGGATGCCGCCCAGCGCCCCCCGCCAGCCGGCGTGGGCGGCGCCGATGGCGCGGCCCTTGGCGTCGGCCATCAGCACCGGCGCGCAGTCGGCGGTCAGGATGCCGAGGGCGAGCTTGGGCCGGCGGGTCACCAGGGCGTCGACCTTGGGTGCGTCCTCGCGCTCCCAGGGCTCCTCGACCACGGCGACCTCGGCGGAGTGGCACTGATAGGTGGTCACCAGGCGGTCGCCGTCGAGCTCCAGCATCGCCATGGCGCGGACCCGGTTCTCGGACACCTTCTCCGCCGCATCGCCGGAGCCATAGCCGCAGTTGAGCGAGTCGTAGGCGCCGTCGCTGACGCCGCCGTTGCGGCTGAAGAAACCGTGGCGGATGCACGCGACCTCGTTGAGCGGCCCTAGGGACAACATGTTCCGCGGCCTTTTCCAATTAACCCTGTTCGCCGGCGCTTATCCGAAGCCTGCCGGCGCGCCCAGATCAGGATGGCTCAATGCGAGCGCCTTGAACAGGGTGCCCATTTCCGCGGCGTCGGTCAGCCGGTGCCGGGCCGCATCGACTGTCGCCGCCTGTGCCGGCGAGGCGCCCGCGCGCAGCGCCTCGGCCCGCACGCCGATGCCGAGCGCTTCCAGCAGCTCCCCTTGGTCGATCGGCCCATAGGCCCGGGCGCCGGCCTCGGTGGCGGCGCGGGCGAGCGCGGCGAAGTCGACGTGGGCGGTGAGATCGGCGCTGCCCGCCTCGGCCAGGACATCGTGTTTCGCATGGCGGCGCACCGCCTGCAGGGTGGCGCCGGTCCGCGGCGCCGCGTGGCCGTAGTCGACGATCAGCGCCGCGCCGCCGTGCGCGGCCAGGCGCCGGCCGATCTCGCCCGCGATCGCGATGGCCGGGGCCGAGACCTCGACCACCGCGCCGATGGGCGCCGCGTGAAGGGCTTCCGGAATCAGGAATTCAGCCTGGGCGTTCGGTGGGCCGCCCGGCGGGCCGAGGGTGAAGGCGAGCTCGTTGCGACCGGGGCCGCCAGGGCCGAGCCCGACCAGGCGCTCGCGCCAGCCCTCGGGGCGGCGCTCGAACTGGCGGATCGGCAGGGCGTCGAAGAACTCGTTGGCGATCACCAGCAGCGGGCCCTCGGGCACCCGATCCAGGCGCTCGTGCCAGCTCGCATCGACCCCGGCGGCGGCGAGTGTTTGGCGCTGGCGGGCGCCCAGCGCCGGGCTGATCTCGACCAGTTGCGGGCGCAGGGCGGCGCGGCAGTCGGGCGCCACGCCGAGCGCGCGCAGGGCATCGGCCATCAAGGTGCCGCGCCCCGGGCCGAGCTCGACCAGCAGCACCGGATCGGGTGCGCCCATGCGCGCCCAGGTATCGGCGCACCACAGGCCGATCAGCTCGCCGAACATCTGGGACACCTCGGGCGCGGTCACGAAATCGCCGCGCGCGCCGAAGGGATCGCCGGTCATGTAGTAGCCGGCCTCCGGATCGGTCAGCGCCACGGCCATGTAGTCGGCGACGGTGATCGGACCGTGTCGCGCGATCCGTTCGGCGACCCGGTCGCCGAGCGCGGTCATGGGCC
>JACZVL010000021.1 GCA_022572685.1 Pseudomonadota bacterium
GCTGCCTCGACGCCGTCGAGCCGCTTGTACCTGAGCAGCTCCTCGACCATGTCGCGGCCGACCATGCCGGGTGCCGCGAACAGCGGCGCGAGCACCGCCTTCATCTCCTTGCGCCGGCCGGCGGCGATGAAACCCTCGATGTAGTTCCCGTTGATCTCGGGGCCGAGCCCGGCGGAGGCAATCAAGGTCAGGCTGGCCGCCGTCTCCGGGCGCCGGAGCGCGAGGTCGAGCACCACCGCGCCGCCGAGTGAATGGCCGACCAGATGGGCGCGGCCGATGCCGAGGGCGTCGAGGAAGGCGCCGAGCGCCCCCGACAGGGCGCCGAGGTCGCCGGCGCCCACGTCCTTGCCCGAGCGCCCGTGCCCCGGCAGATCGAGCGCGGTGACGCAGTGGCTTTGCGCGAGATCGGGCTGATTGAACATCCAGTTGTTCAAATCGCCGCCGAACCCGTGCACCAGAACGATCGGCGCACCCGCTCCTTCTCCGGTCCGCAGGTAGTTGAGCCGCCAGCCCGCCGCCTCGACGATCTCCGGCTCGCTGGCGCCTTGCGTCGCGGCCTCCGCCGCGGCGACGGCGAAGTTCTCGTTGAAGCGCGCGATGAAGGCGTCGACCTCGCCGGCCTCGACCGCGTCTTCGGAAATCACGCCGAGCAGGGCGCCGACCGCCAGGGTCTCGCCTTCGTCCGCCACCCGGCGGCACAGGACGCCCGCCGCCGTGCTTTCCAGGGCGTTGGTGATCTTGGTCGTCTCGATGTCCAGGATCTCGGCGCCATCGTCGATTCGCGCGCCCTCCGCGACGTGCCAGGCGACCACCATGCCCTCGTCCATGGCGAGGCCCCACTTGGGCATGGTGATCGCTAGAAGGGTCTCGCTCACGCGCGATAACCGGCCACGGCGCGGACCGCGGCCTCGATCTGGTCCGGGCCCGGGATGTAGAGGTCCTCGAGCTCGGGGGCGAAGGGCACCGGGGTGTGCGGCGGCGTAACCATGCGGATCGGCGCCTTGAGCGCGCTGAAAGCCTCCTGGGAGACCAGCGCCGAGATGTCGGTGGCCATGTTGCAGCGCGGACTGGCCTCGTCGACGACCACCAGGCGGCCGGTTTCGGCGACGCTCTCCAGGATGGAGTCGGTATCGAGCGGCGAGGTGGTGCGCGGATCGATCACCGTACAGCCGATGCCGTCCTTCTCCAGCTTGTCCGCGACCTGGTTGGCGAACTGCACCATGCGCCCGATCGCCACCACGGTGACGTCGCCGCCCTCGCGGGTCAGGTTGGCCTCGCCGAAGGGGATGGTGTAGGGCTCGTCCGGCACCTCCTCCTCATCGTCGTACATCACCTTGTGCTCGAAGAAGATGACCGGGTCGTCGTCGCGGATCGACTGGATCATCAGGCCCTTGGCCTCGTAGGGCGAGGACGGGATCACGACCTTGAGGCCGGGTATGTGGGTGAACACCGGATACAGGCACTGGCTGTGCTGGCTGGCGGCCCGGAAGCCGGCGCCGTACATGGTGCGGATGACCAGGGGGGTGGTGCCCTGGCCGCCGAACATGTAGCGGAACTTGCCGGCCTGATTGTAAATCTGGTCGAAGCAGACGCCCATGAAATCGACGAACATCAGCTCGGCGACCGGGCGCAGGCCGGTCGCCGCGGCGCCCGCGGCCGCGCCGATGAAGGCGCTCTCGGTGATCGGCGTGTCGAGCACGCGCGCGCGGCCGAATTCCGGCATCAGACCCTTGGTCACGCCGAGCACGCCGCCCCAGGCATCGTCCTCGCCCGGCGCGCCCATGCCGCCCACGTTGTCCTCGCCCATCACGATGACGGTGGGATCGCGGCGCATTTCCTGTGCCAGGGCTTCGTTGATCGCCTGGCGGTACGATTTCTTGGACATGGCGCTCTCCCCCCTCAATAAGACGCGTAGACGTCGGTCAGCAGATCCTCGGCCGCCGGCGCCGCGGCGCCGATGGCGCCGGCCACCGCCGCGTCGATCCGTGCGCCGACCTCGCGCTCGATCTGGTCCAGTTGCTCTGGCTCCAGCAGGCCGGTCTCGGTCACTCGGGTGCGGAACGCCTTCAAACAGTCCTTGTCGCGCCGCAAGGCCTCGACCTCGCCCTCGGCGCGATAGGCCATGGCGTCGCCCTCGAAGTGGCCGTAATGGCGGCCCAGCCTGACATGGAGCAGGCTGGGGCCGTCGCCGGCGCGGGCCCGCTCGACCGCCTCCTGGGCGGCCTCGTAGACATCGAAAAAGTCGTGCCCGTCGACCTCCCGGCCGGGCATGCCGAAGGCCTCCGCGCGTTTGGTTTGGGAGCCGCCGACCGCCCAGGCGCTGGCCGTCGTCTCGGCATAGCCATTGTCCTCGACCACGAAGATGACCGGCAGGTTCCAGACCTTGGCCAGGTTGTAGGATTCCAGCGTGGTGCCCTGGTTGGAGCCGCCGTCGCCGACGAAGGCGACCGCGACGCCGCCGGTCCCGAGCGTTTTCGCGCTGAGCGCGGCGCCGCAGACCAGCGGCGGGCCGCCGCCGACGATGCCGTTGGCGCCCATCATGCCCTTGGCCAGGTCGGCAATGTGCATGGAGCCGCCCTTGCCGCCGCACAAGCCGTCGCGGCGGCCGTAGATCTCCTTCATCATGCCGTCGACATCGCAACCCTTGGCGATGCAGTGACCGTGCCCGCGGTGGGTGCTGGCGATGTAGTCGGAGTCGTTCAGGTTTAGGCAGACGCCGACCGCCGAGGCCTCCTCGCCGGCGTAGAGATGCACGAAACCCGGGATGGCTCCGGTCGCGAACTCGGTGTGGACCCGGTCCTCGAAGTCGCGGATGGTCTTCATCAGCGTAAAGGCCTCGACGAGCGTGTCCCGGTTCAATTGAAGCATGGGCTGCTATCCTCCCCTTGTTTCGGACGCGCTGCCGGCTGCAGGCGCCGATGTTGTTTTTGTCGCTAAAGTCCAATCGCGCGCGACTATAACACGGACCGCGACGCGCGCGCCGCCAGTCCTCGATATTGTGGCGCCTGGCCGGGGAGGAACGCCCGCCTGCCCCTGCGCGCCGCGTCTCCCAAAAGCCCGATTCGGAACGAGTCTAGGGACCCGGGCGCGGGATTGGAGCGCGGGATTGGAAGCGTTGTACCGGCGGGCGCGCGCGGGTATCTTCCCGACCCCCGAAAGATGGAGTGAAACGATGCGCAGGCGAAAATTCAGGTTTCTCGCCACGACCCTGGTGGTGGCGGCCGGTCTCGCCGCGGCCAGCGGTGCCGGTCTGGCCGAATCGGACGCGATCTACCCGAATCCGAAGGAGCCGGAGATGACGCCGCGCCTACAGCTCGGCGTGATGAACTACGCCGTCTACTGCGCGTTCTGCCACGGCAAGGCCGCGAGCGGCAGCGAAAGCGGCCCGACTTTCATTCACCGGATCTACCAACCGGGCCATCACACCGATGGTCATTTCTTCGCGGCGGCCAAGAACGGCACCATCGCCCATCACTGGAAGTTCGGGGACATGCCGCCCGTGGAAGAGGCCAACGACACCCAGCTCGAGCTGATCGTCGAGTACATCCGCGCGGTGCAGCGGGCCAACGGGCTCTTTTGAATTTAGCAGTCAGGCCTGGTGCCAGGGTTTCAGGCGCGGCAGCCAGCGCGGCACGTTGGCCTTGTAGCGGGTGTAATCCTCGCCGAAGCGGCGCGCCAGGCCGGGCTCCTCGGACAGCGGAAAATAAATCGCGTTGGCGGTGAAAAAGACCGCCAGCCAGGCCGCCAACGGCCATGACTGAAACAGCAGCGCCTCGGCCGCGAGCATGGCCAGCACGCTGGTGATCATGGGGTTGCGGGCGTGGCGGTAGGGGCCGCGCACGACCAGCTTTTTGGGCGGGTCCCAGGGCGCGGGCGTGCCCTGGCCGAAGCGCGCGAACAGGCTCGCGGTCCAGACCGCGAACCCCAGCCCGGCGGCGCCGAGCGCGGCGGCCAGCCAGAACCCGGGCTGGCCGGGCGTGGCGAGTGTGGCGCCGAGGCCACCGGAAGCCCAGAGCAGCAGCGCCGGGACGAAGACCAGCGCGGTCCCGGGCAGAATCACGATGGCGCGCAACAGGCCCCAGGTCATCTCAGCCCGATACCCCTTTGGCCGGGTCGCGCCACAGCACGCCGGTCAGGCAGCCGAGCGCGCCGGCCGCCTTGGCGAGCTCGTCGGCCGCCACCGAGAGGCATTCGATGCCCTGGGCCTCGAAGAAGGCTTGGGCCGCCGGGTTGCCGTCGACCATCAGAATGCGGCGCGGAGCCAGGGTGACGAAGTTGAGCGCCATGCCGGCCCGGAACTCAGTCAGCGCTTCGGCCTCGTCGCGGAGCAACGCCACTTGGATGCCGCGGTCGCGCAGCGCCTCGATGGCGGCGGTGGGCGTGCGACCCGGCCAGGCGATCGCCAGATCGCGATCAACCAGGCGCAGCAGCCCCATCAGGTGCATGGCGCCGGCCGGCAGATCGACGGTGAGGACCGTGAGCCCCATTTCCTCCAACAGCGCGCGGAGCTGATCGGCGCCCGCGCCGTTGGTCCGCAGGCCGCGCCCGATCAGCACGGTTTCGGGATCGAGCCAGGCCGCGTCGGCGCCCTCGAAGGTGGCCGCGCCGCGCAGGGAACGCAGGATCGGCACGCCGAGCGCGGCCAGGCGGCGCGCCACCTGGCGCTCCTCGCCGGCGCGTACGCGCGAGGCCGGCCGGCCCAGCACCGCGCCCTCGGGGGTCATGAAAAACAGATCCGCCGCGAACATCTGGTTGGGCCGCGCCGGCTCATCCGGCGCGATGGCGTGGACCTCGACGCCGTGATCGCGGTAGGCCTGGGCGAGTTCGTCGTGCTGGGCCTGCGCCTTGCCGAGGTCGAGCGGCGCCAGCATCAGCGCGGCATCGGGCTCCGCGCTGGCCAGTTCCGCGCCGGGCCGGTGCAGCAACACCGCGCGCAGGCGCCGCCATTCGCTGTCGATGCCGCAGGCGGACCAGATGCCGCCGAGCTCCTCGCGCAGCGTGGTGTCCCGGCCGACCCAGCCGGGGCCGCCGTAGGCCGCGGCGTCGATGGATTTGGCTTCCTGCGGCATGGCCGGGGGACCGAGGCTCCGGTAGGGATTCACACCGACATGAATGCCCGCTTCCGTCCCGCCTGACAAGCCGTGCCGATAACCGGTGATTTTCGCGGCCCCGAATGGCCCCCGCGCGTGGCCTCAACTGGCCTTCCTGTCGCTCGTGTCTACGGCGTCGTGGTGCCGCAAACGTACGATTCGCTCCGCCGGGAATCGGACGGTGACGGTGGTGCCGACCCCGACCTGGCTCTGCAGGTCCATAGAACCGCCGTGCATCTCGCTCAGGGACTTGGACAGCGGCAAACCGAGGCCGGTCCCCCGGTACCTGCGGTTGGCCCTGTTGTCGATCTGTTGGAAGGGCGCTAGTGCTTTCGGAATGTCCTCGAGCGCGATCCCGATTCCGGTATCGACGACTTGAAATACGTAACCACCGTCCTTGCTGCACCAAGCCTTCAGCGTGACCTTGCCGCCGGGGTCCGTGAACTTGATCGCGTTCGACAGGAGATTGATCAAGATCTGCTTCAGCTTGAGCTTATCGGCACGCAGCATCGGCGCCTCGTCCGCTAGCTCCGTCTCGAGCTCGACATTGCCATCCTGGGCACGCGCGGTGACCAGCCACCTTGCTGAACGAATGACCTCCGAGATTACGATGTTCTCCTCGTGGAGCTCGTCACTCCCGGATTCGCACTTGGACAGATCCAGTATGTCGTTGATCAGGTCGAGCAGGTGCTGACCGGACTCGCGGATATCGTTTGCGTATTCCCGGTATGAATCGTTGCCCACCGGCCCAAACATTTCGCCCCCGATGAGTTCGGAAAAACCGATGATCGCGTTCAGCGGCGTACGAAGTTCATGGCTCATGGTCGCGAGGAACATCGATTTGGCGCGGTTCGCGTCTTCTGCCTGGTCGCGCGCCACGGCGAGATCTTCAGCGAGCCCGACAATCTCCCGCCCCTGCTTCTCAAGTGCCGACTTGGACGATAGAAGCTCGGCTATCCTTTGTTCCTGCTCCGCCTCGGCGTTCCGGCGCTCGAGAATCTCCTTTTCCAACTGGGCGATTCTATCGTTCACGACCCGCTCCCTTGGGTCTCGACCTCTTCGGAGTGCCCGCTGTTCCCGGAGGCTTTCGACGCGCCGGGCCGATATTCTTTCAGCCGCGTTGCCCGCAGGCCGCGCAAGCCATGCTGGTCAAGCAATCGCTTCCACGAAATGAATTCCTCGATGGTGATGCGATAGCGAGCACAGGCCTCCGCCACATCGATCAGGCCCGTCCGAACCGCGTTGACCACCAACGCTTTGTGCTGGATATGCCAGCGCTTGATGCTCGGCGAAGGCAAATCGCTCAAGGTCGGGGTCTCGTTGACTGACTCGACCGGCTGGATCGGGTCCCGGCTCCTCGGATCGAGGGTGGCGGCATGGGTGGTCTTCGACAACAACACGTTGGTCATGTTCCCAATACGCCCCCACAGGGCGCTTCCGGCCTGGTCGCCGCGATCGAGTAACGCCTGTGCCTGCATGGCCGCCTGGATCGGCGCATCCTCGCCATGTGCGCGGACGAGTCTGTGGGCCTGCTGGCGGATGGTGTCGTCGGAGGTCATGGGAACATAACCCTATGTCGAACGCTTAGGAACAAATTTCCCCGGGTCGGGACCCTGCCATCCGGTCCGCTCGGCGGGTTCGAGCTGTTGGCTTTCATGGGAGTTTTCACCCATATTCTCCTGGCAGACCCGGCGAACGACCCGATGCCCGCATAGGGTGCGGACCGGTGGCCGCGCTTTGTAATGTTTTGTCGCGGTTTGTAAGGTTTTGTAAAGTACGACATTCGAGTTAAACAGGCGTTAATTGCGCGGCGCTGGAGGCGATACCGATTCTCTTGAAGTCTCTTGAAGTCTCTTGAAGTCTCTTGAAGTCTGGCTCCGGCGGGCAAGGAAACAACCGCCGCGGCCATGGCCATCTCGTCGGGGATGGCCCGGGCGCGCACCGTCGAGCACGTCGCGGAAGAGGCCCGGGAAGCCGGGCGACCAGCCGAGACCCGGCCAAAGGGTCGCGCGCTACAACAATCCGAGCGATTTGAACGAGTTGTGACCGGACTTGGAGATCACGATGTGGTCGTGGACCGAGATGCCGAGCTTGGCGGCGGCCTCCTGGACCTCGTGGGTCATCTCGATGTCGGCCTGGGACGGCGTGGCGTCGCCCGAGGGGTGGTTGTGCACCAGAATCAACGCCGAGGCGCCGAGTTCGAGCGCGCGCTTGATCACCTCGCGCGGGTAGACCGGGGTGTGGTCGACCGTGCCCTTCTGCTGCAGCTCGTCGGCGATCAGGCGGTTCTTCTTGTCCAGGAACAGCAGCCGGAATTGCTCGACCTTCTCGTGCCCCATGACGATGCGGCAGTAGGCGAGAAGCTTGTCCCAGGACGCGATCACCGGCCGCTCCGAGGCCTCCTCCAGCGCCAGGCGCCGGGCCGCCTCGGGCACGATCTTGAGCGCCGCGATCGCGGCCTCGCCCAGGCCCTCGACCCCGCCGAGTTCCTGGCGGCTCGCGCACAGGACTCCGGCCAGGCTGCCGAACCGCTTGACCAGCGTCTTGGCCAGCGGCTTGGTGTCGCCGCGCGGGCGCGCGCCGAACAGCAGGTACTCGAGCACTTCGAGATCGGACAGGGTCACGACGCCCTTGTCGAGCACGCGGCGGCGCAACCGCTCGCGGTGGCCGTGATAGTGCGGCGTCTGCTTGGTCATGCGCGCCCCTGGCACCCCCGTCTCACGCCGCCGCCGCGCCCTCGTAAGGGGGTTGGCGCCAGCCCTTGGGCGAGAGCGTGAAGATCTCGTAGCCGGTCGCGGTCACGCCGAGGGAGTGCTCGAACTGGGCCGAGAGCGACTTGTCGCGGGTCACCGCGGTCCAGCCGTCCTCGAGGATCTTCACCTCATAGCGCCCGGCGTTGATCATCGGTTCGATGGTGAAGAACATGCCCTCGCGCAGCACGGTTCCCTGGCCCGCGCGGCCGCAGTGCAGCACGCTGGGCGCGGCGTGGAACACGCGCCCCAGGCCGTGGCCGCAGAAGTCGCGCACCACCGAAAAGCGGTGCGCCTCGGCGTGATTCTGGATCGCCGCGCCGATGTCGCCGAGGGTGGCGCCGGGCTTGACCACTTCGATGCCGCGCATCATCGATTCAAAGGTGATCTCGACCAGGCGGCGCGCCTTCACGCTGGGCTTGCCGATGCAGAACATGCGGCTGGTGTCGCCGTGCCAGCCGTCGAGGATCACGGTCACGTCGATGTTGAGGGTATCGCCGTCGCGCAGCACCTTCCGGTCGGTCGGGATGCCGTGGCAGACCACGTGGTTGACCGAGGTGCAGATCGATTTCGGAAAGCCCCGGTAGTCGAGCGGCGCCGGCACCGCGCCATGCTCGACGATGAAGTCGTGGCACCGGCGGTCGAGGGTCTCGGTGGTGACCCCGATGCCGACCTCGGGGGTGATGAAATCGAGGGTCTCCGCCGCCAGCTTTCCGGCCCGGCGCATGGCCTCGAAATCCTCGGCGCCGTGAATCACGATGCGCCGGGCGTCGGCCGTCGCCGCGGCCTCTTCGCCCATTCCCAATACCGTGTCCCTGGATGTCATGGTCGCAAGTACCCTTAAAGCGTCAGCGGCAGGCGGCGGTCGAGCTCTATCGCGTCCTCGCCGACGCGGCAAGAGTAGCACAAAGCTTCGACCCCGTGGTCGAGTGCCGCGCGCAGGGCCCGGTCGTAGGTCGGATCGATGTCGGCGGCGATTCGAAAGCTGGTGCAGTCGCCGCGCTGGACCAGGTAGAACATCACCGCGCGCGCGCCCCTCCGCGCCACCTCGGAGAGCTCCGCCAGATGCTTGGCGCCGCGCTTGGTCACGGAATCGGGAAACTCGGCCAGCCCGTCCCGGCGCTTGAGGTGGACGTTCTTGACCTCCAGGTAGCAACTCGGCCGATCCTCGGACTCGAGCAGCAGGTCGATGCGGCTGTTGCGGCCGTAGGGCACTTCGCGGCGCAGGCGCGGGTAGCCGGCGAGTTCGGGCACCGCCTGGGCGGCGACCGCCTCCTCGACGATGCGGTTCGGCAGGGCGGTGTTGATCCCGACCAGATGGCCGTCGACCCGGATCAGCTCCCAGGAATACTTGAGTTTTCTCTTGGGGTTGCGCGAGGGCGACAGCCAGACCCGCGCGCCCGGGTCCTTGAGGCCCAGCATGGCGCCCGGATTGGCGCAGTGCGCGACCACGACCTCGCCGCTGTCGAGCTCGATGTCCGAGAGGAAGCGCTTGTAGCGGCGCAGCAGGCGGCCGCGGATCAGCGGATCGGGGAATCGCATGGTGAAAAACTGGGGTTCGGACCGGGAACTTTCAACCACGCGCGGCCATGCCCGGGCCCGCGGCCATGCCCGGGCCCGCGGACTTGTCCACAGGCTCGGTTAATGACCCGTTAATACTTTCCGATTTAGCATGGGATCACGGTTTATTGAGGCGCGTTGGGGCTTGCAAGTTGGAGCCGGTCAACGCAGGCTAGGGACACTCGCGAATCGACGCGGGTCCTCCTCCCGCTCCTGGGGAGTCCGGTTCATGACCTTGTTTCAGCCGATATTGATTGCCGCCTGCGTCCTGGCGCTCGCGGCCTGCGCCTCCGCGCCCCCGGCGCAGCCGACACGCGCGCCGGCGACCCTGGCCAAGGCGCCGCCGGCCGCCGCCGGCAGCATGATTCAGCCCGTCGCCGCCCAGGTTTCCGCCTACGGCGCCGCCAACGCCGGCGGCACCTATCCCTACGGCACGGTCCAGGGGGGCACGGTCCAGGGGGGCACGGTCCAGACGGCGGCCCAGAAGACGACCCAGGGGTTCGCCATCGAAGTGCAGGCCCCCCAGCAAGCCAAGACCGAGACCACCGAGGGCGTCGTGGTCGTGGGGCCGGACGGCATGGTCTGGCCGCGCGCCGGTGGCGAAAACGCGGCCTACCGGGGCGACGTGGATTCCTGCTACGCCTACGCGCGCGGCCAGGTCGCCCACGACGTGCGCATCGAGAGCGACGTCGCCTCCGCCTTCGACTCCGATGCGGGCGGATTCGGACTGGCCGCGCTGCGCGGGCGCATGAACCACTTCGAGCGCAGCAACCGCGTGCCCGCGCTGTTCCGCTCCTGCATGATGGCCAAGGGTTACAATCGCCGGTAAGTTGCCGCCGGTAAGTTGCCGCCGGTAAAGTCGCCGCCGGTAAAGTCGCCGCCGGTAACGCCGCGCGGCGTCCAAGGCATACCGGGAGCGGGGCTCCATCCATGTCCGACCGGCTCGTGACCGCCTGCGTCATCGTCATCGGCAACGAGATTCTGTCCGGGCGCACCCAGGACGTCAACATCGCCTTCCTGGGCGAGCGGCTCAACGAGCTCGGCGTCCGGCTCATGGAGGCCCGGGTGATCCCCGACATCGAGGACACCATCGTGGCCACGGTGAACCAGGTCCGGGCCCGCTTCGCTTACGTCTTCACCACCGGCGGCATCGGCCCGACCCACGACGACATCACCGCCGCCAGCATCGCCAAGGCCTTCGGCGTGCCGCTGACCGAGCATCCGGAGGCGCGCGCCATCCTCGATGCCCATTACCCGCCGGGCGAGCTCACCGAGGCGCGCCTGCGCATGGCCCGGACGCCCGAGGGCGCGGCGCTGATCGAGAACCCGGTCAGCAAGGCGCCGGGTTTTCAGATGGACAACGTCTTCGTGATGGCCGGCATCCCCGCGATCATGCAGGCCATGTTCGAGAGCCTGAGCCACCGCCTGGTCGGCGGCACGCCGCTGAAATCGCGCTCGGTCACCATCTACCTGCCCGAGAGCCGCATGGCGCCAAGCCTGGCGGCGCTCCAGGACCGCTATCCCGACGTCGAGATCGGCAGCTACCCGTTCAGCCGCGAGGGGCGCTTCGGCGCCCGGCTGGTGCTGCGTTCGACCGAGGAGCCGCGCCTGGCGGCGGCCGGGACCGAGCTCGAGGCCGCCCTCCGCGAACTCGGCGGCGAACCGACCTGGGATTAGCACCCGGGCAGGCGACGGGCGGCAGCCGGGTAGGGGGCGGGTCTCGGTTTGAAATTCCGCCCGATCAATTCCCGGAAACTCAGCTTTTCAAACCTCCGGTTCGGTATCTTCAGGCCGGCGTGCGTTCTTAAACTAATGGACCGGGGGCGGCGACCTGGGTCATCAGGTCGTGGTTCCATTCACCCTCGACCTGCACGTGGGCCGCAGCGCCCAGAATCAAGGCCTCAATCAGGTTATGGTTCACATAGGCGTATAGGCCCGGCTGCCGGAAGGTGTAGAGCGCCGCTCCGGCGGACCCGCCGCGAATGAACCACGTCTCCAAGTTGGTGGCTGGGGGATCATCGAACGATCCGGTCTCCCAGACCAGATCGCCGTGGCCGCCGATTAGATGTGGACGGGTATCGCGATTGGCCTGGGCGTGGATAAACAACACCGTTTCCCCGACCCTTGCCAACAGCGCGTTGTCGCCGGTCAACGCACCAACCCGGCCGTTGAACACCACATGGCTCGGCGTCAGCGTCTTCATCCGCTCAACGGTGTCTTCGAACGAGTCGACGAGATCCTCGTAGCGCTTGAAGTTACCGCTTTGGTCCGTTGGCACGTAGAAGTCCTGCTCACCGATGTAGTAAACCCGGTCGTAGCGCACCGGATTGCCCTGGCGGTCTTTCAAGCCATCCCGAGGCAATACCATCAAAACGCCGTTCATTCCGGAAACGACGTGCCACGGCACCATGACGCCGCCCGGTGCGCAATGGTAGACGAACACGCCGGGCTTGGTCGCACGGAACCGCAGAACGGCTTTCTCACCCGGCTGGACGTGGGTGAGTGCAGCTCCTCCCATCGCGCCGGTCGCGGCGTGGAAATCGATGTTGTGTTCGAGGCTGCTATCCTCTGGATTTTCCAGCGTCAGTTCGATGTAGTCCCCTTGATGTGCGACGATCAATGGTCCAGGGACGGAACCGTTGAATGTCATCGCCTGAATTTCCGTGCCGTCGTCGTCGATCACCATGGGCTTCTCTTCGATCACCAAGCGCACCTGAATCACCTTCGGCGCGCCGGTTGCCACTTGGTCATGGGCAGGAACGAACGGCGGTGGGACGAGCTCCTGTCGTATATGCTCCAGGGAGTCTATGTTCGTCGGATCGTCATAGTTCACCTTGCCCGCCCGTTGAGAGGCGTCTCGCATGGCTCCACCGGGCCGAGTGGAAAGAGCGCTCGCCGGTGTGGTCAGCGCCCCATAGGCCATCGCCGTCGCGCCAATTCCGGAGGCCGAGACGAGGAGTTGTCGCCGCGAAAATCCAGTCATCTAAGCATCTCCTATACTGTCCTTCGGCTATCGAGCCAATGCGGCGTGAGAGGAGTCGAAGAGCAGCTATGTTTACGATGAGCAGCTCTATGCAGACACTGCTGGTTGATTTGTACTTTGCATCGTTTCCAGGATAGGTGCCGTGACAGCGTTCCGCCTTGATATATGTCAAAGTAAGGTCCGTTCCGGGCTTTAAGCGGACATTCGGGTCAGCTTCGTGCTATCAGCGAGTCGGACTTCAAATCGAGCCACTACCCGGATATGTCAAAAGGCTGGCAGCGCCTCGAAAACCGGCTAAGATCGGCCCCGAACCGGCGTCCAAGAACGGGCAAGGAACGGGCAGGGGAGGCAGCAGCCATGGCCGAGTTGAGCAACGAACGCGTCGCCTATTTCAACGGTCAGATCCTGCCCGAGAGCCAGGTCGCGATTTCGTTCCGGGACACCGGGTTCCTCTATGGCGACGGGGTGTTCGACACCACCCGCACCTTCGGCCACAAGCCGTTCCGCCTCGACGACCACGTCAAGCGGCTGTTCCGCTCGCTCAAGGCGACCGGCATCGATCCCGGCTTTACGCCCGAGCGGATCATCGAGATCACCGAGGAGGTGCTGGCGCGCAACCTGCACCTGATCGACGCCGACGACGACTACTGGGTGACCCAGCGCGTCACCCGCGGGGTCAAGACCATCGAGGGCGATTTGACCGACGTCGGCGACCCCACCGTGATCGTCGAGTGCACGCCGCTGCCGATCGCCGCCCGCGCCAGCCTGTTCCGCGACGGCATCGACGTGGTGGTGCCCTCGATGCGGCGGGTGCCGCCGGAGGCGCTGTCGCCCCGGATCAAGACCCAGAACTACCTCAACCTGGTGATGGCCGACCGCGAGGCCAAGGCGCGCACGCCGGACTCCTGGGCCATTCTGCTGGATACCAACGGCAACCTCTGCGAGGGCATGGGCTCCAACATCTTCCTGGTGCGCGACGGCCGGCTGATGACGCCCAAGGCGCGCCACGTGCTGCCCGGGGTCAGCCGCCGGACCGTGATCGAGCTGGCCGAGACCCTCGGCGTGCCGTTCGAGGAGGCCGATCTCGACCTCTACGACGCCTACACCGCCGAGGAGGCGTTCCTGACCTCGACCAGCCTGTGCCTCTGCGGGATTCGCGCGATCAACGGCCAGCCGGTCGGCGACGGCGCCCCGCCGGGCCCGGTGACCCAGCGCCTGACCCAGGCCTACAAGGACCTCGCCGGCTTCGACTTCGTCGCCCAGTACCTGAACCGGCTGAACGGGTAGGGGCGCGCACCGTGTCGAACCAGGTCATCATCACCTGCGCCGTGACCGGCAGCCATCAGAACTTCCACAAGTATCCGGACTACCCGATCACGCCAGCGCAGATCGCCGAATCTTGCCTCGATGCGCGCCAGGCCGGGGCGGCGATCGTCCACGTCCACGTGCGCGATCCCGAAACCGGCGCCGCCGCCGGCGAGACCGCGCTCTACCGCGAGGTCGTGGCGCGGGTCCGGGACGCCGGCAGCGATGTCCTGATCAACCTGACCACCGGCTTCGGCGGCCGCTTCGCGCCGTCCGAGGACGACCCGCGCCGGGCCGGCCCCGGCACCTCGCTGATCGCCCCCGAGCAGCGGGTCGCCCACGTCGAGGAACTCAGGCCGGAGATCTGCAGCCTCGACGTCGGCAGCTTCAACTTCGGCGACAGCGTGTTCATGAACACCCCCGCCCACCTGCGCATCATGGCGGCGCGCATCAAGGCGGTGGGCGTCAAGCCCGAGATCGAGGTGTTCGAGCCCGGCCACGTCATCTTCGCCAAGCAGATGATCGAGGAGGGCCTGATCGAGGGCCCGCCGATGTTCCAGCTCTGCCTCGGCATCCTCTACGCCTCGCCGGCGACGCCAGCGGCCATGACCTTCCTGAGGAGCCTGCTGCCCGAGGCCGCGCGCTGGAGCGCCTTCGGTGTCGCGCGGCGGCAGTTCCCGATGGCGGCGGAAGCGGTCGCGCAGGGCGGCAACCTGCGGGTCGGGCTCGAGGACAACCTCTATCTCGCCAAGGGCGAATTCGCGAGCAACGCCACGCTTGTGGAAAAGGCGGTCGAGATCGTCCGCGATGCGGGCGCCGAGCCCGCCGAGCCGGCCCGCGCCCGGGAGATCCTGGGCCTGGCCCCGGCGGGCTGATACCAAGGATCAGTCGACGATGTGCAGCGAGACGAAGGCGGCGCCCGGCGAGTAGGCGACCTCGGAGAGGTCCTGGTAGAGGTTGGAGGTGCCGACGAACTCCACCGTGCGGGCGATGATGCTGATCCAGGCCGAGCCGTTGACGCTGCTGTTGCCGGCGAACTTCACGTCGGATTTCGGAAAGTAGAACAGCCCCTCGAGTTCCATGTCGGCGCCGCCGGTGAACAGGTTCTTCATGGTCGCGGGTATGTTGCGGTCCTGATAGAACAGGATGCCCTCGTAGTAGCCGGAGGTCGGCGCGCTGAGCGTTACGTCGGTCGTGCCCGCGATCAGGAGCGAGATCCGTGGCTGAGTCACGCCCTTCACCTTGCCTCCCGAGGTGCCGGTCGTGGTCGGCGGGAAGTAGAAGGTGACCTCGTCCCCGGTGACGATCGTATTGCCGGTGATCTGCATTCCCAGGCCGTCCAGGATATACATGCCGGGCAAGAATTCGACCACGGCGTCTTCGTGAATGGTGATGCCGCCGCAGTAGACTCCAGGCTCCAGCGTCGTATTGACGAACACATCGACCAGGGCCGCATAATCGCAGCCGGAGTAGCTCGGCGGGTCGAGGTCGGCCAGGGGGTCGGTGATCGCGGGCATGCCGATTTCCGGGGTCGGGTTCAGGCAGTCGCCGGAGTAGTCGCCGCTGGTCGCGATCGAGGTCGCGGTCAGGCAGGCACCGCCGTTCTCGATGATCGCGGTCGGGCTGTTGGAGTTGACCAGCGCGCCGCAGTCGAGGTTGACGTCGGCGTTGCCGCTGATCGTGAGCGCGCCGTCCGCGGTCGGGTCCAGCGCCACGATGCAGCCGGAGACGTCCCGGCGCAGCACGATGGCCGAGGCCTCGATATCGATCTCGTCGAAGCCGAACACGCGGGCGAAGAACAGCCCGACCGCGTTGTCGTTGGCGGCGGTGCGCTGGGCCACGACCCGGACCGCGTTGTACGGCTCGCTGCCCTGGACGTAGGTCCGCGTACTGCTGTTCCAGTTTCCATGGGTGACGTTGTCCTTCGTCACCACCGCGCCGTTTTCGGCCTCGGGAAGGTTTTGGCGCGCCAGGGAGATCGCCTCCTCGCGGATGTTTTGTATGTTGGGGATCTGGCCGGCGCCGGCCAGCGCCGCGGCGTCGGCCGTGGTCTGGACCTTGCTGCGCATGGTGTAGAGGTAGCCCATGTCGACCGCCAGCGAGGCGACGCCGATGCCGAGCAGCACCATGACCCCGGCCAGGGGCAGGGTCGTGCCGCGCTGGTCGCGCAGAAAACTCAGGACAGATCGGACGCGCATGTCAGGAAACTCCCTCCGGGCTGCTCGAATGCGCGCCCATTGTGCCGGGCCGGGCTTAATATCCTGCTAATAATTCATTGAAAATTAACCTTAATTACCCCCGGGCCCCCGTTTTTGTTTCGGGAATATCACTCCTCGCCGCGGCGCATGCGGCCGATCTTCACCTCGCCCAGGGGCTCGGCGTGCTTGACCCGCAGGCTGTCGCGGAACTCGCGCGCGAAATCGCGCTGCAGGGCCATGTTGACCGCCATGGCGAGGGCCATGGCGGTCAGCGCCCCCAGGCTGGCCAGCGCCATGTCCTTGTGCGCGTCCCAGACGTCGCCCTGGCTGCCCAGGTAGGCCATGCCCAAATCGCCGCCGACCCGCTCCGCCACCGTCCATTCGAACAACTCGAACATCATCGAGGTCGACATGGTCACGTCGAGCGGCAGGAAATAGCCCCAGAAGCCGCGCGCATCGACCACGCGCAGGAACACCTCGCGGATCGGATAGGCGAGCAGCAGGCCGTAGCTGAAATGCACCAGGCGGTCGAAGTGGTTGCGCTCCCAGCCCATGGCCTGGTTCAGCGAGCCGCCGGTCAGCGCCCGGACCCAGTCGTCGTAGGGCACCTCGGAATAGGTGTAATGGGCGCCCAGGGCATGCAGGCAGAGGAACAGGAAGATCGTCGTGTAGGAGATCCCCGAGAGCGGCAGCCGCCGGTACGAGGCGATCAGGAGTGCGACGAACACGAAGACCAGCAGGTTCTCGAGCAGCCAGTCCGCACGGTCGAACGGTTCGATGGCGAGCGCGATCCAGAGCGCCAGGAACAGGACCGTCAGCAAGAGCCGATAGCGGGCCGATGACAGGCTCACGATATCACCGGCGTTTCGGGCTCGGCGCGGTCCCGGGGCTCGTCTTCGCGGGTCATGGCGCGGTGTCCTCCGGTTTCCTCGGCCCCGGGGGGCGCGGGCGGACGCCCGGTCACACGATGCCCTGCTCCCGGTAGGGCGCGTTCTCCCGCACCCTGGCATAGCCGAAGCGGTCCAGGTCGAGCGTCCCATAGCGGCGGTCCAGGATCAACTCCGCGAGCGCGCGGCCGGCCGCCGGCGCATGCATGATGCCGTGGCCCGAAAACCCGACCGCCATGTAGACGTTGTCCAGGCTACCGCTCCAGGCCCCGATGATGGCGCTGAGGTCGAGCCGGTTGCGAGCGTAGTGGCCGGCCCAGCCGCGCTCCAGCTTGAGTCGCTCCAGGGCCGGAACGCGCCGCGCCAGCGCTGGCCAGACCCGCTCCTCGAAGCCGCCGGGGGAAACCTCGAAGGTCCAGCCCGGCGCCACCTCCCAGGCCGGCAGGCCGCCGGTGAAGCCCGTGCCCTCGGGCCGGAAGGCGAGGTGGGTTTCGGTTTTGATGAACGGCAGGTCCTCGATCTCGCCGGTGGCGCGGAAGAAGTAGGTCTCGCGCGACATCGGCTCGACCGGCAGCTGCAGACCGATCTGGGCCGCGACCTCGGCCGACCAGGCGCCCGCGGCCAGCACGTGGACCCCGGCCTCGAGGGTCTCGCCCGAGGCCAGCAGCGCGCGCCGGGCCAGGCGGCCGTCGCCCTGCCAGTCCACGACCCGGTCGGTCAGGTATCGCACGCCCAGGCTGCGCGCCTTGCGCCGAAATCCCTGGAGCGCCGCATGGGGATCGATCCAGGCGTCGTCGGGCGAATGCACCGCGAGCGCCACGTCGTCGGTTCGCAGCGAGGGGAAGCGGGCGCCAAGCGCCGCGCGGTCGAGACAGTCGGCCCGGACCCCCTGTGCGCTCTGAAAGCGGAAGTTCCGCTCCATCTGGCGGTGCTCCCCGGCGTCGGAGACCAGCAAGTAGCCCCGGCGCTGGAAGCCGATCGGCGCGGGTTCGCCGTCGACCGCCATCGCGGTCTCGAATTCGCGGAAGAAGGCGAGGCCGTATTGGGCCATGGCGATGTTCTCGGGCAGGCTGAACAGCTGGCGGATGCCGCCGTTGCCGCGCGGGGTCGCGGCGAACTCGTAGGTCGGATCGGGCTCGACCACGACGATCTCGCCGCCGCGCCCCTCGCGGGCCAGGTGATAGGCGATGGAAGAGCCGACGATGCCGCCGCCGATAATGAGGATGTCGCAGTCCATGGGCCCGTGGGCTCATACCGAGGAGCGCTGAATATGACACATAGGGATCGCGTGGGCGATGCGTCGGGTCATTGGGCAGGCAGGAGGGGAGCCGCAAGCGATGCGGGGTATCCACCCTCCGCGGCGGAAAGCGCCGCTGCCGCGGAGGACGGGTCGTCAAGGCCTGCCGACGCCCGCCAACCCGCCCACTGCCGGTTCGCCCGCGCGACCGGGGTGGCGGCTTCCCCAAGTTTTGTGGGCCGAGGCTTTCGGACGGTGTCCCGCACGGCTTGCCATGCCCCGCATCGCCGCGCCATGCGCTCCTTGCCGAAAACCCCAACCTGGAAGCATGGGGGAAACCGTCTCTATGAGTCGATATCCAGGACCTTTGGTATCGAGTCCTCGGCGACGCGCGCCGATACGGGATCGAAGACCGTGCCTGGGTGCACGCAGTGCCCCCCAGCCAGAATCTCGCGAAAGGCCTTGCGTCGTGCCGACCAGCGCATGTTCGAGCCGCTCCCCCCGTTGGTTTCCTCCCAGTGTCATGCTAGCGCGAAAACGGCCGCGGCGAAAAGGCCCCCTGCGCGCAAGCCTCAAACCTTGCCGTCGAGTTCGTGGAGCGTGTGGGCGTTCCGTGGCTTTCAGCAATCACGAGCAGAGTTGTTCACACGGATTCCGGATAAAACGCTCATCCTGATCTTGTATATGGAAAAAAACACAATATATGGTGGTTGATCTTGCCAGCACCCACAGGGAGTGCCCACTATGGTTTCTCAAGCTGACGATAAACCCGACGACCCGGACGAGCCCCAAGATCCGGACCGGCCAGACGTACCTCCCGGCCCACCGCCCGGGGACGGACCACCCGGCCCGCCTCCGGGTCACCCCCCTGGGCCGCCGGAGCCGCCGGAACCCCCGGGGAAACGTCAGGTCGGATGAATGATGCGTTGGCGGCCGTGCCGTATTGGGAAAAGCGGTGGCCCGGTCGCCTTCAGTATGAACTGGACGCTCTGGCAGCAGAAGGTGTGGTGCCTCAGATCGACCAGGAGGCATTAGCAGCAGGCGTACTGGTTCTCGACCTTAAGTGGCATCTGGATGGCGGTCCCGTAAATCTACAGATCATTTTCCCGGACAGCTATCCTGACACAAAGCCTGAGGTCTTCGCATCCGAGCTTCCTCCGGGACGTCATATCAATCCGATAGAACGGAACCTCTGCCTATTGGGCAGAGGCACACACAATTGGCAATCCAACATGACGGTGGCATGGCTTCTGCGTGAGCAGTTGCAAAAGACCCGGGACGCTGCCGCCGACCCTGGGTCCGAAGAAACAGAACAAAGGGAGGAGCATCAGGGAGAGCCAGCTGAGGTATGGTGGAACTCCATCGGGATGGATGGTTCGTATTGCTTAGTAGACAGTGAGTGGTCCATCGATGAGAAGTATGACCACGGCAAGTTGGTAATTCGCTATGCGATTAGTGGTCAGCTGAATGATCCTGTTGTTCAAGCCTACGTGGAGCAAGTTCTAGGTCCGTCTGGTGAAGAACTGGAACGGTGGCGTGGTCCTGTTCCTTCTGTTTTCTGGCCGAACGCTGCACATTTCTGGCCGAACGCTGCACAATTGACAATTCCGTGGGCGCGTTTGAGTGAGGCGCCGCTACCTGTTGGGGAGAACGCGGGGTTTTGGGAGCTCTACAAAGCCCATAAATCGTTTGAGAAGTTTCCTCTTACCAAGCTGCGTGTTCAGTGGAAGGGGAAGTCTATTTTCGCTTCGATTCGATGCATCCTATATCCGGAAGAGATTACTTGGCGCTCTAGCGCTGACGGCTGGCTTTTTCTAATGGCGATTCGTCCGAGGCGGAAAGATAAACCCGAACCCAAAATTATTCGGACATTTCGTGCCGGCTTGAGTGACTTAACCAGTCGTGTACCAGCCGTCGAGAGTCTGAGGGATAGGCGCATTGCGGTTATTGGGTTGGGTGCAATCGGCGCACCTGTTGCAATCGAACTTGCCCGGAATGGGTGTTCGGAGTTGCGTATCATCGATCATGACATTGTGGAGCCTGGAAATACCGTACGGTGGCCGCTGGGGACTGGTGCGTGGGGT
The DNA here is from genome assembly GCA_022572685.1 of Pseudomonadota bacterium. Lineage (GTDB taxonomy): Bacteria > Pseudomonadota > Alphaproteobacteria > Kiloniellales > J153 > JACZVL01. The sequence continues at coordinate 20,095 of JACZVL010000021.1, forward strand.
GATTCCAAGACTAGCGTGGTCGAATCGTTTATTCACGCCAACTACCCGGCGACGCATGTCAAACATGACCACCAGAGGATCGGTGAGTGTGTGCCGCCCGGCGAAGAATTTGAGGATCGACGAACAGCCAATGTTTTAGGGCGCGTTTTGAATGGCGTGGACTTAGTCATCGATGCGACAGCCGAGATCGGTATTAACTTATTCCTGGACGGTTTGTGTCGCGAGCGTGCGATCCCGTTAATTACTGCGCACGCTACTCCAACACTAGAGGGTGGCGCGGTAGCGTTGTTGGATCACAGGCGCGGCGGTGGCTGTCGAATGTGTTTATGGCATCATTGGGCGAACGGGGAGGCGAACGGAAATATTCCGAGGCCAATAGGTGAAACAGCCCGAGAGGAATCGCTGCTTCAGCCCCCTGGTTGCAGTGAACGAACCTTTCGCGGGGCTAGCTTTGACCTCTCCGAAATTTCGCTGCAAACTGTCCGTCTTGCAATCGACACAATCGCTAATTCTGGGGTCTACGGCGAGGGTTCGTTGGTCCAAATCTTGAGTTTCGTTAACGATGAGGGAAAGCGGATTCCACCGAGTTGGCAATCGTTTCCCCTTCCACCACATCCGGGTTGTGCATGCCACCGGGCAGAGTGACGATGTGGGTTCGCCGCGCGGCGACCAAGGAAATTCTCGATTCTGCTTCCAGGCATTATCCGCAAGAATCGGGGGGCATTCTCATGGGTTACTGGTCCGACTCCGACAACGTTGTCGCAACTCACTCGATTGGACCCGGCCCTGACGCAGAGCACCGCGAGCACAGTTTCAAACCTGACCATGAATGGCAAGCTGAGGAGGTTGCGCGTCACTACGAGTCGTCCGGGAGAATCGAGACCTACCTAGGGGATTGGCATTCTCATCCCGGAACTCAATGGGCTGATCTCAGCTTCAAGGATCGGGCGACGCTATACCGCATTGCAAAATATCAGGCGGCTCGAGCACCTACTCCGATTATGGCCGTCGTTATTGGCGAGCCGGATTCATGGCATATCGCAGGTTGGGTTGGGCAAGCCGTCAGAAGACTAGGCATCTTTCCAGGTCTATCGGTCGAGAAAGTTATCCCGCGAGATGAGTCACGATGATTCCGCGCCCGACCCTCAAACCTTGCCGTCGAGTTCGCGGAGCGTGTGGTGGATGCGCTGGGCGACCGCGACCGCGCCGAGCAGCGCCAGCAGGACGATCACCGGCGCCACCAGCCCCAGGCACAGTCCCAGGCCGAGCAGCACCACCCGCTCGGCCCGGGTGATGATGCCGACCTTGCACTCGGCGCCGAGCGCCTCGGCGCGCGCCCGGGTGTAGCTGACCAGCAGCGCCCCCAACAGCGCCAATACCGTAAGCGCCGCCTCGGGCGCGGCGCCTTGGACGGCGAAGTGGTAGGCGATGGCCGTGAACAGCACGCCCTCCGAGATCCGGTCGAGGGTCGAGTCCAGGAACGCGCCGCCGCGGCTGACCTGGTTCCGGCAGCGGGCGAGCGCGCCGTCGAGCATGTCGAGCGCGCTGCCGGCCAGCCAGACCAGGCCGCCCAGAACCAACTGGTCGGCCGCGACCAGGACCGCGCCAAGCAGGCACACCAGGGCTCCGGTCAGGGTGATCTGGTTGGGCCGCACGCCGAATCCCGCCAGCACCCGGCACAGCGGCAGCAGGCGCCGGTCGAGGGATCGATGGATGCGGTTGCGCAGTTGCTCGAGCGGCACCGGCGACTCCCAATACTGAGCGTGAAACCATGGCACGGGACCCCGGCGCCCCGCGCAAGCCCCTAAGTATAGCACGACCGCCCGGCGATGGGATACGTCCGCCCCCCGTTCGTTCCGGCGGCGGTCCACCCGGACCTATGCGAATCAAGAGAAATAACCTATAGAAACTAATAGTAAAATCAGGTCGGAAATCAATAAAAAATACCGGACCTGTCGATATGTTCCTTGGAATTACACTAAATAAGTAATCTCTTAACTGGCCTGGCATAGTATTTCCTTGGCCGAATTCTGGGGCGCGGAAACGCCGATGCCCCGGCCCACGGATCTGTCCGAGGATTGCCATGACGCGCGAAATACGCCGACGGATCTCTGCCGATGCGGGGCGCGTCATGGCCCCGCCGGCGGGCGCGCGCGGCCCGGATGCCGGGACCTCGAAACCTGGCCGTGCGGAGCACCGGGCGGCCCATCGCCCACCGGCTCCGGACCGCTATCGCCGGTTCGCCGAGGCCGGCCGCCGAAAATTTCGCAAGCGGCCTTACGGCGGCGAAGGAGGGGATTGCCGGCGCTACGATGGTTCGGCGCCGGGTCGTCGAATCGGATGGACCGGGAGGGTTCGTTCACCGAATCGGTCCCGGTCTGCTTGTCTTACCAAGTAAGGGGTCGGCCATGCCCGCCGAGACGCGCCGAGTGATTTTCACCAAGAACGAACTGATCGAGGCGATCTACGATTACAACCAGATCGCCAGGAAGAAACTGCCGCCGGGCATGATCGTGTCCTGCGTGCCGGTATCCGAGGCCCGGGTGGCGGTGCGCCTGGAAATTTTCGACCAGAACAACGACGCCTCCGAGGTGGTGGAGCTCTCGCCCGAGGTGATCGCCGCCGCCCTGCTGCGCTACTGCATCAGGAATCGCATCCCGATTCCGAAGAACGCCGCGAAATCGATCCAGGTGCACGGCGAGGATATCGCCCTGGCCATCCGCATGCGTGGCCGGACCAGCCAGCCGGTTCTGATGAACTCGGACGGCAGCGCGGTCGGAAAGCGCCCGGCCGAACCCGAGTGTGGCGGCCAGCAGGCGGCCGGGGCGGACGGCGGGGACGCGGCGTCGAGCTGAGCCGGCGCGTGGTGTCCCCGGTTCGCCGTTCCTGGCCCCTGGCCCCTGTCGCGTGCCGGGCGGAGCGGCTATAGTCCGGCGGTCATGTCCGAACCCGCGATCGTCCAACCGAAGACCGCTCGAGAGACGGCCCTCGCGCCGGGGAAACGCGCGGAGACCCGAGCCGTGGAGGCCCGGGCCGGGGAGCCGCTGCTCGGGCCCGACGAGCCGGCCCCTTTCGAGGACTTCAATCCGGACGGGGCGGCGGCGCTGCTGCTGGTCTGCGATCACGCCACGCGGCTTCTGGCGCGCCGCCTCGGGACCCTGGGCCTGAGCGAGGCCGAGTTGGCGCGCCACATCGCCTGGGACATCGGCATCGCCGAGGTGACCCGCGGCCTGGCCCGGCGCCTGGACGCGCCGGCGGTGCTGAGCCGTTTCTCGCGCCTGGCGATCGACCCCAACCGGGCGCTCGACGATCCGACGCTGATCCCCCAACTCAGCGACGGCGTCGTGATTCCGGGCAACCAGGAGCTCTCGCCCGGGGACATCCAGGCCCGCATCGAAGCTTTCCACCGGCCCTATCACGAGGCGATCCGGCGCGCCCTCGACGCCCTGGCGGCGCGCGGTCCGGCGCCGGCGGTGGTGTCCCTGCACAGCTTCACCCCGGTGATCAAGGGCGTCGAGCGTCCCTGGCACCTCGGCATCCTCTGGGACGCCGACCCGCGCCTGTCACGGCCCCTGATGGCGCGGCTGCGCGCCCAGGGCGTGTCCGTCGGCGACAACCAGCCCTATACGGCGCGCGACGGCCACGGTTACACCCTGTCCGAGCATGCCGCGCCCCGGGGCCTGGCCCATGTCCTGATCGAGATCCGCCAGGACCTCATCGACACCCATCACGGGGCGGCGGCCTGGACCGATCGCCTGGGCGACTCCTTGCGGGTCGTGCTCGAGACCGCCGGCGGGTTCCGGGGCGCGCGCTTGGTATGAGTGGGGGCGAGCCTCCCTTCACCATCGGCATCGAGGAGGAATACCTCCTGGTCGACCGGCGCACCCGCGATCTGGCGGTCGACGTGCCCGACGCCCTGATGACCGAATGCGAGCGGCGCCTGGAGGGGCAGGTCAGCCCCGAGTTCCTGCAGTCCCAGATCGAGGTCGGCACCCGGGTCTGCGGCAACGTCAAGCAGGCGGCGCGGGAGCTCGCGCGGATGCGCAAGATCGTGGCCGAGGTGGCGGACGAGCACGGCCTCGCGCCGATCGCGGCCTCGACCCACCCGTTCGCGACCTGGTACCGGCAGAAGCACACCGACAAGGAGCGCTACAACATCCTGGCCCAGGACATGCAGGCGGTCGCCCGGCGCCTGGTGATCTGCGGCATGCACGTGCACGTCGGCCTGGGCGACGACGAGCTGCGCATCGATCTGCTCGGCCAGGTCAGCTATTTCCTGCCGCACCTGCTGGCGCTGTCGACCTCCTCGCCGTTCTGGCAGGGCGAGGACACCGGGCTGATGTCGTACCGCATCGCGGTGTTCGACGAGCTGCCGCGCAGCGGCCTGCCGGAAAGCTTCGAGAGTTGGGGCGAGTACACGCGCCACGTGGACATCCTGGTGCGCGCCGGGGTCATCGAGGACGCCACCAAGCTGTGGTGGGACGTGCGGCCCTCGGCGCGGTTTCCGACCCTCGAGCTGCGCATCCCCGACATCTGCACGCGCCTGCGCGACGGCATCGCGGTGGCCGCGCTCTACGTCTGCATCCTGCGCATGCTCTACCGCCTGAAGCGCAACAACCAGCGCTGGCGCCGCTATTCCAACATGCTGATCCAGGAGAACCGCTGGCGCGCCCAGCGCTACGGCTGCGACGAAGGGCTGATCGATTTCGGGCTCGGCGAGATCGTGCCCTACGCGGAGCTGCTGGAGGAGATGATCGAGCTGGTGCGGGTCGATGCCCTCGCCCTCGACTGCCTGCCCGAGGTCGAGCACGCCCGCCAGATCGTCACCGGCGGCACCAGCGCCCACCGCCAGCGCGCCACCTACAACCAGGCGATCGCGGCCGGCGCCGACAAGAAAGAGGCGCTGGAAAAAGTCGTCGACCTGCTCATCGAGGAGACGGTGGCGGGGCTTTAAGGGGGGGTGCGCCGAATTCCCTGTTATTCCCTGCTGAACAGGGAATTGCGCGGCGCCGCCGCCCGGGCCCTCCCCATTTCCCTGTTTTTCCCTGGCGAACAGGGACCGGTGCGGCTGGCCCCGGGCCTTTGCGTTC
>JACZVL010000200.1 GCA_022572685.1 Pseudomonadota bacterium
CGCCGCCGCGCGGGTCGAACACCGCCTTGAGTTCCTCGACCACGAAGGAGACGTCGCCGCCGCGCCGGAACACGGCGCTGATCATCCGCGTCAGCGCCAGCGTCCAGGCGTAGTGCTCCATGTTCTTGGAGTTGATGAAGATCTCGAAGGGCCGCTGCCGGCCGTCCTGCACCACGTCGTTGAGGGTGATGTAGATGGCGTGGTCGCTCTCGGGCCAGCGCAGCTTGTAGGTGCGGCCCGGCAGGGCCGGCGGGCGCTCCAGCGGCTCGGTCAGGTAGACCACCTCGCCGGGCGACAGCTCGGGCTCCGGCTCGGCGTCCCGGTTCGGCTCCGCTCCAGGCCCGGTGGCCTCGATCACCGCGCCGGTGACCGGGTTGGGCCGGTAGGTGGTGCAGCCCTTGCAGCCCAGCTCGTAGGCCTGGCTGTAGACGTCGACGAAGGCGTCAAAGGAAATATCCTCGGGCAGGTTGATGGTCTTGGAGACGGCGCTGTCGACGTACTTCTGGACCGCCGCCTGCATGACCACGTGGGCCGAGGGCTCGATGCCCTGGCTGTCGACGAAGGCGGCGGGCAGAGGGGCGTCCTCGCCCTTCAGGCGGCGGAACAGGCGGTAGGCGTGGTCGCTGATCTCCTCGGCGCTGCGGCTGCCATCGGGCTGCAGTACCTGGCGCGTGTGGCTGAAACTGAACACCGGCTCCAGGCCCGAGGAGACGTTATCGGCGAGCAGCGAGATGGTGCCCGTGGGCGCGACCGAGGTCACCAACGCGTTGCGGATGCCGTGCTCGGAGATCGCCGCCTTCACCTCGGCGTCCAATTCCTGGACCGTCTCGCCCTTCAGGTACGGCTCGCGGTCGAACAGCGGGAAGGCGCCCTTCTCCTTGGCCAGTTCGACCGATGCCAGATAGGCGGCGCGGCGCAGCGCGGCCATCCAGCGTTCGGTCAGCTCCACCGCTTCCGCGCTGCCGTAGCGGACGCCGCACATGATGAGGGCATCGCCCAGGCCGGTGATGCCCAGGCCCAGGCGCCGCTTGGCCTGGGCTTCGTGCCGCTGCTGGGGCAGCGGGAAGTTCGACACGTCGATGGCGTTGTCCAGCATGCGCACCGCCGGCGGGATCAGTTTCTCCAGGCGGGTCAGGTCGAGCGCGGCGTCGGGCTCGAAGGGCCGCTCCACCAGACGCGCCAGGTTGATCGAGCCCAGCAGGCAGGCGCCATACGGCGGCAAGGGCTGTTCGCCGCAAGGATTGCTCGAGTAAATTTCCTCGCAGTAGCGCAGGTTGTTGCGCTGGTTGATGCGGTCGATGAAGATCACGCCGGGTTCGGCATGGGCGTAGGTCGCGCGCATGATCGTGTCCCACAGCGCGCGCGCCTGCACGACCTGGTAGGTGGTGCCGCCGAAGCCGAGCTCCCAGGGCGCGTCGGCCCGCACCGCCTGCATGAAGCCGTCGGTGACCAGAACCGAGAGGTTGAACATGCGCAGGCGGCCGGGCTCCTGCTTGGCCTCGATGAAGGCCTCGATGTCCGGGTGGTCGCAGCGCAGCGTGGCCATCATGGCGCCGCGCCGGTAGCCGGCGCTCATCACGGTACGGCACATGGCGTCCCAGACGTCCATGAAGCTCAAGGGGCCCGAGGCATCGGCGCCGACGCCCTCGACGGCCGCGCCCTTGGGCCGCAGCGTCGAGAAGTCGTAGCCGATGCCGCCGCCCTGCTGCAGGGTCAGCGCGGCCTCCTTCAGGCTCTCGAAAATCCCCGCCATGTCGTCGGGGATCGTGCCCATGACGAAGCAGTTGAACAGGGTGACGCTGCGCCCGGTCCCGGCCCCGGCCAGGATGCGCCCGGCCGGCATGAAGGCGAAATCCTCCAAGGCGTTGAAAAACCGCGCCTCCCACGCCTCGGGCCCCCATCGGACTGGCCCTCCGGCCCGGCTTCTGGACTGGCCAGGGCGCGCGCCACCCGGCGCCAGGAGTCCTCGATGGTTTTGTCCACAGGGTCGCCGGTGGCGGTCTTGAATCGGTACTTCATGTCCCAGATTTGCTGGGAAATGGCTGAAACCGGCGTCATCGAACGATGGCTCCCAACGGGACCGCGCCTTCCCGCCGTCGGCGGCCGGAAAGGCAGGTAATCCCTAGGTTTTTTGGCGCTGATACATAGGATATGGGGGCCGGTCGGCGCGGTCAAGAATGCGTTCTTGTTTTGTTTTGCCCTGCCGGGCGAGCCCCCGGCCGGTGACCGCGGCCGCCCGCCCGCCGCGGCCGGAACCCGGTGTCGAGGTCGCGAATTCACTCACAGCCTTATCCACAGGGCCCGCGGGAGATATCGCCCGCCGAAAGCCCGGCGCCGCTTCCGCTCAAGCCCGGTGACGCCTTCGCTCAACCGCGGGCCTCGGCGGCCAGCGCGGCGCTCGCGGGTTCGATCCTCTGCGCCAGGACCTCCAGAAATTCCCGGCGCCGCAGGCCCGGCGGGATCGGTTCGAGAAACTCGAGCACGATCCGGCCGGGATTCTTCAGGAACGACCGGCGGCCCCAGAACAGGCCCGAGTTGAGCGCCACCGGCACCACCGGGACCTTGAGCTGGGTATAGAGCGCCGCCACCCCCGGGTGGTAGGGCACCCGCTCGCCGACCGCGATCCGCGTGCCTTCGGGAAAGATCACGATGTGGCGGCCCTCCGCGACGGTTTGCCGCGCCGCGGCGATCATGCGCTTGAGGGCGCCCGCGCCGCCCTTGCGGTCGATGGGGATGCCGCCCGCGCGCAACAGGTACCAGCCGAACACCGGGACCCAGAGCAGCTCGCGCTTGAAGACATGGCCGGGCCGCTTGATCAGCAGGGCGAAGATCATGGTGTCCCAGGCGGACTGGTGCTTGGCGGCGATGATGCAGGGCTCGTGCGGCAGCCGCTCCCGGCCGCGGATTTCGTAGCGCAGGTCGCAAAGGAGCGCGAGCAGGGCGAAATTGCCCCGGACCCAGGTCCGTTGCACCCAGGTCACGGCGCGCCGCGACACCAGGATCGTCGGCAGGCAGATGATCTGCAGGATCGCGGACCAACAGTAGAACAAGGCGTTGAATGCCAGCGAGCGCAGCACCAGCATCACGGCCAGCCGTCGAACGGGCCGCGCGCGAGGGCGACCAGGTACTTGCTGTATTCGCTGACGATCAGGCCGGCGCTGCCCGGCCAGAGCCACCCGTCGCGTGGCTTGACGGGCTCCGGAAACACCGGGTGGGGCACGATCTCGGCGTCGGGCAGGACGCGGCGGAACTCGAGCAGGCTGCGCGGCATGTGATAGGCGGCGGTGACCAGGCGCAGGGAGCCCAGGGCCTGCTCGCGCATCCAGATCGCGGTCTCGCGGGCGTTGCCCCGGGTCGAATCGGCCTCGTAGCCGAGTGCGACGCAGCATTCGAGATCGCCCGGCGACTGCTGTGAGACGCGCAGCAGCTCCCGCACGTCGACGCCGCGGTAGACGCCGGAGATGAACAGTTTCTTGGCGCGTTTGTCGGCCAGGAGCTGGAGTCCCCGATGCACGCGCCCGCTGCCGCCGGTGAGCACCACGATGGCGTCGGTGACGCGATCGGGCTCGGCCACCGAAGAGGGCAGTCCGGTCGCGAACCACAGCAGCCCGGCCAGCCAGGCGGCGGCGCAGGCCCCCGCAATGCCGATCGGGCGCCGGATCAGGCGATGGCCCCGGTGGTGCGCGAAGTAGAACCTCTTGTGCGTCATGGCGCGGCGTCCAGAGTGCGATCGCTTCGATCCAAGACGATAACACTCTAAGGCATGCGGCCGAGGTTGCCGAGGACCGTGAAGCGCGCGGTCAGCATGGCGACCACGGCGATGGCGAGCGGCAGCATCGCGAGCGCCGCCCACTCGATCGGCGACAGCGTCAATTCGGGCAGCAGCACCGAATCCAGCCGATCGAACAGGCGCGCGACCAGGATGACGGTGGCGATGGCGAACAGCAGGCCGACGACGCCGCCGCGCAGGGCGAGCCTGAGCGCGTGGATCTCGAACTCGCGGGCGACATAGGCGTCCTGGGCGCCGATCAGATGCAGCAGTTCGATGACCCGGCCATGGATGGCCAGGCCCATGCGCGTGGCGAAGATCACCATGGCGATCGCCGAGGCGCCGACCAGGATCACGATCAGCGCGGCCACCAGCTCGATCGCCCGGGCCAGGTCGAGGAGCTGACCGAGCCAGCTCTGATGGTCGTCGAGCACGGTGCCGGGCGCGGCCTCGGCCAGCCGCCTGGCCAGGTCCTGGTAGTCGGGCGCGGCCGCGGGATCGATGCCGACCGAAATCAGCGCCGGCAGCGGCAGCTCGCCATAGGTCGCCCCGGCGCCGAGCCAGGGCTCGAGCAGGGCGGCGATCTCGTCGGGCTCGAGCACCTCGGCGCTGCGCACCGCCTTGGTATCGAGCAGCAGCTCGATGACCCGGTCGATGGCCGCTTCCTGGGCGCCGGGCGCGCCGATCTCGGGCGGCGGCACCTGCACGGTGAAGGTTCCCGACAGTCCCGTGTCCCAGCGCTCGACCATCTTGCCCATGGTCATGGCGGAGACCAGCGCGAGCGCCGCCAGATAGACCATCAGCGCGATCAGCCAGGGCAGGAAGCGTCCCGAGGGATCGCGATCCAAGGGCAGATCGGTGCGACGGAACAACATTCAGGCCGCGCTCCCCTGGCCCGCGCTCCCCTGGCCCGCGCTCCCCCTGTCTGTGCCCCCGGCGCCCGCGCTGGCCGCGGCCGGCGCCGTCCGCATCCGCACCTCGCCGCCGCTCAAGGACAGCACCGGGTAGGAGAATCGGGACACCAGGGACTCGTTGTGGGTGGCGATGACGATGGTGGTGCCCAGCTTGTTGAGCTCCTCGAACAGGTAGAGCAGCCGCACCGCGATGCGGTCGTCCACGTTGCCGGTCGGTTCGTCGGCCAGCAGCAGGCTCGGCCGCCCGACCACGGCGCGGGCGATCGCGACTCGCTGCTGCTGGCCGCCGGACAGGGTCGGCGGATAGGCGTGGATATGATCGGCCAGGCCGACCCAGGCCAGCAGCTCCGCCACGTGCTGCTGGACCTTGTTCTCGCGCTGCCCGCTGACCTTGAGCGGCAGGGCCACGTTCTCGAGCGCGGTCAGGTGGTCGAGCAGACGAAAATCCTGGAACACGACGCCGATGCGCCGCCGCATCAGCGCGGTCTCGCCGCGGGTCAGCGTCGTCACGTCGCGCCCGAACAGGTGCGCCCGCCCGCTGGTGGGGCGCTGCGCCAGATACATCAGCTTGAGCAACGAGGACTTTCCGGCGCCACTGGATCCGGCCAGGAAGTGGAACGATCCCGGCTCTAGATGAAACGAGACCTGGCGCAGGATTTCGGGCCCCGCGCCGTAGCGCAGTGCAACGTCCTCGAAGCGAATCAAGGGCCTGGGCTTCCTCTCGGCAATGGGCGGTGCCAAGCATGGCACAGGCGCCCGTGCCGGGTAAAGCGCCGCGCCGTCCATCTTGCCTTGGACTCATCCGACTCATATAAGATGACGGCTCGAGACCAGCAGGCAGGACGGTAGTCCGTTCATGAACCTCACTTGCCCGTCTTGCGGCACGACGTTCCTGATCGAGCCCGCGCAACTGGGCCCGGCCGGGCGCCGGATGCGTTGCGGTGCCTGCCGCCATACCTGGCGCCAGGAGCCGGTCACCGAGGACCAGGCGCCGGCGCCCACGCCCCCACCCACGCCCACGGCCACGCCCACGGCCACGCCCACGCCGGAACCCGAACCGGCCGCGGACCCCGCC
>JACZVL010000201.1 GCA_022572685.1 Pseudomonadota bacterium
CCCGCGCGCTCGGCGGGCGCTGGGTGCTGGCCCGCGACCTGGACGCGGTGACCCTCGGCGATCTCGCCGCGACGCTCGATCTCGGGCTCGCGCCGGGCGCCGACTGGGAGCCGGCGGCCCAGCGCGCGGTCGAGGCGCTGGCGGCCGCCGTGGCGGACCCCATGGCGCGCCCGCTGGCTGCCATCATCAAGGATTTCGAGGAAGCGGACGCCGGGCCGGCGCCCAGCCCCTAGAAACGGCCCATCAGTAGCGGAGTTCGGCAAGAACCGCGTGGTGATCGCTGGGCCAGACGCCGCCCACCGGTTCGTTGCCGGCGATCCGGCAATCCACGATGTGGCCGGCGCCACGGGCCTCGGGCCAGCCGACCAGGATGTAGTCGATCCGACGATCGGGTTCCAATTTAACGGCGACATAGGGGTTGGCGTTGTCCCAGGTATGGCCGGGCCCGCCCCCGCCGGCCCCAAGCCAGGCATCACGAAAGACCAGTCCCTCGACCGGGCAGGTCGCGAGCCCGGTCAACATCCGGATCTCCTCGGACGCCGGTTCGGCATTGAAATCGCCGCACAGAATGGGCGGGAAGGTCCAGGGGCGCAGGCGGTCGACGAAACCGGCGAGGTCCGCCACCTGGCGCTGGCGAACGTGGCTGTGGTCGAATCGCCAGTTCAAGTGGGTGCTGAATACCGGCAGCGGGCCACGGGGACCGTCGACCTCCGCGTACAGGGCCAGCCGGCTCTCGCCATTCTCCTTGTGGCCATGCAGCATGGTCGATTCGGATCGCGCGATGGGCCAGCGGGACAGCAGCGCGTTGCCGAAGCCGAACCCCTTCATCTCCATGCTGGGTGCGAAAACATGGTGGTAGCCCAGTTCCGCGGCCAGTTCGGCGGCGAGATTGGTGGTCTCGTCGCTCCAGACTTCCTGAAGGGCGATCACGTCGGCGTCGAGCCGCGCCAGGGTCGCCGCGATGGCGGCCCGGCGGCGCTGCCACGGCCCGTAGCGCCACCAGATATTCCAAGTCAAAACCCGCACCCGGGTTTCGATAGCACCGTTTTCTTCCTGTTGATCGGTCATTGTCCGCTATCCGAGTCCCACGCATTCACCGCGCGTCGCCGTTTGTGCTATATCGTGGATGATTCGCCCGCTCAGTCCATGCCCGCCTTGCGGCGCGGATGGTAGTCGTGGGTCTTGGCCCAGCGTTCGACGAAGTCCTTGAGTTCTTTGTCGGGCTTGTCGGGCAGGACGACCTTGAGTTTGACGTACTGGTCGCCCTTGCCGCCGCCCTTGCGGTTCACGATGCCCTTGCCCTTGAGCCGCAGGGTGGCGCCGGTGTTGGAGCCGGCCGGGATTTTCATGGACACCTTGCCGTGTACCGTCGGCACCTGGACCGTGGCGCCGAGCACCGCTTCGGGCAGGGTCACCGGCAGCTCGAGGTGGACGTCGCCGTCCTTGCGGGTGAAATAGGAATGGGGCTCGATATGGACCTCGACGTAGGCGTCGCCGGCCGCCGCGCCGCCCTCCCCGGCCTGGCCCTGGCCCTTGAGGCGCAGGGTCTGGCGGTCTTCGGTGCCCGGCGGAATCTTCATCTCCAGGACCTTGCCGTCGGCCAGGCGGATGCGTTTCTTGGCGCCCGTGGCGGCCTCCAGGAATCCGATGGGCGCGGTATAGGAGACGTCGGCGCCGCGCTGGCGCCCCCTGCGGGCCCGGCCACGCCCCTGCCCCCGGCCGCGCGCGCCGAACAGCTCCGAGACGATGTCCTCGACGTTGAGATCGGCGCCGAAGTCGAAAGGACGGTGCCGGCCGCCCTGGCCGCCGCCGCCACGCCGGGCGCCGAAGCCGCCGAAGCCACCGCCCCAGCCGGTCTGCTGGCCGCTGGCGTCGATCTCGCCACGGTCGAACTGCGCGCGCTTCTTGGCGTCGCCGAGGATCCCGTAGGCCTGCGATACCTCCTTGAAGCGCTGCTCGATCTTGGCGTCGCCCGGGTTGACGTCCGGGTGCAACTTCTTGGCCAGCTTGCGGTAGGCGCGCTTGAGTTCGGCGGGCTCGGTGCCGCGGGCCACTCCCAAGGTCTGGTATGGATCCTTCATGGCGCGCTGTTACCGGTCAAATGATGCGCCCAGCAGGCGCAACGCAACACCGGCAGGCCTCCCGTCCGGGAAGCCCGCCCAACCCGCTGCGCGGGGTAACTGCGCGTCGGACGCCTACTGAATCTTCCAGGAACCGTCGGGCTGCCGGCAGGCGACGCCGTAGGCGTCCTCTTGCCGTCCGCCGATGACCACGGTCTGCTGGAACTCGCGGCAATACTCGCCGGTGGCGGTCTTGGTGCCCTCGCGGATCGGCGTGACGCTGCCGTAGTTGCCCGTGTCCGGGTTGTCCCAGGCGATGGTCTGGCCGACCGGCGCAGTACCCGCCTGGCTGTAGGCCTGCTCGGCCTTCATGCGGTCGACCTCGTCCATGGAACGGCCGATCTCGCTGCCGATCAGGGCGCCGAGCAGCGCGCCGGCCGCGGTCGCCGCCAACTGGCCCCTGCCGCTGCCGACCTGGGCGCCGAGCAGGCCGCCCGCCGCGGCGCCACCCAGGGCGCCGATGGTCTGTTTGGTGCCGTAGCGGCTGTTCTCGCAGGCCGCGGTCGTGAAGGCGATCAGCACCGCGACCACCAACAACTTGATCTTCATGTGATATCCTCTCTCCAGGAGAAACTGGGCGCGCTCAGACTGTCATATCGGACTAGAATATTCTACGAGAAGATTAACAAATTCATCCCTGAATGCACAGATATCGGTTGCCGCGCCCCCGCGGCGGCCGGCGCCGAGGGGAAGCCCCCCCGGCTTTCGCCTTTTCCGGCCCCGCATCGCGCGATATGGTGCGATTCGAGGCCAGACAGGGCCCGATAATAGACCGATTTCGAAGCCATGTTCGACTCCACCCCGCCCGAGGACCCGATCGCCACCTTTCATGCCTGGCTCGAGGACGCGGCGGCCAGCGAGCCCCGCGACCCGACGGCGGCCGCGCTCGCCACCGTGGGCGAGGACGGCATGCCCTCGGTGCGCATGGTCCTGCTCAAGGACGCCAGCGCCGCGGGCTTCGTGTTCTACACCAATTACGAGAGTCGCAAGGGCTGCCAGCTGCTCGCCCATCCCAAGGCGGCCATGGTGTTCTACTGGAAGTCCCTGGACCGCCAGGTGCGTCTGGAGGGTGCGGTCGAGCAGGTCGATGCCGCCGATGCCGACGCCTACTTCGCGAGCCGGCCACGCGAGAGCCGCATCGGCGCCTGGGCGAGCCAGCAGTCGCGCCCGCTCGAGGGCCGCTTCGAGCTCGAGAAGCGGGTCGTCGAATTCGGGCTGAAGTACGCGATCGGCGCGGTGCCGCGGCCGCCCTACTGGTCCGGGTTCCGGCTGGTGCCGCGCATGATCGAGTTCTGGCAGGGCAGCGCGTTCCGGCTCCACGACCGGCTGGTCTATCACCGGAACGGCGCGGGCTGGCGCACCGAGCGCCTGTATCCCTGAGCGGACGGCAAGGTGGCGGTTCGAATGCGAACTGATCCAGTCATGGAGCCGGGCGGCGCGGTGACCGACCAGCAGGGGTCTTCCGCGGAGGCCGCGCGCCTGATGCGCCTGGCGACCTATGCCTCGGTGGCGGTCGCCAGCTTCCTGATCCTGGTCAAGCTGGCCGCCTGGCTGTACACCGATTCGATCAGCCTGCTGTCCACCCTGGTCGACTCGCTGCTCGATGCGGTGGCCTCGCTGATCAATCTTTTCGCGGTGCGCCACGCGCTGGTCCCGGCGGACCGGGAGCACCGCTTCGGCCACGGCAAGGCGGAGCCCCTGGCCGCGCTCGGCCAGACCGCCTTCATCGCCGGTTCCGCCCTGTTCCTGGTGTTCGCGGCCGGGAACCGGCTGCTCGACCTGCGCCCGGTGCTGCACAGCGGAATCGGCATCGCGGTGATGGTGGTGGCGATCGTCGTGACCTTCGTCCTGACCCGGTTTCAGGCCCATGTGGTGCGCAAGACCGGCTCGGTCGCGATCGAGGCCGATTCGCTGCACTACCTCGGCGATATCCTGGTCAACGCGGCGGTCATCGTCGCCCTGCTGCTCGCGTCCGAGCTCGGCTGGACGATCGCCGATCCGTTGTTCGGGCTCGCCATCGCCGGTTACATCGCCTTCAACGCCTGGCGGATCGCGCGCGGCTCGTTCGACATGCTGATGGACCGCGAGCTGCCCGAGGCCGAGCGCGCGCGCATCCGCGAAATCGCCCTGGCGAATCCCGACGTGCGCGACCTGCACGATCTGCGGACCCGCAGCTCCGGGCGCCGCACCTTCATCCAGGTCCATATCGAAATGGACGGCGATCTCACCCTCTATCGCGCCCACGCCGTGGCCGACGAGGTCGAGGCGGCGCTGCGCGCGGCCTTTCCGGGCGCGGAGGTCATGATCCACCAGGATCCCCACGGCCTCGACGAGGGGCACGGCCCCCTCGCGTGACCGCCACGAGGACCTTTGGTATAAGTGCTTGTGGTATAAGTGCTTGACCCAGGTCAATATGGCCGGTGCCGTCACCTGTCAGTCTGGTTGTCGCGCCGGGGTTGGACCCGCCGACACCGGCGGCCGTTGCCCTTGCGCGGCTCCCGGTTCATGTCGTATTCGGAAAGGGGGTTCGCCGCGCCCCCCTCCGTGGGATGGGCGGGATGGGGCGGGGAGCCTGGACGACCGCGAGGATCGGAAACCATGACCCTGAGCATTATTCGCCTCGAGCTGGCCCGTGACCCCGCGCACCCGAGCGGCAGCGCCGGCCATGGCTACGAGTTCGTCGCGCCACTCGACGCCGAGGGCCATATCGACGCCGAGGCCTGGCGCAAGGCGCGGGACCGCTGCCGGGTGCGGCGTTTCTGGGAGGGCGATCCGGACGAGATGGGTCACTTGGTCCACCGCCGCGGCGGAAGCTGGGCGTTTCGCTACGACGTCGTCGGCGACCCGGGCGAGGATGAGCCGGGCTACAAGTTCGACGCCCACGCCTTCAAGCTGGGCGAATACGTGTCCCTGCGCGAGGCGGACGGCGCGCTGATGACGTTTCAAGTCACCTCGGTGCGTCCGGCGCCGGAGCGTTGAGCCCGGAGCGTTGAGCATGGCCGAGGAACGCAAGACCGTCATCCTCACCGGCGCCAGCCGCGGCATCGGCCACGCCGCGGTCAAGCGGTTCAGCGACGAGGGCTGGCGCATCATCACCTGCTCGCGCGAAGCGGTGCCGCCCGAATGCCGGCGCGACCCCAACTGGACCCACCACGTCACCGTGGACCTCAACGATCCCGACAGCGTCGAGGGCTTCACCGCCGAAGCCAACGAGATTCTCGGCAAGGATCCGCTGCACGCGCTGGTCAACAACGCCGCGGTCTCGCCCAAGACGCCGTTCAAGGAGCGCCTGGGCTGCCTCAACGGCGACGTCGCGACCTGGCGCGAGGTCTTCGAGCTGAACTTCTTCACGCCGCTGGTGCTGGCGCGCGGCTTGGCCACCGCGCTGCGCCGGGGCCAGGGCTGCATCGTCAACATCACCTCGATCGCCGGCCACCAGATCCACCCCTTCGCGGGGTCCGCCTACTCGACCTCCAAGGCCGCGCTCTCGGCCTTGACCCGCGAGCTGGCGGTGGAGTTCGCCGAGCTCGGCGTCCGGGTCAACGCGGTGGCGCCCGGCGAGATCGAGACCGAGATGGTCGGCGAGGAGTACGAGTCGCTGATCCCGCGCATTC
>JACZVL010000022.1 GCA_022572685.1 Pseudomonadota bacterium
TCGCCGCCCAGAACCTGGCCACGGCGATCGAAAACGCCGAGGCCGCGCGGAGCACCCTGCTCGACCTGGACGTGGCCAAGGAGATTTCCGTGTTCACCTCCAAGCAGGTCCTGCTACAGACCGGCATCGCCATGTTGGCCCAGGCCAACCAGCTGCCGCAGAACCTGTTGCGTTTGTTCCAGTAAGGTTTTTGACTTCGGAGAGGGGGGGCGTTCCCCCCTCTCCACCCCTTCCAAGGCTTCATGACGGGCAACGGAGGGTCACATGGACATCAAGGCGATTATTCCAACCATTCCGGCGACCCCGGCGCCTACGCCGGCGCCGGAGGCGAAACCGCCCCATGCGGTGGAACGGAACTTGCAACGCGCTTCGGGCGTCGCCGAGGCTTTGGACGCCACCGCCGGGGTTTCGGGCGAGGCGGCGCCGGGCCCGGAGATCGTCCACACCCACGCGGAACTCGCGTTCGACGAGGCCCTCAACCGGGTGGTCGGACGGATCGTGAACGAGCAGACCGGCGAGACCATCCACGAGTTCCCGCCGGACCAACTGAAGGCACTTTATTTGAAGATGCGCGAAGATCTTGGATCCTTGGTTGACGGGACCGCCTGATGGAAGCCGTCAATCTGAACAATCTGACCGTCGACGATAGCGGCCGGGTCATCTTCTCGGGCGTGAGCTCGGGAATCGACGTCCAGGGCATCGTCGGCGATATCATCGCGGCCAAGCGCATCCCGATCGACACCATCGAGACCCGCATCGACGCGAACGCGGAACAGATCACGGCCCTTGGCGACCTGCGGGCGCTGCTGACCAGCCTGCGCCAATCGCTCTCCACCTTGCGCGGCGCGATCACCCTCGGCGGCGCCGGCGACGTGTTCTCCGCCAAGCAGGTCTTCGCGACCACCAGCCGCACCGACGGCACCGCGCCCAGCGCCGCCGGCAACCTGGTCGGCGTCAGCACGACCAACGCCGCCGCCGCCGGCAGCCACACCATCGAGGTCCTGCGCACCGCCGCCGCCCAAAAGGTGGCCTCCTCGAGCTTCAGCAGCGAGACCACGGCGCTCAGCCTGTCCGGCACCTTCGAGGTGACCGGCGGCGGCGGCACGGCGACGATCACGGTCAGCAGCACCGACACCCTGCAGGACATCCGCGACCGCATCAACACCGCCAACACCGGCGCGAGCGGCACCGGGGTCAGCGCCAGCGTGGTCGAGATATCGAGCACCGAGTTCATCCTCGTGCTGACCGCCGACGACGCCGGAATCGACATGGTCATTACCGACACCGGCTCGGTGCTGTCGGGTCTCGGCCTCTCCTCGACCAACGGCGCGGGCGGCTATCGCAACGGCCTGGACGCCGCCGACAGCAAGATCGAGGCCACCAACGACGGCTTCATGCAGATCGCCTTCGACGGCAGCCAGGCCGACAACGCCTTCCTGATCAGCTATGACCAGGCGACCTTCGTGATGACGCTGACCCGCGGTGACGGCACCACCGACACGGTGACCCTGGACTCGGACGATATCGCCTCGGGCGAGACCGAGAGGTTGGTTTTCAGCACGTTCGGCGTCTCGATCGTCCTGGACGACAGCTTCGACAAAGCGACCGACATCACCGTCGATGCGGACGCGGCCGATATCACCGTCGGCAGCGCCACCATCGCCGCCGGCACGATCAGTATCACCGACAGCACCGGCAACATCTCGGGCATCGATTCGACGACTCTGACGTTCGACCTGACGGACGCCGCCAATGCCACGCTCACCATCACCAACTCGGGCGATAATTACATCTCGGCGGCTTTCGACGCGACCGCGACCGGCGTCCAGACCATCACCCTGATCGATGCCGGCGACAGCGCCAACACGATCACCGTCACCTTCGACATTCAGACCGCCGGCTTCGTCAACGACGACGCGGCGACGATCACGCTCAACGAGCTCAAGAACCTGGTTTCCTCGACCGGCGCGCCGTTCGATAACGAAATTCAGGCGCCGCGGACCGCGCGGTTCACGGCCGACGGCCTGATCGATGCCGACCGCTTCGAATCCACTTACATCACCAGCAGTACCAACACGCTGAGCAGCCTGGCGCCCGACGCCGGCGACGGCAGCTTCGACATTACGGTCGGCGGCGATACCGTGACGGTCAACTACCTCGGCGCGGACACGCTGAGCGGCCTGGTGACCAAGATCAACGACGCCATCAGCGGCTCGGGGGGAGCCGTGGAGAGCGCCGGCACGGCCGCCTCGCTGATGACCGACGGCGACGGCGTGCGCCTGATCATCACCAACACCAGCGGCGCGGAGATCACCCTTGCCGACACCGATGGACTGGTCGCCGGGTTGGGGATCGACAACGACCTGGTCATCGAGCGGGACAGCAACACGGTGAGCGACCTGTTCGACGGCGTCACGCTGACCCTGTTCCAGGCCGAGGAAGAAACCAAGATCAAGATCGACATCGAGCAGGACCTGACCAGCGCGAAGACGACCATCGAAGGATTCGTCGAGGCCTATAATGCGCTGAAGATTTTCCTCAACGAGCATTCGCAGACCAACTCGACGACCGGCGCGGCCTCCGAGGACACGGGCGTTCTGTTCGGCTCCCCGGTCCTTTTCGGCGTGAGCTCGAGCCTCTCGTCGATCTTCTCGGAGGCGACGTCGGGGGTCGACGACGCCTTCAAGGTGCTTGCCCAGATCGGCATCACCTTCGTCGCCAACAGCGATGTCTCCGATCCGCTGCTCTACAATACGCTGCAGATCAGCGACACCGACCTTGACGAGGCCCTGCTCAACAACGCGGCCGACGTGCGCCGCCTTTTCGCGTTCGATTACTCGACCTCCGATCCGCGGGTCTCGCTGCTCAGCTTCACCACCAAGACCACCTACGACGCCGCGGGCTACACGCTCAACATCAACTTCGACGACGAATACCAGAGCGGTTCGTTTACCGATGACGGATCGTTCACGCAGGTGGAAGCGACCACCGGGGGCCCGGCGGCCGACGGCATGACCATCACCTTCGACGACTCCGTCCTCTCGGACAACGCCTACCGCTACAGCTACGACGACAGCGGCGGCGAGGAATTGCTGACCCTGACCGATCTCACCTCGGGCGCCAGCCAGACCATAGACATCACCTCGATCATGGATGCGGCGGCGGTGACCAACGGCGCCGGCGGAAACCTGGACGGCAGCGAGACGGCGACGATCGATTTTTCCACCCTCGGCGTGACCTTCACCCTCGACGCCGTCTTCGACCGCAACACCGACCTCATCACCGAGGGGACGATCGACGTGTCGGGTCAGATCGTCGCCGGCGCCAACGGTTTCTCCCCGGCGACCGCTACCGTGACCTACGACAACGACGGCGACGTAACAGACTCCGTGGTCACGGCCCTAAAGGCGCTGGTCACGACCAACGGCATCTCCTACGACGCGGCGACCGGGAAATTGACCATCGCGATCGAGTCGGACGGCGCAAACGTCACGAAAATCCGCGACGGCACCGGCTCGGGCGTTTCGTTCCAGATCGACGGCGCCGGCGGTTTTTCCGAGGATGGCACCTCCTTGGTCGACTTGGAGGACGGCCTCGCTCACAGCGTCGAGATCAAGGTCGGCGGGCAGGTGATCGCGACCGTGGCTCTCGGCATTGCCACCTCGACCGGCGCCGGGACCGACGCCGCCATCGTAATAGACGTCGGGGCCGGACTGTTCTCGGAGACCTCCACCGTGGTCAGCACGACCAGCCCCATGGAGAACTACATGTCGATCGGCGCTGGCGATCAAACTTTTGAAATTTACGACAGCGACAGCAACCTGCTGGGCACGGTGACCTACAACGGGGAGGATAGCCTCTCCGATCTCAGGACCAACATCACGTCCAACGTTACCGGCGTTACGGCCGTACTCGTCAGCTCGAGCGGTACCTTTCTGATCGAGATCATCGAGCAAGACCGGGACGTGCTGACTTTCTCGAACGATACCGGCGGCCTCATCTCCGCGCTCAATTTGACCAATACGGGCGACGGCGTGTATTCGGCGAATTTCGGCGGCTCGGCCGACGGTACAGACAACGGAAGCGCCGTGGTCAGCGGCCGGACGATCACCGGCCTCAGCTCGACGGGCGCCCAGGGTTTGCAGGTTTATTATAACGGAACCGGGGACCTCGCCAGCGTGCAACTCGATTTTACGACCGGATTCGGCGGGCGGCTCTACTTCGCCATCGACACCATGCTCACGCCCCTGACCGGTCTCATGGACGCGAACGTCGCGAGCCTGACCAATCAGAACAAGGCGCGGCAGGAGCGGGTCGACGACATGCTGGCGCGGCTCGAACTGACCCGGGCAACGCTGCTTCAAAAATTCATCGCCATGGAGGTGGCGTTGTCCAGGGCCAAGAACCTGCGGGATACCCTGACCCAAACCTTCGACGCGATGTTCGCCAGCAGGTAGCTGGCCAGACACCAGTGAGATAACAACCCACGCCAGGAGGGCACGGAGTATGGATAGAGACGTTTCCCAGAGATACCTCGCGCAGCAGATCATGTCGGCTTCGCCAGCGAAACTCGTGGCCATGCTCTATGAGCGCGCGATCACGTTGCTCCGCGAAACCGTCGCGGCCATCGAGGCCGGCGACATCGCGCGGCGGTGGGAGGCGAACGGCAAGGCGACCGAAGTCGTCAGCCACCTCTGGGGCACGCTCGACCGGGAGCGCGGCGGCGAGATCGCGGAAAACCTGAATCAGCTGTACGGCTTCATCATGATGCGGCTGACCATGATCGACGTGGAGAACGATGCCCAGGCTGCCCGCGAGGTCATCGAGCTGCTCGAGCCCCTGCGGCGCTCCTGGCACGAGCTCGCCAACGGCGAACCCGCGCGTGCCGGAACCGAAAGCCGTTCCGATGTGGCGGCGCCCACTCAGGTTTCGCTTTCGGCATGATGCCGCCCAGGTAAACCGGGGGAGACATGACGTGAATTGGGAACAGCAGACCTGCCAAGCCGAGCAAGCCATGACCGCCGATCCGGCGACCCTCGTCGCCATGCTGTACGACAAGGCGGTTTCCTGCCTGAAGGCGGCGGTGCAGGCCATTCACAGCAATGAATTCGAGACCTGCTGGAAAAACAACCGTCGGGCGCAGGAGATCATCCATCACCTGTTCACGACGCTCGATCTGGAAAAGGGCGGTGAGATCGCGAGCAACCTCGAGGCGCTCTACGGCTACATGCTTCTCCGACTTCCCGCCGTCGACGCGAATAACGACGCCCGGGTGGCCGAAGAGGTGATCGAGCTCCTGGAGCCCCTGCGCGCGTCCTGGAACGAGCTGGCCGCGAGCAGCACCGACTTCCGGATGGACCAGCAGAAAATCGACGCCATCGCCGCCGTTGCGATCGGCTCGGCCGCCTAGAGCAATATCCGAAGGGATCGCTTCTAGCCGGCGGTGTGACTCTCTCGACTATGCCTTGATATCGACGCTGTGGGAGGTCTCGCTGCGAGATGAAGACTTGGTGTTTTGCGCGGTCTCGTAGGCCGAAGGCTGCTTGACGGCCTTGGTCTGCGATTCCTCCGGGCTCGGCGTCCGATCGGCGGCCCGCGACGACTCGATAGCCGGTAACCGAGAGCTCGACAACAGAACGCGCCCGGCCGAGGATAATTGGCCCGCCATGGCCGGCGCGGCCCGTGAAAGAAACTCCTGGCTTACCAAATTGGCTAGATTGTCGGCCGTCCCGATGGTTACCGGCCTCTCGAGCAGATCGGTCCTCAGGGCGGTCAAGATATTCTCGTTCGATGTCAGGTTTAGCCGAGCGGCCTGGAAACGCACCCCAGCCCCGTCGACCGAAGCCTGGATATCACTGAGCGCGTCGATCGCGTTGGTGACGTTGGTCAGGGCGTCGCTGGCGCTCGATTCGTCGTCGATTCTGTCCGAAGCCAGGCCCGCGTCCAAACCCGCGACCGTGGCGGCGGATATGGACACCGTGATGCTGTCCTGGCTGGCGTTGCCGGTACCCACTTTGAAGTCCAGCGATACGCCTTCCAAGACCTTGATATCGTTGAATTCCGTGCGATCCACGATGCTGTCGATCTCGGCGCTCAGCTCATTGAACTCGGCGTTCATGATGGCCCGCTCGCCACGCGAATACGACGTGGTTTCCGCCAGTGTGGCCAGTTCCTTCATCCGAGTCAGAGCGTCGCTGATCTCGCCAAGGCCGGTAGCCGCTACCTGCAACAGGGATGCGCCCTCTCCGGCATTGCGGCGCGCCGCGCTCAAGGCTCCGATATCGGCGGCTTCTTGCGCTCCGACAGCGACCGAGAAGCTGTCTTTGGCGCTCAGGGGGGTCCGCGCGACCGGCAACTGGGTGCCGGTCCCGGCGGAGATCCGCGCCACCGAACGCGGACTGGGCGGTGCGGCCGGTGCGATCAGGCCGGAAATCAAACTGAGCATATCCTAATACTCCAAAGCAAAACAATCCCGCATGAAACACTATAGTGCATTTTGTCATATAACTATGAATATAATTGTAACGAATACAGTACATTGTAGTATAATTCGTAATAAGTTTAAGTAAAACTTCTAGGATATTTATGGATATTTTCCGCCTAAATTTATCTATTTCGTCTGCGATCCGCCGTTGACATGCAGCCCGATCTCCATTGGCGGTGATGCCCCGTGAAACCGGCGCCCCAGACTCGATGCGGACGACGATGACGCCCCTCGGGACCCGGCAAATGTGGTCCCGGCCCGGCACAAATTTCCCGACCAGGCAGAAAGTTCTTCCGACGATCCCCGTCAATGCCTCGTTAGGGTTAGAAGCTATTCTATTATTATTACATCATATCAATTAGTTACCTTATTTTTCCAATTTGGCACAATGGTTGCTCTGATATTCCCGCCAATGAGTTTTGGCATTCAGCCGCGATGAGCCCCCCGCGCACCCGCGCCAGATCACCGCGACCAACAGCAAGAGACGGAATGGATCGGCAATGGCCCCGGCAGCGTCACAGAGATACACAAGCGACTTCGCGGCACAGCTCCCCGACCGCGATACCGTCCGGCTCTACGACGCGGCGATTGCCGCGCTCGAGGCCGCGATCGAGGCCATCGACCGGGACGATATCGAGGGCCGCTGCCGTGGCGTCTATGCCGCGACCGAAACCGTCACCTCGCTTTATCTGAATCTCGACATCCGGCGCTTCGGCGAATACGTCGACGACTTGGCCGATCTCTACGGCCATATCCTGGGCTGCCTGGTCGGGATCAACTTCTACAACGATCCCAAGATCGCCGGCGACGCGATCGAGCTGCTTCATTCGCTTAAAGAACAACGTTCGGCGAGTGGCATGCTATTTGCGTGCTTTCCCGCCATCGTATCCACCCATGGGACCGACGGCACGAGGCCGGAGCCCAACCCCTAACCGGGCGACCCCACGTAGGATCTAGGACGGCAACCAGGATGGAAGCCTTTTCGATATCGCCAGTAACGGCCAGTCACCAGACCGCAGAGCCCCCAGGGGCGCCCCAGGGCACGCCCCAGGGACCGCGCGGGCTGGGTGACGTATTCGCGGCGCTGCTGCGGGAGGCGACGATCCGCCTCGACGCGCGCCCGGCCGATCTGGCTTCCTTCGAAACCCGCCGGTCCAGCGGCGAGCCGCCGCGCAAGATGAGCGCCACCGAATCCACTTCCTCCATCGACAGCAGGGCCGTCGACAGCAACGACCGGCGGGACGACGCCGGCTTCCGCGCCCACGGCGTCGAAAACGACGCGGCGGCACCGGACCCGATCGCGCCGATCGCGCCCGCCGATACGGACACCGAGGCCCCCGACGACAGCGAATTTACCGCCCCGGCGCCGGAAGATGATGCGGCGCCACGCGCGGCGGCGGGCGACGCGACGCCCGAGCCGAACGCGGACGATATCCAGCTTGCCGAGGGCGAAGACACCGAGGCCCCGGCCGCGCAAGACGAGGCCGCCCCGGTCCCCGAAGAGATTGCGGCGCCGGCCGCCTTGCCCGTACAGGCCCAGTCCCTGGCCGCGACGCGGGCCACCACCCAGTCCGGGGTTCCGGCACAGGCCGCCCAGCAGGCGCACGCCGCCAGCAACGTCGTTCCGGCGGCCGGACGACTCGGGGTCGAAGGTGGCGCGACCCGGGTCCAGATCACGCCGGCCGCCGTGGTCGCCCAGCCCAATGCCGCCCTCGGCGGTGGCGCGGCCGTGGCCGCCCTGGCCGCCGAAGCCGGCCCAGCGGCCGCTCAGAATGGCGCCCAGAATGCCTGGCCAGGCTTGCCGAACGCCGCCAGCGAGACTGCTGCCACCGCGACCGGCCAGGCCGCCCTACAACCGGCCAAGCCGGGCCACCGCACCGGCCTGAACGGCCCGGTGGCCGGCGGCCCGGTCGCTAGCGACACTGCGAGCCGCGCACAGAGCGCCACCGTCGCCCAGAACGGCAGCGGCCCGACCCATGCCGCCTCCAATGCCGCCACCAATGCCGTCCAGCGCGCCGTGACCGCCGTCGAGACAGCGCCCGCCTCCAGCCTCCAGGGCCAAAGCCAGAGCGCCCCGGGCCAGGGCGCCCCGGGCCAGGGCGCCACGGGCCTCGCTGCCGGCGAGCCGAGCAACCCCAACCCCCGGAACGCCCAAACCACCTTCGCCGAATCGAACCATCAAAATGCCGGCAATTCCGGAACCCCCGGCGGCCTGAGCGCGGCGGCCTCGGCCTCCGAGGCCGGTGTCCAGAACCGGCTGGGACAGAACGCCCGGACCGGCACCGCCCAGACCGCCACCGCCCAGACCGCCACCGCCCAGGCCAGCACCGCCCAGACCGGCACCGCCCAGGCCAGCACCGCCCAGACCGGCACCGCCCAGACCAGCACCGCCCAGACCAGCACCGCCCAGTCCCTGGCCGCGACGGTCCCGGGCGCTGACGACGCGGCCAGCGCCGAGGGCAGCCAGCAGCCCGGCGCGTCCCGGGCCGCGACCGGCACCACCCAGGGCGCCCACCCGGCCGCGCTAGAGAGCAACCAGAACAACACGGCCCAGAACAACACGGCCCAGACTGCGCGCGCCGAGGGTCCGGCACAGGCCGGCGTCGCCGCCCAGGCCGCGGCCCAGAATGCCCGGTCCGGATCCGCGGTGGCCGGAACCGCGGCGGCCGCCGAGCGCGCCCTGGCGCTGGCTTCGGCCCAACGCACCGAAGGCGCCGGCCAAGCCAACGCCAACAACCCCATGGCTGGCGGGACGCCCGGGCTGACCCTGGCCGCCGCGCGCACGCCACAGACCCTGCCGGCCCAGGCCCGTCCCGCAACCGCGGCTTCGCTGCCGGCCCATCAGGTCGCGGTTCACATCCAGCGCGCCGTGGCCGCGGGCCAGGGCCGCATCACCATCAGCCTGCATCCCGCCGAGCTCGGCCAGATCGACGTCAAGTTGAACATCGGCAATGACGGCACCGTGAAGGCGATCATCTCGATCGAGCGGCCGGAGACCTTCGAGCTGCTTCAGCGCGATGCGCGCGGCCTGGAAAAGGCGCTCCAGGACGCCGGACTGAAGACCGATTCCGGAAGCCTGAGCTTCAACCTCAAGGGCCAGTCCGAGCAGGACACGGCCGCCGGACGTAACGGCCTGGAAACCGGCTCCCATGACGGCGAGAGCGACACCCCGGCCGAGCCCGAACCGGCGCCGGACATCATCGCGGCGGCACCCGCCACCGGCGCCGGGCGCATCTTGGACCTGCACGTCTAGGTCATCGCCCAGGAAAGGCATTCTGTTATGGAAATCAATGGCGTAGCTTTTAAGGATCCGGTGAGCGGCGGCGGCACCAAAGCGGCCTCGGCCACGCTCGCGAATACCTTCGACACGTTCCTGATGCTGCTGACGACCCAGCTCCAGAACCAGGACCCGCTGGACCCGATGAGGAGCTCGGAGTTCACCTCGCAACTGGTCCAGTTCTCCGGCGTCGAGCAGGCCATCAACACCAACAAGAAGCTCGACCAACTGGTCCAGCTCCAGGTCAGCAACCAGCTCAACAGCGCCGTCGCCTTCATCGGCAAGACCGTGGAGGTGATCAGCGACCTGCTTCTGCTCAAGGACGGCGAGGCCAAGATCAGCTACGGCCTGGACCGCAACGCCGCGAATACGATCATCAGCATCACCGATCAGAACGGCCGGGTGGTGCGCACGGTTCAGGGCGAGACCGACGCCGGCCGCCACGAGTTCGAGTGGGACGGCCGCGATTCGAAAGGCGTTCTGGTGGCCGATGACGTGTACGGCTTCTCCGTGGTCGCGACCGACGGAGACGATGATACGATCGACACCATCGCCGCGTCCTTCGGGATCGTGACCGGCGTCGAGATCGTGGAGAACGCGCCGCGGCTCAACATCGGCGAACTCGGCGTGCCCTTCGATGCGGTCTTCGCCGTGCGCGAGAACGAACCGAGCAGCTAAGTTTTCCATCAGGGAACAGAATTCGACCGGCCCCGGGCCGGACACCAACGACACAAACAGAACCGATGCAGTGGGGCAGGAAGCCCTTGTCAGCCAATAAGGAGAAGTCAGGATGAGTATCTTCGGTGCGATGTTTTCCGGCGTTACCGGGCTCCATGCCCAGAGCCAGGCGCTCGGCATGATCGCGGACAATATCGCGAACGTGAATACGATCGGCTACAAGGGCACGACGGCCCGCTTCTTCAGCCTGGTGACGCAGGCCGCCTCGCGCACCACCTACACGCCGGGCGGCGTCGCCTCCTCGCCGTCCCAGGGCATCGACCGCCAGGGCCTGCTGCAAGCGTCGACCTCGAAGACCGACATCGCGATCGCGGGACGCGGTTTCATCGTGGTCAATCAGGCCGCCGACTCGGACGAACAGTTCCTGTTCACCCGCGCCGGTTCGTTCAACCCGGACCAGAACGGCAACCTGGTGAACACCGCGGGCTACTTCCTGCAGGGCTGGCCGTTGACCGACGGCGATACGCTGCCGACCAACACCTCCACGCTGAGTAGCGTCGAGACCGTCAACGTCGCCAACCTGGCCGGTACCGCGACCCCGACCTCGACCGTCGACCTGGCCCTCAACCTGCCCTCGACCGCCCCGGCGGAGGCGGGTGGCGGCGAGATCAACACGACGATCTCGACCCTGCTGAGCGGCATCACCGACATCGACTACAATGACTACGGCACGCTGGACGACGTCGGCAGGGTCGACTACGCCGAGGGAACCAGCACCATGACGATCACCATCGGCGGCTCGACCGGGGTCTTCGACCTGAGCAACCGCGTGGCCGGCATCTACGAGAGCACGGGCACGCTTTCCGGGATCGAAATCACCCTGGACTCGTCGTTCGACTTTACCACGGACATTTCCTCGACCACCCAGACCAACACGGTCACCGACACCACCGAGGTCGGTTCGGAGCCGGGCAGCTACACCCTGGCGACCGACCTCACGGGCATTACCACGGTCTCCTTCGAAGGTTCCGCCGCGGATAGCGTGGTAACGCTTACATACGACTCGTCCACGGGAATCCTGACGGTCAACGACGGGGCCGCCTCGGGCACGGTCGACATCGGCACCGCGAGCGGCACGGACACCGTGGACTACACCGTTTCCTCGGGCACGTTGACCGGCACGATCATCACGATCGACACCTCTGCCTTCGATTACAACACCACCGTAACCACCACCGCGACGACCATGGCCACGGTGGTCAACAACGGCGGCGGCGCCTTTGCGGCGACCCTGAAGACCGTGCCGACCTTCTCGGCCGCCGCGCTCCGCGCCTTGGACAGCACCGGGATCTCCTTCGAGATCGTCGACGACGGCGCCGGCGGCGAGTCCATCCAAAATATCACCGGCCCCACGGGCTACGACAACGTTACGATCAGCGGTGGTGATCTTGGCAACGGCGCCAACGACGTCACGCTCACATTCGACGACGGCAGCGGTGGCGACAGCTTCGATATCGTGATCACGACCACGACGGGCCGCAGCGGCGGCGCCGGCGCCGGTGACGAGACCGATATCAGTTTCACGCTCAACGAGCTGCTCAACACGATCACCAGTATTGACGGCGATCTGGTGGTCAACGTCGGAACCGCGCCGACGCTCACCAACTGGGACTCGGACGACCTGGCGGCGCTGGATACCACGGTCTTCAACTTCAACGTCGATGCCAACGGCCGGGTGGTGATCGCCAGCGGCCCGACCGGGTTCACGGTCGACCAGGACGCGACCCAGGCGCTGGACACCACCGGCACCCGCAACATCGTGGTCACCGACGGCACCAACTCCTTCACCATCGTTGTGGAGGTGACCGACATCATGACCGAGGGCAGCAGCGACCTCTCGGTCGATCTGAAGGAAGCGGTCAACAGCTTCGGCCTGGAAACGGCGCCCGGGGACGGCCGCTTCTCCGCCACGGTCCAGATCTTCGATTCGCTCGGCAACGCCCACGACCTGATCCTCGATTTCGACAAGACCGATACCAACGAGTGGGAGATTCTGCTCAACGACCCGACCCTCTCCTCCACCGGCGTGACCAGCGGCACGGTCACCTTCGCGAACCGGAGCATCACCTTCAACGGCGATGGCACGCCGAGCGCCATCACCTTCGGGGATGTCGAGATCACCAGCTGGACCACCGGCGCCAACGATTCCACCGTCGAGTTCGACCTGGGCAGCCTCGATACGGCCACCGGCGTGACCCAGTTCGCGGGTGATTTCGCGCTCAGCTCCATCGACCAGAACGGCGTCACCTTCGGCGGTTTCGTCGGCATCAACATCGCCGACGACGGCAAGGTGACCGCGGTGTTCGACAATGGCGAGCAGTTGGCCATCTTCCAGATACCGCTGACCCTGTTCGCCAACCCCAACGGCCTGGAGGCGGTGACCGGCAACGCCTTCCGCCAGACCGACAAATCCGGCGACATCCTGCTTCAGCAGGCCGCCTCCGGCGGCTCCGGCACGGTCGCCTCCTCGGCGCTCGAATCCTCGACCGTCGATCTGGCCGAGGAGTTCACCAAGATGATCACCACCCAGCGCGCCTATTCCGCCGCCGCCAAGATCATCACCACGGCCGACGAGATGCTCGAGGAGTTGATCCGGATCCGCCGATAGGCGCTAGTCCGACCTCATGGGGGACCGGCCCGGTTTCGAGCTCGCGCTCCGAACCGGGCCGGATTTTTCTTCTCCAGGGGACCGATTTCGGGCGGTTTTTTGGTTACCTGGAATTTAGCTTAACCATTGGAATTAATGGTTTTTCAACGGCGGTCCGGTAGTCTAGGGGCTGCTGTAACGACAAAAATTTATTGAGGAGGGGAGCTGTCGATGGGTTCAGAAAGCCCAGGTAGGCCCAAGACGGTGATAGGACCGGCAGGAGAGCCGCTGACCCTCGACGATCTGCCACCGCCGGAGACGCGGCGTTGGGTCATCCGGCGCAAGGCCGAGGTGGTGGCGGGTGTGCGCAATGGTCTCATCAGCCTCGAAGACGCCTGCAACCGCTACAAGCTGTCGGTGGAGGAATTCCTCTCCTGGCAACGCTTGATCGATCAGCACGGCATGCGCGGCCTGCGCACCACGCGCCTGCAACAGTATCGCCGGGACAGCGACGCCGCCCAGCGCACGTCCGACATCCTGACCCCGAAGCCCTCGATTTAATACCCAAGGACGGCGCGAGCCCCCTCGTCCCCGACCCCCTCCACGCGCGTTACCGGGCTTCCCGGCGCGGCGACCGTGTCGCAGGCCCGGCCCTCCCGCCACGGCTCGGGGCGCGGGATAACATAGGACGGCGAACAAAGCCGTCCCCGGGGCTCGCCAGGGCGGAAAAATTTTCCCGGTAACTAGGCAATTCTTGCCTGCGTTAACCGCAACTTTACCGCATTCCCCTAGCCTCGATCTCAGGCAGATGGGAGGCGCCTTGGCGTCTCCCATCTGCCTAGGATGAAACTCCTTTTCTCGTGCGCGCATCCCAGGACGGCAGTTTTACCAGGACGGTCTCTCTTGAACTCTTTCTCCGATACCCTTCGAAGTTTGGGCCCAGGGCGCCTGGGCATCATGCTCACCGTCGCCGCCTCGACCATCGCTTTCTTCATCTACCTGACCAGCCGGCTGGCGACACCGGATTTGGCGCTGCTCTACGCCGATCTCGACGCTCAGGACAGCGGCCAGATCGTCAGCCGCCTCGAACAGATGGAGGTCGCCTACAAGGTCAGCCGCGACGGCAGCCAGATCTACGTGCCCAGCGACCAGGTCGGCCGCATGCGGGTCGCCATGGCCGAGGACGGCCTGCCCACCGGCGGCTCCGTCGGCTACGAAATCTTCGACCGTTCCGAAGGCCTCGGAACGACCAAATTCGTGCAAAGCGTCAATCACCTGCGCGCGCTCGAAGGCGAGCTTTCCCGGACCATCCGCTCGATCTCCCGGGTCAAGCAGGCGCGCGTCCATCTGGTCCTGCCCACGCGCGAGCTGTTCACCCGCGACCGCCAGGAGCCGAGCGCCTCGATCATGATCACGACCCAGGGCGCCCAACGCCTGGAGAAGCGGCAGGTGCTGGCGATCCAGCACCTGGTCGCGGCGGCGGTGCCGGGCCTGAAGCCGACCATGATCTCGATCGTCGACAGCAAGGGCACCCTGCTGGCCCGCGGCGACGACGAGGGCGATGCGGCGGCGACCGCCTCGACCGCCGAGGACATGCGGATCTCTTACCAGACGCGGCTGGTGCGTAGCGTCGAGCAGCTGCTCGAGCGCTCGGTCGGGCCGGGCAACGTCCGTGTCCAGATCACCGCCGAAATGGACTTCGACCGAATCACCGAAAACTCGGAGACCTACGATCCCGACGGCCAGGTGGTTCGCTCGACCCAGACTATCGAAGAGAAATCCGGATCCAGCGACGCCCAGGGCCTGCCGCCGGTTACCGTGGCCGGTAACCTGCCGGACGCCATCCTGCCCGGGGCCGAGGGCGCCGCGAGCTCCTCGAGTGCCCAGCGCAACGAGGAGACCGTCAACTACGAGATCTCCAAAACCATCAAGACCCATGTGCGCGAATCCGGCGTGGTGCGCAAGCTCTCGATCGCGGTCCTGATCAACGGCAGGATCGGCACCACCGCCGAAGGTGAAACCACTTACGAACCGCGTAGCGCCGAGGAAATGGAACAGCTCGCGGCCCTGGTGCGAACCGCGGTCGGATACGACGAAGCGCGCGGCGACAAGATCGAAATTATCAACATGCGCTTCGTCGACCCGACCGAGCGCCTGAGCGACGAGGCCGGCGGCAGCTTCTTCGATTTCGGCGGCGCGCAGTTGATGCGCGTGGCCGAGATTCTGGTTCTCGGCGTGGTCGCCATCCTGGTCCTGCTGCTGGTGGTCCGGCCGATGATCGGCCGTATCGTCGAAGGCGGCATGGAAGGCGGCCGGCTCACCGACGGAACCGTATCCCGACCCGCGCTCGCCGGGCCGCAGATTGACGAACCCGATCCGGGTCCGACCCAATCGGAGGCCGTCGCCGAGGAACTCGATCAAATGATCGACATCAGCAAGGTCGAGGGCCGGGTCCGCGCGTCCTCGGTCAAGAAGATCGGCGAGATCGTCGACAAGCACCCGGACGAGGCCGTGGCGATCATCCGCAACTGGCTCTACGCGGAAAGCTGAGGTCAAGCGAACCATGCCCCTGAGAGAAGACTATCGCACCATGAGCGGCCCGGAGAAGGCCGCGCTGCTGATGCTGTCGGTCGGCGAGGACAACGCCACGCGCCTGTTCGGGCTGATGGACGACGACGAGATTCGCGAACTGTCCCAGGCGATGGCCAATTTGGGCAACGTCAGCGCCCAGATGGTCGAGCGCCTGCTGGTCGATTTCGTGGACCAGATCTCCAGCACCGGCTCCATGGTCGGCAATTTCGACAACACCGAACGCCTGCTCTCCAAGGTCCTCGACCGCGACCGGGTCGGCAACATCATGGAGGAAATCCGGGGTCCGGCCGGCCGCACCATGTGGGAAAAGCTGGCCAACGTGAACGAGACCGTGCTGGCGAACTACCTCAAGAACGAATATCCGCAAACCGTCGCCGTGGTGCTTTCGAAGGTCAAGCCCGAGCATGCCTCCCGGGTGCTGACCCTGCTGCCCGAGCCCTTCGCCATGGAAGTGATCATGCGCATGCTGCGCATGGAGTCGGTCCAGAAGGAGGTGCTCGACGACGTCGAACGCACCCTGCGCACCGAGTTCATGTCGAACCTGGCGCGCACCAACCGGCGCGACTCTCACGAGATGATGGCCGACATCTTCAACTTCCTCGACCGCGGCATGGAGAGCCGCTACTTGAGCGCGCTCGAGGAGCGCAACAAGGATTCGGCGGAGCGCATCAAGGCGCTGATGTTCACCTTCGAGGACCTCGGCAACCTGGACCCGGGCGGCGTCCAGACGCTGCTGCGCAACTCCGACAAGGACAAGATCGCGATCGCCCTCAAGGGCGCCTCGGCCGAACTCCGGGATATGTTCTTCACCAACATGTCAGAGCGCGCCGCCAAGATCATGCGCGAGGACATGCAGTCGATGGGCCCGGTCCGGCTGCGCGACGTCGACGAGGCGCAAATGCTCATGGTCACCCTCGCCAAGGACTTGGCGGCGAGCGGCGAGATCATCATCGCCGACAGCAAGGGCGAGGACGAGCTGGTCTACTAGGCCACAACCTTATGAGCCATGAGAATGTCGGAAAAATTCCTGTTCGATACCCCCTTTGAAGTCGAGGACCCGGGCGGCGGCGCCGTTCGGCCGGTGCGCAAACCACCGCCGCCCAAGTTCGACGAGGAGGACTTGGAACGGGCCCGCGCCGAAGGTCATGAAGCCGGCAAGAAAATCGGCGCTCAAGAGGCCATGCAGAGCATCGAGCAGAAGATCTCCCAGACCATGAACGCGGTCTCCGCGCAGTTGAACGGACTGTCTCAGGCCCAGGTCGAATCCCACGAGCGCCAGAGCCGCGAGGCGCTCGAGGTCGCCCTGACCGTGGTGCGCAAGATCTTTCCCCGCTTGGCCGGAAGGCATGGCCTGGACGAGGTCGAATCCGTGGTCTGCGATTGCCTGGAGCGCCTGCGCGACGAACCCCGGATCGTGATCCGTGTCGCCGACGCCGTGCTCGATCAGGTTCAGGCGCGGATCGGCGAACTTGCGGCGCGCGCCGGTTTCGAAGGCAAGATCGTCTATCTGGCGCAGGACGGCTTGAACCCCGGCGACGTCCGGGTCGAGTGGGCCGACGGCGGCGCCGAGCGCGACAGCGAACGGCTGTGGCGCGAAATCGAGCAAATCACCGGACGAGTCGCGGGCCCAGACACGCCCGAGGCGACCGCCACCGCCCCGGCCCCGGCCGCGGCCCCGGCGCAAGCATCCGAATCACGCGAGCCGGCCCCAGCCGGACCGGCTATCAACGACGCGGTGGTATCCGCGTAATGACCGCACACCGATAGGAGAGACCCATGGCCGACGACGATCTTGAACTTGCCGAGTTTGACGTGGACGACCTCAACGCCAAAGCCGCCGCCGAAATGGAGGCCGGCTTGGAGGCGGAAGAGCCGCAGAAGCCGCCGACCAACGCCAAGGAGCTGGAAGCGGTCTACGACATTCCTGTCCAGGTCTCGGCGGTGTTGGGCAAGGCGACCATGAAGGTCAGCCAGTTGCTCAAACTCGGCCGCGGCGCGGTCGTGGAACTGGACCGCAAGGTCGGCGAGGCCATCGACATCTACGTCAACGACCGCCTGGTCGCGCGCGGCGAGGTCGTGGTCGTGGAGGACCGCCTCGGGGTGACCATGACGGAAATCATCAAGATGGACCGCTCGTAGCGGGCCTTGCCAGAATCGGGCAGCGAGATGGCGACCATCAGCGAAACCGGCAAGCATCTGCGGCGCGGCCTGGGCACCAGCCCAGAGGCCGCGGCGGCCACCATCGACGTCGCCACGCTGCTCGGGGTGTCGGGCGCCTTTCTGGTGATCGGCGCGGCCATGATGCTCGGCGGCTCTCCGGGGTCCTTCGTGGACCTGCCCGCGATCCTGATCGTGGTCGGCGGCACCTTCCTGGTCACCATGGTGTCGTTCTCCGTGGCCGAGGTGATGCAGGCCCAACGGGTCATGCTGCGCGCCGTCGTCTACCACGCCGAGTCGCCGAGGAACGCCGCGTTGCGCATCCTTTACCTGGCCGACGCCGCGCGTCGGAACGGCCCCTTGGCGCTGGAGAAAGAGCTCGACGCCTCCCACCACACCGGCTTCCTGGCCCAGGCGGTCTCGCTGGTGATCGATGGCTTCCCCGCCGAGGAGGTCGAGCACATCCTGGGCCGCGAACGCCACGCCACCAGCGAGCGCCACGTCCGCTCCGCCGGCGTCCTGCGCCGCGCCGGCGAGGTCGCCCCGGCCATGGGCCTGATCGGAACCCTGGTCGGCCTGATTCAGATGCTCGGCAACCTCCAGGACCCCGCGGCGATCGGTCCGGCCATGGCGGTCGCCCTGCTCACCACCTTCTACGGCGCCGTGCTCGCGAACATGGTGTTCCATCCGCTCGCCACCAAGCTCGAGCGGAACTCCGATGTCGAGGCGATGGTCAATCAGATTTATGCGATCGGCGCCGCCTCGATCAGCCGCCAGGAGAACCCGCGGCGCCTAGAGATGACGATCAATGCAATCCTCTCGCCCGTGCAGCGGGTGAGCTACTTCGATTAACCCCGGTTTAGGAATAACCGTTATGCGACTACTCATCGTTGGCACGCTCGAAGGTCACATCACCACCGCCGGCAAGATCGCGCTCGACAACGGCGCCAAGGTCGCGCACGTCGACACCGTCGAGGCGGCGCTGATCGCCCTGCGCTCCGGCCAGGGCGCCGACTTGATCATGATCGACGTGCGGTTCGACGTCGCCAACCTCTGTGCCAGCTTGAATGCCGAACGCATTTCCGTGCCGGTCGTGGGCTGTGGCATCGGCGCCGACCCCAAACTGGCGGTCGATGCGATCCGGGCCGGCGCCAAGGAGTACATCCCGCTGCCGCCCGACGCCGAGCTGATCGCCGCCGTGCTTCAAGCCGTCGCCGAAGAGGCCACCTCGATGATCTTCCGCGACCCGGCGATGAAGAGCGTTTTGCGCCTCGCCGACCAGATCGCGCCGGCCAACGCCAGCGTCCTGATCACCGGTGAATCCGGCACCGGCAAGGAGGTGCTGGCGCGTTACCTGCATGCCAAGTCCAAGCGTGCCAGGAAGCAGTTCATCTCGCTCAACTGCGCCGCAATTCCCGAAGCTTTGCTCGAATCCGAGCTGTTCGGCCACGAAAAGGGCGCCTTCACCGGCGCGATCAGCCGCCGCATCGGCAAGTTCGAGGAGGCCCACGGCGGCACCCTGCTGCTCGACGAGGTCTCGGAGATGCACCCGCGGCTCCAGGCCAAGCTGCTGCGCGCCGTCCAGGAACGGGAGATCGATCGCGTCGGCGGCGCCAAGCCGATCAAGATCGACATTCGGCTGCTCGCCACCTCCAACCGCGATCTGGAGGAGGCGGTGCGCGACGGCAGCTTCCGCGAGGACCTCTATTTCCGGCTCAACGTGGTGACCATCACCCTGCCCCCCCTGCGCGACCGGCCCCTGGACATCGAGATGCTGGCCGAGCACTTCGTGGCCAAGTACGCCGATGCCAACGACGTGGCGATGCCGGCGTTGAGCCCGGAGGTGCGCGAGCTGCTGCGCGGTCACCCCTGGCGCGGCAACGTACGCGAACTCGAGAACGCCATGCATCGCGCGGTCTTGCTCTGCCAGGACAACGTCATCGTTCCCGACTCCCTGCTGTTGACCGGCGGCTCGCTCGGCTCGAACGGCGCCGAGGCCGCGGCGCAGCCGGCGAACGGTTCCGACCCGGCGCAGGACCCCCGGCAGGATGCCGCCGGAAACGGTTCGGGCGGGCTGGTCGGAAAGACCGTGGCGGACGTCGAGCGCGGCTTGATCATCGACACGCTGCAGCATTGCCTGGGCAACCGGACCCATGCCGCCAACATCCTCGGCATCTCGATCCGGACGCTCAGGAACAAGTTGAAGCTCTACAGCCAGAACGGCTTAGCGATACCCATGCCAGGTGAGGCGGAGCGGTCCTCCGCGTGAGGCCCCCACGTGAGGATCGTGGGATCGCGGGAGTGGAGCATCCCTAGCCGATGACCGATACCAGCGCACAGGATCGCGGCAACCTCCCCGCCGTCGCCCCGGGATCCGGCCCGAAATCCGAGGTGACGGCGTTCCGCCGCGTCGTGG
This sequence comes from Pseudomonadota bacterium, assembly GCA_022572685.1. Classification (GTDB taxonomy): domain Bacteria; phylum Pseudomonadota; class Alphaproteobacteria; order Kiloniellales; family J153; genus JACZVL01. The sequence goes on from JACZVL010000022.1 coordinate 20,252, forward strand.
AGACGCTGCTGCAGGGCGACATCGCGCTCGCGCTGGGCATCGCCTGCATCCTGGTGGTGTTGATCCTGCCGATGCCGAGCTGGATGCTCGACATCGCGCTGGCGATTTCCATGACCTTCTCGGTGCTGATCCTGATGACCGTGCTGTTCATCGAGCGGCCGTTGGATTTCAGCTCCTTCCCCACGGTGCTGCTGATCGCGACCATGCTGCGGCTGTCGCTGAACCTGGCGTCGACGCGGCTGATCCTGTCCAACGGCCACGAGGGCCCCGACGCCGCCGGTCAGGTGATCCAGGCCTTCGGCAACTTCATCATGGGCGGCAACTTCGTCATCGGGATGATCGTCTTCATCATCCTGGTGATCGTGAATTTCATTGTTATTACAAAGGGTTCTGGACGCATCGCCGAGGTCTCTGCGCGCTTCAGCCTGGACGCCATGCCGGGCAAGCAGATGGCCGTCGACGCCGACCTCTCGGCCGGCCTGATCGACGAAGCCGAGGCGCGCCACCGGCGCAAGACGCTCGAGGACGAGAGCAACTTCTTCGGCTCCATGGACGGCGCCGCCAAGTTCGTGCGCGGCGACGCGATCGCGGGCATCCTGATCACCTTCATCAACATCATCGGCGGCATCATCATCGGCGTCGCGCAGAAGGATCTCTCTTTCAGCGAAGCCGGCCAGGTTTACACCCTGCTGACCATCGGCGACGGCCTGATCACCCAGATCCCGGCGATCATCGTCTCGACCGCGGCCGGCCTCCTGGTCTCCAAATCGGCGACCGAGGGCTCGGCCGACAAGGCGCTGTTCGGCCAGCTCGGCGGGTATCCCAAGGCCCTCGGCCTGTCGTCCTTCCTGATGCTGTCCCTCGCGCTGCTGCCCGGCATTCCGGCGCTGCCGTTCCTGACGCTCTCGGCGGTGGCCGGCGGCCTGGCGTGGAAATCCTCGCGGCGCGGCGAGGTCATGGCCAAGGCCGAAGCCAAGGCCGAAGCGGCGGAGGCCGAGGCGGCGCCCGTGGCCGAGGAGCCGATCAGCAACGCGTTGCAGATCGACAACCTGCGGCTCGAGCTGGGTTACGGCCTGCTGCCCATGATCAACTCCGAGGTCGGCCAACGCCTGACCGACCAGATCAAGGCCCTGCGCCGCCAATTGGCCCAGGACGCGGGTTTCGTGCTGCCCTCGGTGCGGATCCAGGACAATCTGCAGCTTCCGGCCAACACCTACGTCATCCGGGTCAAGGAGATCGAGGCCGGGCGCGGCGAGCTGCGGCCCAGCATGCTGCTGGTCATGGACCCCAAGGGCGAGAAAATCCCCTTGAGCGGCGAGGAGACGATCGAGCCGACCTTCGGCCTGCCGGCCATGTGGGTCGAGGCCGGCGCCCGCGAGGAAGCGCTGTTCCGCGGCTACACCGTGGTCGACCCGCCGACCGTCATCACCACCCACCTCACCGAGGTGGTCAAGGACAACATGGCCGAGCTGCTGTCCTACGCCGAGACCCAGAAGCTCCTGGACGAGCTCGACGAGGACCAGCAGAAGCTGATCGCCGAGCTGGTGCCGAACCAGATCTCGATCGGCGGCCTGCAGCGGGTGCTCCAGAACCTGCTCGGCGAGCGCATCTCGATCCGCGACCTGCCGTCGATCCTGGAAGGCGTCTCGGAGGTCTGTAGCCAAACCCGCAACGTAACCTCGATCACCGAGCACGTCCGCACGCGCCTGGCCCGGCAGATCTCCAGCGCACAGATCAACGAACAGGGCTTCATCCCGATGCTGACCCTCTCGCAACAGTGGGAGCAGGCCTTCGCCGAGGCGATCACCGGCGAGGGCGACGACAAGCACCTGTCGATGGCGCCGACCCGGCTGCAGGAGTTCATCCGGGTCGTGCGCAGCGGTTTCGAACAACACGCCATGGCGGGGGAGACCCCGGTGCTGCTGACCAGTGCGGGCATCCGGCCCTACGTGCGCTCGATCATCGAGCGTTTCCGGCCGTCCACCGTGGTGATGTCGCAGAACGAGGTCCATCCGAAAGTGCAGATAAAGACGTTGGGGCAGATCTAGGGTCGGCAATCTAGGGGCGACCGGGGAAGGGCAAGGGGCGAATAGGATAACGAGGGAGTTGACCGGTCCATGCGGTTGAGGAGTTTCACCGCGAAATCTCTACCCGAGGCCATGCGCCGCGTGCGCGAGGTGCTGGGCCCGGACGCCATCATTCTGTCCAGCCAGCCGGCCGAAGACGGCCGCGGCGTGCGCGTGACCGCCGCGCTGGAGGACAGCCCGCTCGAACCCCTGATCCATGACGGCGCGACCGGCGGCGCCGTGTCCCTGGACGAGATCTCCGAGGCCCTGACCTACCACCGGGTCCCCCCTGCCCTGTTCGACCGCCTGATCGGCGCCGCCGCGGCGCTCACGGCCAAGAACGACGCGCTGGCCCTGGGCGGCGCGCTGGACGGCGAGTTCATCTTTGCCGCCCCGCCGGAGGCGCCGACCCCGCGGCCGTTCCTGCTGGTCGGACCGCCCGGCGCCGGCAAGACCGCCACCGCCGCCAAGCTCTGCGCGCGGGTCCGCCTGGCCGGCGGCCGGGCCAGCCTGATCACCATGGACACGGTGAAGTCCGGCGGCCTGGCCCAGATCACCGCCTTCGCCCAGGCGCTGGGCGCCGAGCTGCTGCGGGCGCCGGACATCGACGCCCTGGCGGACGCGGTCGCGGCCTGCCCGGAGGATCACTTCGTGGTCGTCGACACGGTCGGCGCCAATCCCTTCGATGCCGAGGATCTGGACCGGCTCAGCCTGGCGGCGGGCGCGGCGGGCGCCGACCCGGTGGTGGTGCTGCCCGCCGGCGGCGACGCCGCCGACTGCGCGGAAGCGGCCGCGGCCTTCGCCGAGGTCGGCGCCCGGAGCCTGATCGTCACCAAGATCGACGCCGCCCGGCGCTTCGGCGGCCTGCTCAGCGCGGCCCAGGCCGGCCGCTTCGCGCTCATGGCCGCCAGCGCGTCGCCCAACATCTCCGACCCGCTGCTGCCGTTCAATCCGGTCTCGCTGGCGCGCCTGCTGCTGCCGGCGGCCGCGGACTCCATTCAACGCCTACCGATCAGGGAAGCCGGCTGATGGTCGAAGCTGTCGAGACCCGGGTACGCCCGGCAGAGAGCGGCGAGCTCCACAACCTGATCGCGATCGCGTCGGGCAAGGGCGGCGTCGGCAAGACCTGGCTGGCGATCACCCTGTGCCACGCGCTCGCGCGCGCCGGGCAGCGGACCTTGCTGTTCGACGGCGATCTGGGCCTCGCCAACGTCGATATCCAACTGGGCCTGGCCCCGCCCAAGGACCTGGGCGGCGTGCTGGCCGGCCGCCACGGGCTCGGCGAGGCGGCTTTCGCCTTCGAGGAAGGCGGCTTCGACATCATCGCCGGACGCTCGGGCTCGGGCAGCCTGGCCAGCCTGGCGCCGGACCGCCTGGCGGCGCTGACCGCCGAGCTGGCGGCCTTGGCGCCGCGCTACCAGCGCGTCGTGCTCGACCTCGGCGCCGGGGTCGAACGCACGGTCCGGCAGCTCGCGGCGCGGGCCGGCACCTGCCTGGTGATCTCCACCGACGAGCCGACCTCCATGACCGACGCCTATGCCTTCATCAAATTGATGCTGCTGCAGAAGCCGCGGGCGGACCTGCGCGTGGTGGTCAACATGGCGGCCTCGGTGCACGAGGGCGAGCGCACCTACGCGACCCTGCGCAAGGTCTGCAAATCGTTCCTCAAGACCGTGCCGCCCCTGGCCGGCATCGTGCGCCGTGACGCCAAGGTCAAGGAGGCAATCCGCCACCAGTCTCCGCTTCTGGTGCGCCATCCCAACACCGAGGCGGCCGCCGACGTCGAAGCCCTGGCGCGGCGGCTGATCGAGGCCTCATGAACGACCTGGTCCGCCCCACCGCGCTGTTCAGCGGCGCGCGCGTCCCGACGGTCGGCCCTTCCGGCATCCTGGGGACCGTGCCGAACCCGCCGCCGCAGGTCTCGCAGCTGTCGGTCGGCACCACCTTGCCCGGCGTGGTGGTGGGCCACGACGCGGGCGGCCATACGCTGGTGCGCACCGATCTGGGCACGCTCTCCGTGGCCACCAAGGCGCAGCTGCCGGTCAACAGCGAGGTCACGCTCCATATTCGCAGCACCGGCGGCCAGCTCCACGTCCTGATCGTGCACAGCGAGCTCCCGCACGGCGCCAAGGACGCGCCGGCGCCACGGCCGCTTCAGCCCCCAGGCATCCAGGTTGGCGGCGCCCAGGCTGGCGGCACCGGATCCCAGGGCCAGGCGGCGGCCGCGCCGGGCGCGGGCCACGCCGCGCCGGCGGGTCACGGACCGGCGTCCGATCTCTTGACCCTGGGCCAGCAGGTGCGCGCCGTGGTGCAATCGCCGGCAGCGGCGCCGAACCCGGCGACCGCTGGCGGCACCACCGGTGGGGGCGCCGGACAGCC
>JACZVL010000023.1 GCA_022572685.1 Pseudomonadota bacterium
CCTGTCCAAGACCACGCTCGGCGACTGGGCGCCGGGCACGGCGGTCAACCTGGAGCGCGCGCTCAGGCTCGGCGACGAGTTCGGCGGGCACCTGGTCTCGGGCCACGTCGACGGCGTCGCCGAGGTCTGCGGGCGGGCCGAGGAGGGGGGCTCCCTGCGCCTCGCCTTCACCGCCCCGGCGGCGCTCATGTGCTTCATCGCCGCCAAGGGCTCGGTGACGCTCGACGGGGTCTCGCTGACCGTCAACCGGGTCGAGGATACGCCCGGGGACGCCCCGGGGGACGCCCCCGGGGGCGGCCGTTTCGAGGTCAACATCATCCCCCACACCGCGGCGGCGACGACGCTCGGCGCCTGCCGCCCGGGGGCCCGCGTAAACCTGGAAGTAGACCTGCTCGCACGCTATGTTCAGCGCCTGCTGGTGAAGGAGAATCCGTGATGTCCGCGGCCGAGGAAGCCTGGCGCGCGACCTTCAGCGAGATCGTCTCGCCGATCGAGGCGATCATCGAGGAGGCCCGCAACGGCCGGATGTTCATCCTGGTCGACGACGAGGGCCGGGAGAACGAGGGCGATTTGGTGATCCCCGCCCAGATGGCCACCCCGGACGCCATCAACTTCATGGCCAAGCACGGCCGCGGCCTGATCTGCCTGGCCATGACCCGGCAGCGGATCGAGGCGCTCGGCCTGCCGCTGATGGCCCAGAAGAACGAGACCCGGCACGAGACCGCCTTCACCGTCTCGATCGAGGCCCGGGACGGCGTGACCACCGGGATCTCGGCGCCGGACCGGGCGCGCACGGTCGCGGTCGCCATCGACCCGACCACCGGCGAAAGCGACATCGTCTGCCCCGGCCACGTGTTCCCGGTGGTGGCGCGGGACGGCGGCGTGCTGGTGCGCACCGGCCACACCGAGGCGGCGGTCGATCTGGCACGCCTGGCCGGGCTCAATCCCGCGGGCGTGATCTGCGAGATCATGAACGACGACGGCACCATGGCCCGGCGCGACGACCTGATCGCCTTCGCCCAGCTCCACGGTCTCAAGATCGCCACCATCGCCGATCTCATCGCCTACCGCCGGCGCTACGACCGGGTCGTGGAGCGCACCCTGACCGGCACCCTGGAATCGCGCCACGGCGGCACCTTCAAGAGCGCGGTCTACGTCGACAAGACCACCGGCGTGGAGCACATCGCGCTGTGGAAGGGCGAGCTTTCCGACGCGGCGCCGGTGCTGGTCCGGGTCCACGTGCTCGACGTGCTCGACGACGTGCTCGGCGAACGCACCAGCGGCAAGGCCGGCGAGCTCGAGCAGGTCATGCGCATGATCGACGAGGCCGGGCGCGGCGTGCTGGTGGTGATCCGCGAGCCCTCGCCGACCAGCCTGTCCGACGGCATCAAGGCGCGCGGCGGCGCGGCCGAGAAGAGTTTCGGCGAGCTGCGCGAGTACGGCGTCGGCGCGCAGATTCTGCTGGATCTGGGGGTCGCCAACATGATCGTGCTGACCAACACGCCGCGCAATCTGGTCGGCCTCGAGGGCTACGGCCTCAAGATGGTCGAGCAGCGCCCGATCCCGCTCGGCGGCGAACCGGCGGCGGGGGGTTAGTCATGGCCGATCCCGATGCGCCCCACATCATGATCGTCGAATCCCGGTTCTACGAGGATGTCGCGGACGAGCTTCTGAAGGGCGCGAACGGCGTGCTGGAGGCGGCCGGCGCCAGCTTCGAGCGGGTGTCCGTGCCCGGCGCCTTCGAGATCCCGGCGGCGATCCACATGGGCCTGCGCTCGATGGAGTTCTACGCCGCGCGCCGGCGTTTCGACGGCTACATCGCACTCGGCTGCGTGATTCGCGGCGAGACCAGCCACTACGACCACATCTGCGGCGAGAGCGCCCGCAAGCTCCAGGACCTGGCGTGCCAATACGCGCTGGCGCTCGGCTACGGCATCCTGACCTGCGAGAACAAGGAGCAGGCCTGGGAGCGCGCCCGGGTCGACGGCCGGAACAAGGGCGGCGAGACGGCGCGCGCTTGCCTTGCCATGCTCGGCATCAAACGCCAGTTCCACCTCTATCCACGTTGAGAGTACGGACCGCCATGACCGGGCCAGACACGATGGATAAGGCGCGGGGCCGCAAGAGGGCCAGGGGCGGCGCCAGGCAGAGCGCGGCGCGGCTGGCCGCGGTCCAGGCGCTCTACCAGGTCGAACTGAGCGCCGCTCCGGTCGAGACCGTGCTCGCCGAGTTCCTCGCGCTCCGGCTGGACGAGGAGCTCGATGGCGTGTCTCTGGCGGCCGCCGATCGCGGGCTTTTGGGGCTGCTGGTGCGCGGCGTCGGCAAGGAGCGCGACGAACTCGACGACATGCTGGCCGCGGTGCTCGACGAGGACTGGCCGGTGGAACGCCTGGAGACCCTGTTGCAGATCCTGTTGCGGGTCGGCGCGTTCGAGCTGTCGAGGCGGCCGGAGGCGCCGGTCCGGGTGGTTATCTCCGAATACGTCGATCTGGCCGGCGCGTTCTTCGGCGGCAAGGAGCCGGGCCTGGTCAACGGGGTGCTCGATCGCTTGGCGCGCGAACTGCGCCCGGAGGCCTTCGAAGCCCCCGGGACAGGTTGAACTCCCGGCGGCGGGTTCGGAAACGAGGAGCCGGGATGCGGGGTGAATTCGAACTGATCGCACGGTATTTCGCGCCGCTCGCCGAGGCCGCGCCGGGCGCCCAGGGCTTGCGCAACGACGCCGCGCTGGTCGATCTCGCCGGCCCGGCCGGCCCGGCCGGCGACCACAGCCTGGTCCTGACCGTCGACGCCATGGTCGCGGGCGTCCACTTCCTGCCCGAGGACCCGCCCGAGACGATCGGCCGCAAGCTGCTGCGGGTCAATCTCTCGGACCTGGCGGCGATGGGCGCGCGGCCCCGCGGCTACCTCCTGGCGGCCGCCTTTCCAAGGGACATTGACGAGGCCTGGATCGCCGCCTTCGCCGCCGGCCTGGCCGAGGACCAGGCGATCTTCGGAGTCGCCCTTTACGGCGGCGACACCGTCTCGACGCCCGGCCCCCTGACCCTGTCGCTGACCGCCTTCGGCGAGGTGCCCAAAGACCGGGCGCTGTCCCGGGCCACGGCGCGGGCCGGGGACCTGGTCTACGTCTCGGGTACGATCGGCGACGGGCTGCTCGGCCTCGAGGCGCTGCGCGGCGGCCTGCCCGGCGTGCCGGAGGACCACCGGGCCTATCTGGCGGCGCGCTATCGCCTGCCGGAGCCGCGCCTGGAACTGGGCCGGCGCCTGGCCGAGGATGGCTTGGCCAGCGCCGCGCTCGACGTCTCCGACGGGCTGGCCGCCGATCTCGGCCACATCGCCGAGGAATCGGGCCTGGCGGCGGAGATCGAGACCGGCGCGGTGCCGCTCTCGCCGGCCGCGCGCGGGGTGCTCGAGGCGGCGCCGGAACGCCTGCCCGAGCTGCTGGGCGGTGGCGACGACTACGAGCTGCTGTTCACGGCCGAGCCGGGCCGGGCCGGGGAGGTGGCCGCGCTGGCGGCTGCGCTCGATCTGCCGCTGACCGCGGTCGGCCGCATGGCGGCGGGCCGGGGCCTCATTGCGCGCGATCCCGCGGGGGCCGAGGTGACCCTGGAAGGGACCGGCTGGCGGCATTTCTGAGATCCGGAAATCCCTATTGTTGACAATGAGTTAACTTCTTCTTCACCAGCGATCCGCTATGACCGGGGTGGGCAGTGCCGCGCGCGCGCGATCTGCCCCCTGCGCGCGATCCATTGGGTCCGGCCATGAAGATACTGGTGATCCTTTTCGTTGTGTTTCTGGTCCTCGGCGGCGGCGGCGGCGCCGCCTGGTGGTTCCTCCTGCGCGAAGCGCCGGAAGGGGAACAGGCCGAGGTCGCCGCGGAGGACGCGACCGCGCTGGTCTCGATGGTCCGGGTCATCAGGCTCGACCCGATCATCCTCCCGGTGCTCCGAGAGGATCAGGTGACGCTTCACGTCACCGCGGTGGTGGTGATCGAGCTCACCGGATCCGTGGAAAGAGGGGCGCTGAGCGGATTCGCCGAGCCGCTTCGGGATACCATGTTGAGCGCGCTGTACGGCATCTATTCGGTGCGCTATGTGCAGGAGCGCGGCTACAACATCCCGGCGGTGCGTGCGCGCCTGATCCTGGCCGCCGAGCGGGTCTTGGGAGAGGGCGCGGTCAAGACGGTCCGGCTCCAGGACATCAACAAGCGGGTGCTGGACCCCGGCTGATCCTCGGCATGAGCCGGGGAGCGCCATTCACGGTGAAACACCCCCGGTTCACTACCGGTTGCCTTCCCGCAACGCTTCTGGCATTTTCCGCGCGTTTTCCACGCCCGCGCAACGGGGGACTGGAGTCGGGCGCGCTTCCGCGCCGGCTGGCCATATAAGGGACATCCAAATGTCGACGGAGTTGCTGTTTGTGCTCGCCTGCGGCGTGCTGGCGCTGCTTTACGGTCTCTGGGCCTCGCGTTCGGTCTTGGCGGCGGACGCCGGTTCGGCGCGGATGCAGGAGATCGCCGGCGCGATCCAGGAAGGCGCGCAGGCCTACCTGAAGCGCCAGTACCGGGCCATCGCCATGGTCGGGGTCGTGGTCTTCCTGATCGTGTCCTTCGCCCTCGACATCACGGTCGGGATCGGGTTCCTGATCGGCGCCACGCTGTCGGGCTTGACCGGCTTTATCGGGATGAACGTTTCGGTGCGCGCCAACGTGCGCACCACCCAGGCGGCCCGCAAGGGCCTGGCCGAGGGGCTGGCCATCGCCTTTCGCGCGGGCGCGGTGACCGGCATGCTGGTCGCCGGCCTGGCGCTGCTCGCGGTGGCCGGCTACTACGCGGTCCTGCTGGCCCTGGAGTTCCAGGGCCGGGAGCTCATCAATCCCCTGATCGGGCTCGGTTTCGGCGCCTCGCTGATTTCGATCTTCGCGCGTCTGGGCGGCGGCATCTTCACCAAGGGGGCCGACGTTGGCGGTGACCTGGTGGGTAAGATCGAAGCCGGAATCCCCGAGGACGACCCGCGCAACGCCGCGGTCATCGCCGACGCCGTTGGCGACAACGTGGGCGACTGCGCCGGCATGGCGGCCGATCTGTTCGAGACCTACGCGGTCACCGTGGTCGCCACCATGCTGCTGGCCTCGATCTTTTTCGCCGGCAACGAGATCCTCGATCAGATGATGCTCTATCCGCTGGTGATCGGCGGTGCCTGCATCATTGCCTCGGTGATCGGCACCTTCTTCGTGCGCCTGGGCGCGAGCCAGAGCATCATGGGCGCGCTCTACAAGGGCTTCATCGTCTCCGCCGTGATCTCCGCGGTCCTGCTGTGGTTCGTCACCGACTGGGTGCTCGGCGTCGACACCATGCTCACCATCGAGGGCAGCAGTTTTCCGGCGCGCCACCTCTACTATAGCGGGCTGGTCGGCCTGGCCATCACCGGCGCGCTGATCTGGGTGACCGAGTACTACACCAGCACCGAGTACCGCCCGGTGCGCAGCATCGCCCAGGCCTCGACCACCGGCCACGGGACCAACGTGATCCAGGGTCTGGCGATCTCCATGGAGGCGACCGCGGTTCCGGCGCTCATCATCGTCGCCGGGATCATCTCTTCCTACCTGCTGGCCGGGCTGTTCGGGATGGCGATCGCGGTCACCACGATGCTGGCGCTGGTCGGCCTGGTGGTGGCGCTCGACGCCTACGGGCCGGTCACCGACAACGCCGGCGGCATCGCCGAGATGGCCGACCTCGAACCGGAAGTGCGCAAGATCACCGATGCGCTGGATGCGGTCGGCAATACCACCAAGGCGGTCACCAAGGGCTACGCCATCGGCTCGGCGGGCCTCGGCGCGCTGGTCCTGTTCGCGGCCTACACGCTCGACATCGAGCACTTCGCCGAGCAAGGCCTGATCGACGTCGGCGACGGCGTCGACTTCGCGCTCTCCAACCCCTACGTGGTGGTCGGGCTGTTGATGGGTGGGCTGCTGCCCTATCTCTTCGGCGCTCTATGTATGACCGCGGTCGGCCGCGCGGCGGCTGCGGTGGTGGTCGAGGTGCGGCGCCAGTTCAAGGAGATTCCCGGGATCATGGAAGGCACGGCGAAGCCGGAGTACGGCCGCTGCGTCGATTTGCTGACCAAGGCCGCGATCAAGGAGATGATCGTGCCCTCGATGCTGCCGGTGCTCTCGCCGATCGCGCTCTATTTCATCATCCTGGCGATCGCCGGCCAGGCGGCGGCGCTGGCGGCGCTCGGCGCCATGTTGCTCGGCGTCATCGTCAATGGTCTGTTCGTGGCGATCTCCATGACCGCCGGCGGCGGCGCCTGGGACAACGCCAAGAAGTACATCGAGGACGGCCATCACGGCGGCAAGGGCTCGGAGGCCCACAAGGCGGCCGTGACCGGCGACACCGTGGGCGATCCCTACAAGGACACCGCGGGCCCGGCGATCAACCCGATGATCAAGATCACCAACATCGTGGCGCTTCTGCTGCTCGCGGCGCTCGCGTCGTAATACCAAGGAGCGGCAGCCACGGGCGAGATCCAAAAAACCCCGGGAGGCGACCGGCCTTCCGGGGCTGATTGATTTGCCAGGCCGCCCGCGGCGGGTTCGGCTACTGCGCGGGGAACCTGCCCAGGTTGCCGATCAACTGCTGCAGGATCGATATCTCGCGGCCTTCGGTCGGGGTAATCCGGTCGACCGGATCGATGGTCCGGCCATCCGCCAAGTCGTAGGTCCGGGTCGTCACCACCAGGCCGGCCGCGTCGAAGGACACCACCAGCACCGTGCGCTCCAGCACCTCCGGTGCAAAGAAGGCGAACTGGGTGGACTTCTGCCCGATGTAGTACCACTTGCTGTCCTGGAAGGTGGACTTTGTGGAGGGCGAGCCGAGCAGGCTTTGGATGTCGATTCGCGAATGGACGCCGGGGTTGATCTTGGACACCACCTCGGCGTCGGGAATGTTGCCCCGGACCCGGATGTCCTGCGCGCAGGCGCCGAGTCCAAGCGCCAATATCCCGGCAAGTAACGAAGCCCGAAGTGCCGGCCGGCCAAAGCTATTCGAGAGTGATTTCATGGCGCCCGTTAACCATCGTGAATATCATGTCCCCTAGTGGGGTTTGATTAAACAGGTCGCGGCGTCTAATTCAACCCCGAAATCGTTTCGCGGCGGCCGGGGTCAAGGCCGGGGTCAAGGCCGGGGTCAAGGCCGGGGTCTAGACGGGGAGAGAATGGTCCTAAGCAAGTTCTTCAAGCGCGATCCGTGGGAAGCGCGGGCTCGGGCGCTGTACGAGCGGGTCGTGGCCCAGGCCCGCCAGCCCGGCTTCTACCGCGACTGCGGCGTGCCCGATACCGTGGACGGCCGCTTCGAGCTGATCGCGCTCCACACCTTCCTGGTGTTGCACCGGCTCAAGGCCGACCCGGGCGATACCGAGGCGCTGGGCCAGGCGCTGTTCGACGCCATGTTCCAGGACATGGACCAGAGCCTGCGCGAGCTCGGCGCCGGCGACCTGGGCGTCGGGCCCAGGGTGAAGCGCATGGCCCAGGGGTTGTACGGCCGGATCGCCGCCTATGAAGCCGGGCTGAGCGGCCCGGCAGCGGAGCTGGAGGCGGCGCTGCGGCGCAATCTCTTTGGCACGGTGACCCCCGAGCCGGAGCAGGTCGAGGCGATGGCCGCCTATCTGCGCGCCGCGGTCGAGGCCCTGACCCGATGGGAGCCCCCGCGGGAACCCGCCGAAATCGAGGCCGCGGGCCCGGAATTCGGCCCGCCGCCGGGGGTTCCGAACGGCCCCGAGGCGGCCGGTTGACCCAGGCCACGGCTTTGCATACTCTCCGCGCCCTTCATCCCCGGAGAGCCCCCATGTCCCGGAAACCGGAACCCCTGCCGGAGTTCTCGCGACCGATCGCGCGCGAGCGGCTCGGCGGTCAGGTCCTCGTCGAGGAGATCTCGGCGACGCCCCAAGAGCGGGCGGCGCTGGCCCGGCGCTTTGGGCTGCTCGGGTTCGACCTGCTGGCCGCGACGCTGCGCATCGAGTCCGGCGACGGCAAGGGGGTGCTGCGGCTCGAGGGCCACCTGAGCGCCGAGGTCAGCCAAGCCTGCGTGGTCACCCTGGAGCCGGTGGCGAGCCGGCTCGAGGAGGATTTCACCCTGCTCTACAGCCTGGAGCCCGGCCCGGCCTCGGATGGCGCCGAAAAGGAGGTGGTGGTCGATCCCGAGGCGGAGGACCCGCCCGAGGCCCTCGGGCCCGGCGGGCTCGACCTGGGCGAGGCGGTGGCCCAGCAATTGGCGGTGGCGCTGGATCCCTATCCGCGCGCCCCCGGGGCGGCGCATTTGGAGGTCCCGGGAGCTGAAGCCGGGCCCCGGACGGGCTTCGGCGGCCTGGAGGCCCTGAAGCGACGCGAGTGAGAGGTTCCGCGCTTCCCTTGCCGGGCCGCTGCGGCTAGTCTTGCCGCAGGGGTCGTTTTTGGCTAAGAAGCGCTTCAATCGGCTAATTTCATCGGAGTCGGAAAACCAGACCCATGGCTGTTCCCAAGAAAAAGGTTACCAAGTCGCGGCGCAACCAGCGCCGGGCCCATGACGCCTTGCCGGCCAGCACTTACCGTGAGTGCCCGAACTGCGGCGAATTGAAGCGCCCGCATCATCTCTGCGCCGCTTGCGGGTATTACGACGGCCGCGAGGTCGTCGAGCTTGAGAGCGTGTGATCCTCACCGCTCCGGCCAGGCGCTCGGCGACCAGATGGCCACGGTAGATTGGATGAGAACCAGGTGAGCGATCGTCTGACCATAGCACTCGATGCGATGGGCGGTGACGCCGGGCCGAGAATGGTGATCTCGGGCGCCAACATCGCGCGCCGGCGCTATCCCCAGGTCGACTTTCTGATCTTCGGCCGCGAGGCCGAGGTCGGCCCCTTGCTCGACCGCAAGAAGCGGCTCCAGGCGGTCAGCACCTTGGTTCACACCGATGACGTGGTCGGCGCCGAGGACAAACCCTCGATCGCCTTGCGCAGCGGGCGCAACTCGAGCATGCGCCTGGCCATCAACGCGGTGCGGGACGGCCGCGCCGCGGGCGTGGTCTCGGCCGGCAACACCGGCGCGCTGATGGCCATGGCCAAGTTCGCGCTCAAGACGCTGCCCGGGGTCGACCGGCCGGCGATGGCCGGTTTCTTCCCGACCCTGCACGGCGAGTCCTTGATGCTCGATCTCGGCGCGAACGTGGTCTGCGGCGCGCGCAACCTGGTCGACTTCGCGGTCATGGGCAATGCTTTCGCGCGCTGCGTGCTGGGCGTAATGCAGCCGACCTACGGGCTGCTGAACGTCGGCTCGGAGGAACTCAAGGGCCACGAGGCGCTGCAGGAGGCCTCGGCGATCCTGCGCGAGGCCAATCTGCCCGGTCAGTTCGTCGGCTTCATCGAAGGCGACGACATCGCGCAGGGCACGGTCGACGTGGTGGTGACCGACGGCTTCACCGGCAACATCGCGCTCAAGTCCGCCGAAGGCACCGCCAAACTGGTCGGCGAGTATCTGCGGGTCACCTTCAAGTCCTCGCTGCTGGCCGGCCTCGGCTATCTGTTGGCGCGCTCGTCCCTGAACAAGCTGCGCAAGCGGCTCGACCCGCGCCGCTACAACGGCGCGATCTTCCTCGGCCTGAACGGCGTCACGGTCAAGAGCCACGGCGGCACCGACGCTTTCGGCTTCGCCAATGCGATCGGCGTGGCGGTGGATATGAACGAACACGACATCATCGAAAAGACCACGGCGGACTTCGCCGCGCTCACCGCGCGCACCCCCCAGCTACGGGCGGCGGCCGGATAATGGCGCTCTATTCGAAGGTCACGGGCTGTGGGTCCTACCTGCCGTCCCGGGTGGTGACGAACGCGGAACTGGCGAAACGGGTCGACACCACCGACGAGTGGATCCGCCAACGCACCGGCATCCGCGAGCGGCGCCGGGCGGAGGACGGTGAACTGACCTCCGATCTCGGGGTCAAGGCCGCCGAGGAGGCGCTCGCCATGGCGCGGCTGTCGGGCGCGGACCTGGACCTCATCGTCTGCGCCACGGCGACCCCCGACGAGACCTTCCCGGCCACCGCGACCCGGATCCAGGAGCGGCTCGGCATGTGCCAGGGCGCGGCGTTCGACGTGCAGGCGGTCTGCACGGGCTTCATCTATGCCCTTGCGGTCGCCGACAACTTCCTCCGCCTCGGCCAGGCGCGAAACGCGCTGGTGGTCGGCGCCGAGACCTTTTCGCGCATTCTCGACTATGACGACCGCTCGACCTGTGTCCTGTTCGGCGATGGCGCCGGCGCGGTGGTACTGCAGGCGGCGGAAGGCAACGGCGCGATCGAAAGTGGCGTGCTCTCGACCCACCTCTATTCCGACGGCCGCCATCACGACGCCCTCTACGTCGACGGCGGCCCGTCCTCGACCGGCACCGTGGGCCGGGTGCGCATGGAGGGCCGCGAGGTGTTCCGGCACGCGGTGGTGCGCATGGCCGAGGCCATCGACGCCGCGCTCACGGCCAACGGCTTGAACCCGGGCGACATCGATTGGCTGGTGCCGCACCAGGCGAACCTGCGCATCATCGAAGCCATGGCCCGGCGCCTGAACCTTCCCGAGGACCGGGTGGTGGTGACCGTGGACCGCCACGCCAATACCTCCGCGGCATCGATTCCGCTGGCGCTCTGCGAGGCGGTCAAGGACCAGCGCATTCGCTCCGGCGACTTGATTCTCATGGAGGCCATGGGCGGCGGCTTCACCTGGGGTTCGGCGCTGGTGCGCTGGTAACCGCTTCCGCGCCGGGGTTCGCGCGCGTTAACCGGGCTCTATTTCGTATCAAATTTGCGACGCAGGCCCCGAGGGTTGTTGACTAATTGACCCTTCGCCCGGCTTGAGGTAACGTCTCAAGAGAAAAAGAATTCAGGGAGAGCTTTATGGCCGCTCGTACGGTGACCCGTGCGGACCTAAGCGAAGCCGTGTATCAGGAAGTCGGTCTCTCGCGCAACGAATCGGCGGACCTCGTCGAATCGGTGCTGAACGAGATTTCCGATGCCTTGGTGCGCGGTGAGATGGTCAAGCTGTCGTCCTTCGGCAGCTTCGCGGTTCGCCAGAAGGGCGAACGCGTCGGGCGCAACCCGAAGACCGGCGAAGAGGTCCCCATATTGCCGCGGCGCGTCTTGGTGTTTCGCGCCTCGCATGTCTTGAAGAACCGGATCAATTCGGCCTTGTCCCGCTCGAACGGCTGAGCACCGGACATCGGGGGCCTGGACATCGGGGCCCTGGGGCCGAAGACCAGGAGCTAGCGTGACGTCATGCCAGCGGCGCGGCAGCGAGTAAAATCGGCGGCGGCTTTTCGCACCATCAGCGAGGTCTCGGCCGACCTGGACGTGCCCCAGCACGTGTTGCGCTTCTGGGAGTCCAAGTTCACCCCGGTGCGCCCGCTCAAACGGGGCGGCGGCCGCCGCTACTACCGGCCCGAGGATGTCGACCTGCTGCGCCGGATCCGCAATCTGCTCTATACCGATGGCTACACCATCAAGGGCGTGCAGCGGTTGCTGCGCGAAGGCCACGGCAAGCTCGATCCGGAGGCCGGCGCCACCGGCGCTGCGGGCACCCCGGCCGCCGGGGCCGCGCCGGGCGGCGAACGGGCGACCTTGGAAAACGTGCTCGCCGATCTGGTCGAAATCCGGGACCTGCTGCGCGGCGCCAAGAAGGGTTAGCCGCGAAACCCGGCGCAAGCTCGATTGCCTGGCCGGCCGCGCGGCGCTATATAGGGGCCCGAGAGGGGCCGGCCGCCGCTGTCGTGGCGGCGTTGGCCCTCTGACATTGGCGGGGTGTAGCTCAGCCTGGTAGAGCACTGTGCTGGGGGCGCAGGGGTCGCAGGTTCAAATCCTGTCTCCCCGACCAATGAAATCAATGGATTGGACGGCGGCGCTGAGATGGCGCCGCCGTTTTTTTGGGCGGAGGGCTCGCTAGCCTGGCGCCGACGGCAGCCAGGCGAAGCCGAGAACGACCAGGGCGCGGTAGAGCCAGCGGCGCCTGCCCGGCAGGTGACGGCTTTCCTTGACCGGGCGCAATCGGGGACCGGGCGCAATCGGGCCTGATCTGGATCAAGGCGCGCGCGCGCCCGGACCGCTTAAATCGAGCGATGACGACAAAGACCGACCGGGCCGCCCGCCTGCTGGCCAAATACGACCGCCGGGTGCCGCGCTACACCAGCTACCCGACGGCGGTCCAGTTCACCCCGGCGGTGCGGGGCGACCGGTATCGCGCCTGGCTCGGGGACCTCGATCCGGCGCTGCCGCTATCGCTCTATTTCCACATCCCGTTCTGCGACAGCCTGTGCTGGTTCTGCGGCTGTCATACCACGGTGGTGCGGCGCTACGCGCCGATCGCGGCCTACATGGAGCTGTTGCTGCGCGAGCTGGACCGGGTCGCCGATCTGCTGCCCGGGCACAAGGTCTGCCACATACACCTGGGCGGCGGCACCCCGACGATCCTGGAGCCGGCCGACATGGCGCGGCTGTTCGAGCGCCTGCGGGCGCGCTTCGAGCTGCTGCCCGATGCCGATATCGCGGTCGAGACCGACCCGCGCGAGTTCAACCACGACCTGATCGAGACCCTGGCGCGGGTCGGGGTCAACCGGGCCAGCCTCGGCCTGCAGGACGTCAACATCCAGGTCCAGCGGGCGGTCAACCGGGTTCAGTCCATCGACGAGACCCGGCGGGTCGCCCAGGCGCTGCGCGGCGCCGGCATCGGCTCGATCAACATCGACCTCATGTACGGCCTGCCCTATCAGACCGTCGCGCGGGTGCTGAGCTCGATCGAGGCGGCGCTCGAGCTGGCGCCGGACCGGGTCTGCCTGTTCGGCTACGCCCACGTGCCCTGGATGAAAAAACACCAGCGCCTGATCGACCAGGCCGGCCTGCCCGACGCGGCGGAGCGCTTCGCCCAGTACCTGGCGGCCGCCGAGCGCTTGCAGCAGGCCGGCTACCTGTGGATCGGCCTGGACCACTTCGCCCGGCCCGGGGACGACCTCGCCAAGGCCGCCCGCGACCAGACCCTGCACCGGAACTTCCAGGGCTACACCACCGATGACGCCCCGGTGCGCCTCGGTTTCGGCCCCTCGGCGATCGGCATGCTGCCCCAGGGCTTCGTGCAGAACCAGGTGCCGATGAAGGCCTATCGCGAGGCGATCGAGGCCGGCGCCCTGCCGGTCGCGCGCGGGCTCGCGCTGACCGCGGACGACCGCCTGCGCGGCGCGGCGATCGAGCGGCTCATGTGCTTCCTCGAGGTCGATCTGGGCGCGATCGCCCAGGGTTTCGAGGCCGACCCGCGGGTGTTCACGGGCGCTCTGGCCACTCTCGAGGAGATGGCGGCCGACGGCCTGGTCGAGATCGACGGCTGGCGGGTCCGGGTGACCGGGGCCGGGCGGCCGTTCCTGCGCACCGCCTGCGCCGCCTTCGATGGCTATCTGGAACCCGACGCCGTGCGCCACGCCCAGGCGGTCTGATCCGCCCCCCTGAATTCCTTTCCGATTGCCGATCGGCGACTCGCGAGTTTGTAAATCCTCGCGAAAATGGTAGTTCACTGGGTCGGTCGCGCCAGGAGATATTGGGGGACCATGCTTAAAGTCGAGAACCTCGAGAAGAACTTCGGGGGCCTGCAGGCCGTACGGGGCTGCAGCTTCGAGGTCGAGGCCGGGCGCATCACCGGCCTGATCGGTCCCAACGGGGCCGGCAAGACCACGATCTTCAACATGATCGCGGGCGCCGAGCGGCCGAGTGGCGGGCGCATCGTCTTCGAGGGCGAGGACATCGCCGGCCTGCCGACCCACACCTTGTTCCACCGCGGCATCCTGCGCACCTTTCAGATCCCGCACGAGTTCGGCAAGCTGACGGTGCTGGAGAACCTGATGGTGGTGCCGCCGGACCAGGTCGGCGAGAACCTGCTGCGCTGCTGGCTGTCGGCGGGCGGGGTGGCGCGCCAGGAAGTGGAGATTCGCGCGCGGGCCGAGGAGGTGCTCGAGTTCCTGTCGCTGGCCCCGCTGGGCGACGACTTGGCGGAAACCCTCTCGGGCGGCCAGAAGAAGCTGCTCGAGCTGGGCCGCACCATGATGGCGGAGGCGCGCCTGGTGCTGCTGGACGAGCCCGGGGCCGGCGTCAACCCGACGCTTCTGATCAAGCTGGCGGAGATGATCCGGCGGCTGAACCGGGAGCGCGGCTACACCTTCTTCATCATCGAGCACGACATGGACCTGATCGGCAGCCTCTGCGATCCGGTCATCGTGCTGGCCGAGGGCCGGGTGCTGATGACCGGGGACATGGAGACCGTGCGCCGCGACCCGCGGGTGCAGGACGCCTACCTGGGCGGCGGGGAGTAGCGCCATGGCGGTCCTGGAACTGGACAACATCACCGGCGGCTACGGCGAGACCGAGATCCTTCACGGTGTCTCGCTCAAGGTCGAGGCCGCGGCGGTGACCGTCATCATCGGCCCCAACGGGGCCGGCAAGTCGACCGCGATGAAGGCGGTGTTCGGGTTGCTGCGGCTGTCGGCGGGCCGGGTGCTGCTCGACGGCGAGGACATCACCAGCATGGCGACCGAGCAGGTGGTGCGCCACGGCGTCTGCTACGTGCCCCAGACCGCCAACATCTTTCCCAGCCTGACCGTCGAGGAGAACCTCGAAATGGGCGCCTACGTGCGCAAGGACGACTACCGGCCGCGGATGGCCGAGATCTACGATTTGTTCCCGCCGCTGGCGGAGAAGCGGCGCCAGGCGGCCGGCACCCTGTCCGGCGGCCAGCGCCAGATGGTGGCGATGGGCAAGGCGTTGATGCTGAAACCCAAGATCCTCCTGGTGGACGAGCCGACCGCCGGGCTCTCGCCCAAGTTTCGCGGCGAGATCTTCAGGGTGATACAGGACATCAACAGCGCCGGGGTGCCGATCCTGATGGTCGAGCAGAACGCCAAGCAGGCGCTGTCCATCGCCGACCGCGCCTACGTCCTGGTCGACGGCCGCAACCGCCTCGAGGATACCGGCCCCGGGCTGCTGGCCAATCGCGAGGTCGCGGAGATGTTCCTCGGCGCCGGCGGGGCGAGCGTCGGGGCGGCCAGCGGGGTGAATGGCAGTGGGGCGGGCAGCGGGGCGGGCAGCGGGGCGAACGGCGCATGATGGATTTCATCAACTTCCACCTGATGCCGGGCATCATACTGGGCAGCATCTATGCGCTGGGGGGGATCGGCATCTCGATGACCTTCGGGATTCTGCGCTTCGCCAACTTCGCCCACGGCGAGACCATGACGCTGGGCGCCTATTTCGCGTTCACCCTGATCCAGCTCACCGGCTGGCACCCGATCGCGGTCTTGCCGTTCGCCATGATCCTGACCGCGGTGGTGGCGCTGGGGATCGACCGGGTGTTCTACAAGCCGTTCCGCGCCAGGCCGGCGATTATGTTGGTGATCGCCTCCTTCGGCATGATGCTGATGATCCGTTCCGCCATTCAGTTCTCCTGGGGCGTCCAGCTCAAGTCCCTGATGCCGGGCATCCAGCGCCCCTACATCCTGTTCGATGCCCTGCGGATATCGCCCAAGCACATGTTGATCATCGGCTCGGCGCTGGTGCTGATGCTGGCGGTCCACGTGCTGCTGAGCCGCACCAAGATCGGCAAGGCGATGCGGGCGATGGCGGATTCGCCGGAGCTGGCCCGGCTCACCGGCATCGACACCGAGATGGTGATCCGCGCCACCTGGGTGGTCGGCGCCAGCCTGGCCGCGGCCGCCGGGGTGCTGCTCGCCATCGACACCCACGTCGAGACCATGATGGGCTTCAAGCTGCTGCTGCCGGTGTTCGCGGCGGCGATCCTGGGCGGCATCGGCCGGCCCTACGGCGCCATGGCCGGCGGCCTGATCATCGGTATCGCCGAGGAGCTGTCGAGCTACGCCTGGATTGGCAACGAGCCGCTGCTGGCGCCGGGCTACAAGGCCGGGGTCGCCTTCGCGATCATGGTGGCGATGCTGATCTGGCGGCCCAGCGGCCTGTTCCGGGGTAAGGTATTTTAGCGATGGATCAGGCCTATGGCATCTTCCTCTACATCATCTCGCTGCTCACCATGGGCGGCATCTACGCCATCCTGGCGCTGGGCCTGAACATCCAGTTCGGCTTCACCGGGCTGTTCAACGCCGGCATCGCCGGCTTCTTCGTGGTCGGCGCCTACGTCAGCGCGATCCTGACCACCGCGCCCAGCGCCCGCCATCTCGGCGGCTACGAGCTGCCGGTGGTGGTCGGGCTGGTGGCGGCGATGGTGGTCAGCGGGGCGATCGGCTGGATCGTGGGGCGCGTCTGCATCCGGCTGCGCGCCGACTACCTGGCCATCGCCACCATCGGCATCGCCGAGATTCTGCGCCTGATCCTGAAGAACGAGACCTGGGCGACCAACGGCGCGCGCGGCGTCTCCATGGTGCCCAAGCCCTTCGAGACCCTGCCCGAGCCGTGGAACCAGCTCGGCCTGATGGCGCTGGTGCTGTCGATCGTGGCGGTGCTCTACTTCCTGCTCGAGCGCGCCCGCACCGCGCCCTGGGGCCGGGTCATGTCGGCGATCCGCGAGAACGAGCCCGCCGCCCGCGCCGCCGGCAAGAACGTCGAGGCGTTCCGCATCCAGGCCTTCGTGACCGGCTGCGCGGTGATGGGCCTGGCCGGCGGTCTCACCGCCCATTACCTGAAGTTCATCGATCCCAACGCCGCCGAACCCGTGACCGCGACCTTCCTGGTCTTCGTCATGCTGATCATCGGCGGCAGCGGCAACAATAAGGGCGCGATTCTGGGGGCGATGCTGATCTGGACGGTGTGGTCGGCGACCGAGTTGGTGACCAGCCGCATTCTGCCCGACGACTGGGCGATCCGCTCGGCCTACATGCGGGTCTTCCTGATCGGCCTGGTGCTGCAGATCGTGCTCCAGCGCTTTCCCGGCGGAATCCTGCCCGAGCGCCGCCTGCGCGTCGCCAAGGATAAAAAAAGATACAATTAGATCAGCGTCTTAAAACGCAGGCGCCGGCCGCATCCCCGACCGCGACATGGGCTTGTGATTGGGCCTCGGGAGGTGGCATCATGGGGCCCGCGGCGCCCGGAGGCCCGGAGCGCCGAACAAGAGATTCTCTCAGGGAGGCTGAAGATGATGAAATCTTTTCTGCGCGCCACCGTGGCCGCATCGCTGGTAACCGCCGGCGCCGCCGGCGCCTGGGCGGGTGAGATCAAGGTCGGCTCGGTCGCCGGCGTGACCGGCCCGATCGCCGAGTTGGTCGTGCCGATCGTGGCCGGCCGCAATCTGGCGGTGAAGCACGTCAACGAGCAGGGCGGCCTGCTCGACGGCGACACCATGAAGATGGCTCTCGTCGACTCGCAGTGCGACCCCAAGGCCGGCGTCGACGCCGGCAACAAGGTGGTCAACGTCGAGCAGGTCGTCGCCATCGTCGGCGCCAGTTGCTCGGGCGCGACCAACGGCATGGTCCAGTCGGTGACCATCCCGGCCGGCGTCGTCGCGCTGTCGGATTCGGCGACCGCGCCGTCGATCTCGGAGCTGAAGGACAACGACCTGGTGTTCCGGGTCGCGCCGTCCGACGCCTATCAGGGCGCGGCCCTGGCCAAGCTGGCGATCGACGCCGGCTTCAAGACGCTGGCCGTGACCTATTCCAACGACGACTACAACGCCGGCATCGCCGAGGTCTTCGCGAAGACCTATCAGGAGTTGGGCGGCACGCTGGCCGGCAACCAGATGCACGAGCCGAACAAGGCCTCCTACCGTTCCGAGCTCGCCACCCTGGCGCGCGGTGGCGCCGAGGCCCTGGCGATCTTCGCCTACTACGGCGGCAGCGGTATCACCATCATCCGCAACAGCCTGGAGAACGACCTGTTCGGCAAGTTCATGGCGGCGGACGGCATGTTCGACGCCTCGGTTCTGGAGCAGATCGGCGCCGACACGCTACGCGGCAACATCTTCATCACCCAATCCGCCTCGGACTACGGTGATTCGTCCTACAAGGCCTTCGCCGACGCCTTTACGGCGGCCGGCTACGATCCGGTCTCGCCCTATGCCGCGCATGGCTACGACGCCGCGTTCCTGATCGCGCTGGCGATCGAGAAGGCCGGCGCCGCCGACCGCGGCAAGATCAGCGCGGCGCTGCGTGCGGTCGCCGGCCCGCCGGGCACGGTGATCCGTCCGGGCGAGTGGGCCAAGGCCAAGGCAGTGCTCGCCGGCGGTGGCGACGTCAACTACGAGGGCGCCTCCGGCAATGTCGACTTCGACAGCAACGGCGACGTGAGCGGCATCTACTCGGTCAACACCGTCGGCGATGACGGCAAGTGGAGCACCAAGCTGATCGAGTAGCTCCCTCGAATACCGCATTTCGCGGGGCGCCTCGCCGAGTCCGGCGGGGCGCCCTTTTTTATGATCTCGGAGCGCCACTTGAGGCGGCCTGGAAACGCTCCGGGGTGCCGATGTAGTTCTTGCCGCGCGCGCCCGCGAAGGCGTCCCGGACGATGTTCCGCCACGCCGCTTCATCGATGCCGTGATCGCCCGGGTCCGGGGACACGCCGAGCTCGGTGAGGAACACCGCCAGCCGCGCCGCCCCGGCCTCGAGGTCCGGGCCGAAGATATCCTGGAGCGCCTGGTCGCACGCGCGCTTCGCGCCGATTGCCCCACGCATCACCATCGGCAGGCTGAACGAACAGGCGATGCCGTGGGCCACGCCGTAACCCAGCGTGACCGGATAGGACAGCGCGTGGGCGAGCGCGGTCTTGGTGTTGGAGAAGGCGAGACCGGCCAGCAGCGCCGCGCGCGCGACCCGGGCTCGCAGCTCGAGGTCGGTCGGATCCGCGACCACGAGCGGCAACGCGACCAGCATCTCGCGCGCGGCGGCGACCGCCAGGCTGCGCGATACCGGGTTGGCGTTGACGTTCCACAGGCTCTCCAGGGCATGGCTGAGCGCGTCGAGCCCGGTGCTGACAGTGAGGTCCCGAGGCAGGCCGAGCAGCAGCTCCGGATCGATGACCGCGTGCTCGGGATAGAGGCTGGGGCGCAACAGCGAGTATTTCCGCTCGGCGGCGGCGTGCCATAGCGTGGCCCAGCAGGTCACCTCGCTGCCGGTGCCGGCGGTGGTCGGAACCGCGATGATGGGCAGCGCGAGGAGATCCTCGGCGCCGGACCCGGTCTCCAGGAATCGCCGGACCCGGCCGAAATCGTCGCCCGCCGCGGCGAGAGCCTTGGCGGTGTCGATCACCGAGCCGCCGCCCAGCGCGACGATGACCCGAGGCGTTTGCCGGGCCTCGCCGAGGCGCCGGCAGCAATCCGGCAGCTCGGCGAAGTCCGGATTGGGCGCGACCTGATCGAGGATGACCGCCGCCGGCCCGGCCAGTCCGGCAAGCCGCTCGGCGAGCGCGGCGAAGACCGGCTCGCCGTAGGTGACCAGGGCATAGGGCCGGCCCGCGATCAGGGCCGGCAGGCGGGCAAAGCCGCCGGCGCCGAAGCCGATCTCGACCGGGTTGCGGTAGCTCCACATGATGTGACTTCTTATACCAAGGAACGCTGATTCTCCATCGTTGAGGTTTTCACGGGCCCGGCCCGGAGCCGCGTGACGGTTTCGTGATATTCGGGCACTATGATCGCCGGTCCCGATTATTGAAGGCGCCTCCCGAGAAATGACCCGTAAGGTCTTGGTGGTCGAAGACAACCCGGATATCGCGAAGCTCGTGTCCCTGCACCTGAGGGATATCGACTGCGAGGTCGCGCTGGCGGCGGACGGACTGCGCGGCCTGGATGAGGCCCGGGCCCGGCGCTACGACCTGATCATCCTCGATCTCATGCTGCCGGGCATGGACGGGCTCGAGCTGTGCCGGCGTCTGCGCGCCGAGACCGACTACACCCCGATCCTGATGCTGACCGCCAAGTCCTCGGAGGTCGACCGGGTGGTGGGGCTGGAGATCGGCGCCGACGACTACCTGACCAAGCCGTTCTCGATCAGCGAGCTGCTCGCCCGGGTCAAGGCGATCTTCCGCCGGGTCGATGCGCTCGGCGCCGGCCGCCCGCCGGCGCCCAAGCGCCTGAACCTGGGCGCCATGGCGATCGACGTCGAGAAGCGGAGCGTGACCGTGGCCGGGCAGGCGATCGATCTGACCGCCAAGGAGTTCGACCTGCTGCTGCAGTTCGCCGAGCACCCGGGGCGGGTCTACTCGCGCCAGCAGTTGCTCGACCTGGTCTGGGGAACCGGGCACATGGGCTACGAGCACACCGTCAACTCCCACATCAATCGCCTGCGCGGCAAGATCGAGGACAACCCGGCCGAGCCCGAATACGTGCTCACGGTCTGGGGTGTCGGCTACAAGTTCAACGACCAACTGGCGGCGGGGTAGAGGCATGTTCCATGCAGCGCGCCCCGGCCCGCACCCCCGCCCGGCCACCCATATTTTAGGCTCGCGCGTTGGCGCTCGCCCAGCAGCCCCACCCGGCCACCCACGGGATCGTATGCTCATGGGTGGCCGGGTGGGGCTGCTGGGCGACCCGCAGGGGAGCCTGAACAAAGAGTCGTGGGTGGCCGGGCGGGGGTGCGGGCCGGGGCGCGTTCCGCGTCAGCGGAACCTGTAATACCATGGCCCGCACGCTCTACGGCAAGCTGGTGGCGGCGCTGTTCGCGCTGGTCGCGACGATCAGCCTGATCTACGTCGCCCTCACCGTGACCACCACCCGGCTCTACCTGCAGGAGGTCAACCAGAAGCTCAACCAGACGCTCGCCGCCGGCATCGTCGCCGAGACCCCACTGTTGCAGGGCGGGTCGGTCGACCAGGCCGCCTTCGAGGGGCTGTTCCATTCGCTGATGGTGATCAACCCGAGCATCGAGCTCTACCTGATCGACCCCGAGGGCGCGATCCTGTCCTACAACGCGCCGCCCGGGCGGGTACGGCGCGGCCGGGTCTCCCTGGCGCCGATCCGGGCCTTCATCGACGGCACCGAAGAATTCCCGATCCGCGGCGACGATCCACGCGACCCGCAAGGGCGCAAGGTGTTCTCGGCGGCGGAGCTGCGCGAGGGTGACCGGCTGGCCGGCTACCTCTACGTGGTGCTCGGCGGCGAGGCTTTCGATTCGGTCGCCCGGATGATCCAGGACAGCTACATCCTGCGCCTGGCGGTCGGCGTCGGCCTGGCCAGCCTGGCGCTCGCGCTGATCGCCGGGCTGGTGTCGTTCAACTGGCTGACCCGGCGCCTGCGCCGCCTGAGCGCGGCGGTGGAGGCCTTCAAGCAGGGCGAGTTCCAGGCCGCCATGAGCCTCGGCCCCTGGCGCCGGGGCCCGCGCGGCGACGAGATCGACGAGCTCGGCATCACGGTCGAGCGGATGTCCCAGCGCATCGTCGAGCAGATCCGCCAGCTGCGTCACGCCGACGCGACCCGGCGCGAGTTGATCGCCAACATCTCCCACGAGCTGCGCACGCCGCTGACCTCGTTGCAGGGTTACTTGGAGACCCTGATGATCAAGGAGGGCGAACTCAGCGAGGCCGAACGGCGCCACTACCTGGACCTCGCCGCCAAACACGGCCAACGCCTGAACCAGCTGATCGCCGAGCTGTTCGAGCTGGCGATGCTGGAGAGCCAGGGCCGGGAGCTTCACTTCGAACCCTTCTCGCTGGCCGAGCTGGTCCAGGACGTGGCGCAGAAGTTCGAGCTCGAGGCCGAGAAGCACGGTCTCACACTCGAGACCGAGATCCCGGCCGGCGCGCCCTTCGTCTCCGGCGACATCGCGCTGATCGAGCGGGTGCTGGAGAACCTGATCGAGAACGCGATCAAGTACACGCCCAAGGGCGGCCGCATCCGGCTTTCGCTGGTGCCCGGGCCAGGGTGCATCGCGGCCCGGGTCAGCGACACCGGGGTCGGCATCCCGGCCGACGAGATCCCGCACATCTTCGAGCGCTTCTACCGGGTCGAGAAATCGCGCGGGGAAGGGCCCGAGGGCACCGGCCTGGGCCTGGCGATCGCGCGCCGCATCCTCGAGCTGCACGGCAGCTCGATCGCGGTCGAGAGCAAGCCCGGCGACGGCACCAGTTTCTCCTTCGAGCTCCCCACCGCCGCCTGACGCGCCGACCGGCGCGCGCCTCACAGTGATCTCGCGCAAACGTGACCGCCGACTCGGCCGCCGCGATACTTTCGTGACCGTCGCGGGAGCAAGGCGTGATGTTCCCCCCGCATTCTCCATTCGGTCAATCGACCGTAATCACACAGTGAGATGGAGGATAAATTCGATGAGTAAGGGATTGAGAGCTCTCTTGGCGGTGGCCGTGCTGGCGGTTGGCGTGATGACTTCGGCCGGGCAAAGTCAGGCTGGACATCCAAACGCTGGTTCCCCGCCGGTTGGCACACCTACGGTAGCTGGGGCCCCAAGAATATTGGTGACCAGTCAAGGCCTCATCTACAACACGATTGTCCTGGCTACCCATCTGCCGAATGAGGGCGATTTCCAAAAACTCGAAATGTCTTCCATCATGGAAGCGGACCTCCAAACTGAGTTCGGCCCAGGGGATGTTGGTTATCTTGGTGGCCGGTGGTGGATCGACGTCAATGGCGACAGCGAGATGGACGACGATGACGTCTATTTCATGTGTCCGTTGCTGGGACCGGGATACTAAAAATGTAGCGACCGATTCCCGCCGCGACCCGTAACGCGGCGGTTCTTCGGGGGCGGGGGCAGGCGCGCGGACGCGTGGCCTCCGCCCCCTCTTTTTCCGATCTTCGTCCGGCGAGGTTCTGTTACGTCACGACGTTCCGTCCCGCCTCGGTCAGCTTGCAGACCAG
This sequence comes from Pseudomonadota bacterium, assembly GCA_022572685.1. Lineage (GTDB taxonomy): Bacteria > Pseudomonadota > Alphaproteobacteria > Kiloniellales > J153 > JACZVL01. The sequence continues at coordinate 22,806 of JACZVL010000023.1, forward strand.
CCAAGCGGGTTTCAGCGGGTTGCCGATCCAGGGCGCGGCCCAGCCCTGGTCGAGGCAGGCGCGCACCGTGCGCGGGTCGTAGTGCTGGCCATAGTCATCGAACAGCGGCAGCTTGCCGCCGGGTTGCGCCAGGCCGCGTTTGAGCCAGGCCGCCTGTATGGGTGTCGGCCGCGCCGCGCGTTTCCATCCCAGCCCCTTGACGGGCCGCGTACCGGCGGGTTGGCTCCCGACGATCTCACCCTGGACGGCGGCCGTTCGGGGTTCGACCATCCTATCCTCCCTGTCCGCGCCTTTTGTGGCGCTTGGTGGGAATAATAGGACAACCGGCCGCGAAACGCCAGCCAGGCGCCTGGCTTCAGGCGCTTGGCTCAGCTCGGGCGCTTCAGGCGCCGGCGCATCTGCTCGCGGTACTCCGGGTCCCAGACCAGGAAACTATAAATTACAGCGCGTTTCATACTGGTTCGTTGAAAGCACATTAACAAATTGGAATAGCTAGTATTAATGGCCATATCAGTTTCTCCTTGTTTCATATCGCTCCGAGCCGTATCATTTTCTTTGTCACCCGGTTATCACCCGAAACCGTGACGAGGGAGGCGCCACTCATGCCCAAAAGGAATTCGAAACACCTGACCGAGCCCGGCATCGCGAAAATGACCAGGGCCCCGAAAGGCAAGCGGATCGAGCGATTTGATTCCGGTGCCGATGGTCTGTGCCTGCGGATCACCGACCGGGGCACAAAGACCTGGTGCATCAGCTATCATTTCCCCGAAGAGGATGGCGATCTCAGGCACCATCGTTTCACCATTGGTGGCTGGCCCGCCATTGGGGTTGCAGAGGCGCGGGGCCAAGCGCGCTTAATCAAGTCACAGGCCAGGACCGGGATCGACCCGAAGGCCGCCCGCGAGGAGGCACGCGCAAGCGAGCGCGCGAAGACCAAAACCAAAGCCCGTAAAACCTTCAAGGTGATCGCCGAGAACTACATCGATCTTGAAGTGCCCGGCCTTAGTCGCGGCGCCGAGGCCGAGTCCATAATCCGCAAACGACTTGTCCCGAAGTGGGGGGACCGGCAGGCGACCGACTTAAATCGAAGCGACCTGACCGAGATTACCGATCTACTGAAAAAGGGCGGAAGCCCAATGGCCGCCCGACATGTCCATGAAACCGCGCGGCGGATATTCAATTGGGCGTTGGATCGAGGGGACATCGAAATATCACCGTTCTCGTCAATGCAGCCGCCGGCCAAAAAAGTGGCGCGCGACAGAGCCTTCGAGGACCACGAGATCAAGGCGCTCTGGTCCGCGTGGACGGAGCAAGGCTACAACTTCGGGCCGATCCAACAACTCCTGCTTCTGCTCGGGCAGCGCCGCTCCGAAGTGGCCGAACTGCGGTGGTCGGAAATCGATTTAGACAAACGTGAATGGACGATCCCGGCCTCGCGCTCGAAATCCAACCGCAAACACATCGTACCCCTCCCGGACGCCGCGTTTGATATCCTCGAAAGCCTTCCGCGCTTCAACGAGGGTGATTGCATATTCACGACGAGTGGCGGACGCCAACCAGTGCGCGGATTCAGTAAGGCCAAAATCCGGACCGACCAAATTCTAACCGAACACGATACCGCTATCGAGAATTGGCGGGTCCACGATTTGCGCCGCACCTGCCGAACAGGACTAGCCCGGTTGGGCGTGCCCGAGGTCGTGTCCGAGCGCGTTCTGAACCACCAGGCGCAGGGGCTCGCAAAGGTTTACAACCAGCACGAATATCTGGCCGAAAAGCGGGATGCGCTCACGCAATGGGCGC
>JACZVL010000024.1 GCA_022572685.1 Pseudomonadota bacterium
CTGCTGATCGACGTCGGCCGCTGCGCCGAGGGCTGCGAGGCCTGCGTGAGCGCCTGCGCCGAGGAGAACGGCCTGCGCGGCCGGGGCCGTCCCGAGACCGACGCCCAGTGGATTCGCAAGGTCGAGCTGCGCGATCCCGAGACCGGCGCCACCCGCTCGCTGCCGGTCATGTGCCAGCACTGCGCCGAGCCGCCCTGCGTCGACGTCTGTCCGACCGGGGCCTCGTTCAAGCGCGCCGACGGCATCGTGCTGGTCGACAAGCACACCTGCATCGGCTGCCGCTACTGCATGCTGGCCTGCCCTTACAAGGCGCGCTCCTTCATCCACGAGGCGCTCAGCGACCAGAAGCCCTACGCGCCGCGCGGCAAGGGTACGGTCGAGAGCTGCACCTTCTGCGTCCACCGCATCGACGCCGGCCGCGAGCCGGCTTGCGTCGAGGCCTGCGCTGATGCCGGCGGCGGGGCCATGCTGTTCGGCGACCTGAACGATCCGGACAGCGAGATCTCGCGGCGCGTGGCGGCCCACGCCAGCAGTCAGATCCGCGCCGACCTCGGGCTCGACCCCGGGGTCCGCTACCGGAACCTGTGAGCGGGAGGCGCGGGACCATGGCGCGGATCGGCGAGCGCGAGATCGTTTACCGGGAGATCGGGGGCCGTGGCCTGGGCTTCTACGGGGCGCTTGGCGTCTACGGCCTGCTGATCCTGCTCGGCCTGGCGGCGGCCTGGACCATGGAGCACCAGGGCCACTGGGTCACCGGCATGACCAACCAGATCGTCTGGGGCCTGCCCCACGTGTTCGCCATCTTCATGATCGTCGCCGCCTCGGGCGCGCTCAACGTGGCCTCGATCGGCACGGTGTTCGGGCGCGCCGCCTACCAGCCGCTGGGCCGGCTCTCCGGGCTGGTGGCGATCGCGTTCCTGGTCGGCGGGCTGGCGGTCCTGGTGCTCGACCTGGGCCGGCCGGACCGGCTGATCGTCGCCATGACCAACTACAACTTCAAATCCATCTTCGCCTGGAACATCTTTCTTTACATCGGCTTCCTGGTCCTGGTCGCGGCCTACCTCTGGGTCCAGATGGAGCGGCGCCTGAACCGTTTCGCGCCGGCACTGGGGCTGGCGGCGCTGGTTTGGCGCCTGGCGCTGACCACCGCCACCGGCTCGATCTTCGGCTTTCTGGTGGCGCGCGAGGCCTACGACGCGGCGGTCATGGCGCCGCTGTTCATCGCCATGTCGCTGTCGCTCGGCCTGGCCGTCTTCAACCTGGTCCTGATCAAGGTCTGCTGGTGGGAGCGGCGCGCACTCGACACGGCCCTGATCGACCGCCTCGGCCGGCTGCTCGGGCTGCTGGTGGCGGTGGTGCTCTATTTCACCGCGGTCCAGCACCTGACCAACCTCTACGCGGCCGAGCATATTGGCGTCGAGCGCTTCCTGCTGCGCGACGGCGGCGTCTACACCGCCCTCTTCTGGCTCGGCCAGGTGGCCCTGGGCTCGCTGCTGCCGCTCGCGCTGGTGTTCGCGCCGCGCGCCGGGCCGGCGCTCCTGCGGGTCGGCCTGGCCTCGGCCTTGGTGATCCTGGGCGGCTTCGCCCAACTCTACGTGATCGTGATCGGCGGCCAGGCCTACCCGCTCGACCTGTTCCCCGGCTGGCAGGAGCAGAGCAGCTTCTACGACGGCGCGTTTCCCACCTACACGCCGAGCCTGCCGGAGTTCGGGCTCGGCCTGGGCGGGCTGGCGCTGGCCGGCGCGATCATCCTGGTCGGCCTCAAGGTGCTGCGGTTCCTGCCGGTCACCTTGGCTGGGAGCCTGGCCGGAGAAACCCCGGAGAACTAGACCATGACCGCCGATCATCCCTTCGCCGCCTACGTGCGCATCCTCGGGCGCGGCCGGACCCTGTCGCGTTCGCTCACCATCGAGGAGGCCGAGGCGGCCATGGCCATGATCCTGCGCGGCGAGGTCCGGCCCGAGCAGCTCGGCGCCTTCCTGATGCTGCTGCGGGTCAAGGAGGAGACGCCCGAGGAGATCGCCGGCTTCGTGCGCGGCGCGCGCGCCACCTTCGAGTTGCCCGACCCGCTGCCACAGGTCGATCTGGACTGGTCGTCCTACGCCGGCAAGCGGCGCCAGCTGCCCTGGTTCCTGCTCGCGGCCCTGACCCTCGCCCAGGACGGCCTGCGCATCTTCATGCACGGTACCGAGGGCCACACGCCGGGCCGCCTGTACACCCGGGCGACCCTGGAGGCCCTGGGCCTGCCGATCGCGACCTCGCTGGCGGATGCCGCGCGCCGGATCGAGGCCGAGGGCTTCGCCTACCTGCCGCTCGAGGGCATGTCGCCGCGGCTCTACGAGATCATCCAGCTCCGGCCGGTGCTCGGCCTGCGCTCGCCGGTCCATACCCTCGCGCGCATGCTCAACCCCTTCGCGGCGCCCACCCTGCTGCAGGGCGTCTTCCACCCCAACTACATGTCGATCCACCAGGGCGCGGCGCGGCTGCTCGGCCAGCCGCACATGGCGGTATTCCGCGGCGAGGGCGGCGAGATCGAGCGCCGGCCCAACAAGCCCTGCGCGGTGCTGAGCGTCGACGACGGCGCGCTCGGCGCCCAGGACTGGCCGCCCATGCTCGCCAGCAGCCAGCAGCCGCGCGACGAGGAGATGGACATCGGCCGGCTGATCGGCTTCTGGCGCGGCGAGATCGCGGACGACTACGCCACCGCGGCGGTCACCGGCACGCTCGCGATCGCGCTTCGGACCCTGGGCCGGGCCGAGGACCCCGACGCCGCGCAAGGTTTGGCCGAGACCCTCTGGGCCGCGCGCGACCGGGAGCGCCTCAAGGCCGCCGCGTGATCGGAACGCCCCACGCGCGTTCGGAGCCCGTGCCATGGCCCATGTGATGATCTCGGCGGCGCACAAGTCCTCGGGCAAGACCTCGGTCTCGGCCGGGATCGCGGCCGCGCTGAGGCGGCGCGACCTCAAGGTGCAGCCGTTCAAGAAGGGCCCGGACTACATCGACCCCTCGTGGCTCGGGCGCGCCGCCGGGCGGCCCTGCCACAACCTGGACTTCAACACCCAATCGGCGCCGGAGATTCTGGCGCTGTTCGCGCGCCACGGCGCCGATGCGGACCTCAGCCTGATCGAGGGCAACAAGGGGCTTTACGACGGCGTCGATCCGGCCGGCTCGGACAGCAACGCGGCGCTCGCCGGCCTGCTCGGCGCGCCGGTGGTGCTGGTCATCGACACCCGCGGCATGACCCGCGGCATCGCGCCGCTGCTGCGCGGCTACCGGGACTTCGACGAAGGTGTCTCGATCGTGGGGGTGATCCTGAACCAGGTCGGCGGTCCGCGCCACGAGGCCAAGCTGCGCGCCGCGGTCGAGCGCTACACCGAGCTGCCGGTGCTCGGCGCCCTGTGGCGCGACCCGGCGCTGGAACTCGGCGAGCGCCACCTGGGCCTGGTGCCCAGCGGCGAGGATCCGGAGGCCGAGGCCAAGATCGCGCGGCTCGCCGACGCGGTCTCGGCCGGGGTCGATCTCGACCGCCTGCGCGCCCTCGCCGCGGCTGCAAACGCGCCGATGGCCGCTCCCGCGCTCTCCGCCCCCGCCCCCGTGGCCGCCCCCGTGGCCGCCCCCGCGCCATCCGCCCCTGGGCCGGACCTGCGCATCGCCATCGCCCGCGACGCCGCCTTTACCTTCTATTACCCCGGCGATCTCGAGGCCTTCGCCGCCGCCGGGGCCCGGCTGATCCCCTTCGACTGCCTGCGCGATTCGCGCCTGCCCGAGGCCGACGGGCTGTTCATCGGCGGCGGCTTTCCCGAATGCGCGCTCGGTCCGCTGTCGGCGAACCGATCCTTGCGCGCCTCGATCGCGGCGGCGCTCGCGGCCGGCATGCCGGCCTATGCGGAATGCGGCGGGCTGCTCTATCTGGCGCGCAGCCTGAGCTGGCGGGGCGAGACCCGCGAGATGGTCGGCGTCATCCCGGCCGATGCGGTGCTGCACCAGCGGCCCCAGGGCCGCGGCTACATGCGGGTCGAGGAAACCGGCGCCGGCCTCTGGCCGCTGACGGCCGAGGGCGCGGGGGAGGGCGAGGGCGAGGGCGATGGCCCGGCGCGCTTCGCGGCCCACGAATTCCACTACGCCGCGCTCGAGAACCTGCCGCCGGATCCGATTTATGCCTACCGGGTGCTGCGCGGCTCGGGCCTGGACGGGGCCCACGACGGCCTCGTCATCGGCAACCTGACCGCCAGCTTCATGCATCTGCGCGATACCGCCTCGAACCACTGGGTCGCGCGCTTCGTCGCCTTCGTGCGCGCCCGCAAGCGCGCGCCCGACGGCCAAGCCACGCCCAGGCCCCCGGGGCGTGGGCCGTGTCTCGGTTCGGAATGAAAACACGAAGCGGATATCGTAACGTCGGCTTATCGCCGGAAGGCGGCCGTGCTTCGGAGCGGTCCGGAACCGCCGCTCCCAGACCGGATCAGGATATCCGGCAATGGCGATAGCTCACATAAAAACCGGGATAGCCTTCGGCAATTTGCCAAAGAGTGGAAAGAGTAAGGTTTACCCGCTTCGAATCGAGCACGGCTTCGAGATCCACCGAGCCTGGATCAGAGAGCAGTCGAATCAGTTTGCCTGGTTAATCGGTTACCAGGGAAGCGAGAGCTGGGAGGCCGAGGAAAGAGCCTACTACGGCTCGACTGAACGCAGCGGCATGAAACCGAATCCGGCCCGGTTGATCGCCAGGTCGGAGGAATATTCCGTTGAAGACATTCTTTGAACTCAAGCCACGACGATACATGGTATCGCTCGGGATCGGTATCGATACCGATCGGCTGAGCGAAGAACGACGGCAGAGGGGGTCCCCGCGGCTCTTCATGTCGCGGGGGCGCGCCCGCAAATCACGATCCTTCGAACCACCTCCACATTCATCACCAAAGCGACGACACCGAGGGTGAACAGGGGCTGATTGAAGACGGCGCCGAGGAAAATGACGAACACCCGCACGTCCCGGCCCAACCGAAAGTAGGTGGCGCCTTGCAGTCTTTGCGCCATCAACCCGTCATACTTGTCCGCCGTATAGCTGTTCAGGAAAGACCCCACGATCGCCGCGAACCCCAGCAACACGGACAGGCTCGTGCCGGTCGCGGCGAATTCGTGCCACATCAGGCCGAACAGCAGAACGGCGTCGGCATAGCGGTCGAGGACCGCGTCGAACCAGCCGCCGAACTCGCTCTGCGAATGCTTCAGGCGGGCGATCTCGCCATCGCAACCGTCGATGACCGAGGCCAGTTGCGCCAACGCGCCGCCGATGGCCAGCGCAGGATAGCCGCTCGATGCCATCAATCCCGCGGCGACGCACGACAGCAGCCACGAGATCAGAGAGATTTGGTTGGGCGTCACCGTCGTGCGCACCAGATAGCGGCTCAACCATCGGGAAAGCGGCCGGTTGAGATGGCGCGACACCGGCCCGTCCCGGGTCTTGCGGCCCTGGTCGCGCAGCAGCCGCCGTTCGGCTTCACGCAAGGCCTCGGGCGTGTCCACGTCGAGCCACGGCAGCCCCGTCACATCGACGGTTCTCGCCCGACCTTCGCCCGCCAGTTCCCTGAGCCCGTCGGAAAGCCCATGCTGGTTGCTTGCCGCCGCGCGCTCGAGACCCTCGAACAGGCCGGCCGTGCAAAGCATGACCCCGGTATCGCCGGCATGCCAGTCGTCCAGCGTCTTGCCGATCTCCTTGATGCGTCCGTCGTCGATCTTGACCCGGGTGACATCGTCGAGATCGAAGATGCCGTCCTTGTCGCGGTCCACGGCGAGGCGCATTTCTCCTGGCCCAGGAGGGTCGTCGGCCAGTACCCGCGCGATTCCGGGATCGAAAAGGTGATCTATCATGACCAGAAAGAAGGGCGCCTCGCCGGTGCGGCCCTTGGCCGCCAGGGCACTGGCGCCGTTGCCGCGCTCCCAGCCGTCCGCTTCGATGACGTCGATCGTGACGCCGCGGCGCCGGGCGATATCGGAAAAATGGGCCCTGACCGTTTCGGCCTCATGACCGAGGGTGACGAGGAACCGCCGGATGCCGGCGTCCAGCAAGGTGCAGACGACCCGTTCCGCGAGGGTCAGTCCGAGCACCTTGGTCAGGGGTTTCGGTGTCTTGGTTTGCGGTTGAAGCCGCGATCCCAGTCCAGCGGCCAGGATCAGCGCCATCTCCGGTGTCGCGTTCGCCAAATCAGTGTCTTCCATGGCTCAGGACGTCCACGATTTCATCGCACAGTCCCCGGCTCGACGCCGCGATCAGGCCGAGGCGGTCGGTCAGGCTTTCCGCCGCCGCCAGGGGCGCGCCATCGAGGCCGGCGACCCAGCCCCCCGCCTCGATCACCAACCGTGCCGCGGCGAGGTAGCTTTCCGCCGTCAGACGGCCACGCACGTCCACATGGGCGTCGGTCGCGCCCGCGGCGACCAGGGAGAGGGCTCGGGACGCGCAGCCGTAGCACCGCACGCCTCGGGCGGCGGCCATCAGGCGGGCAAGGCCCGGCGACGGAGCATGATGATTGAGTTCGACCGAGATCATGGCCTCGGTGATGCTGCCCACCCGCGAGGCTTCGAGCCGCTCGGTCCCACGCCAGGCGCCGGCGCCCTTGAGCGCGATCAGGGGTATGTCCTGATCGAGCGGCCCGACCAGGGCCGCCTCGACCCGGTCGGGATGGAGGGGGGCGTCGACCGGCAGCACGGCGCAGGACAAGGCCGACAGCGGCAGCCCCCGCGCCCAGTTGTCGGACCCGTCCACGGGATCGAGGACGAGACGGTATCGCGGCGTGCCGGAACCGATTTCCACCGGCCCGCTCTCCTCGGAATCGACGACGAGCGACAGTTGGAGTTCCTTAAGGACAACCAAAGCCGCGTCGTTGGCGACCAGGTCGAAGCGTTTGACATCGTCGCCCTTCGCGTTCCTGGACCCGGTTCCAGCACGGCCGGCTTCCGCGACCGCACTCCGTACTTGGCGGTGGAGCGTGAGCAACCGCTCTACCCAGGGCGAGTCCACGGTCCGGGCAATGTTCCCACCGCCCGGACCCTTGTCGGCAGCCTGACTGTCGGAGCTATTCACCGGCGGTCATTCGAGCGGCCTCCATACTGGAATCGCCGCCGGCATCACGGTCTTGAATGAAGGCCTCGGTCGAATCACAGGCCACCGAATCGCGCATCTGCCTGGGCGGGCTCTTCATGTAGTAGGCGGAGGCCGCCTCCAAAGGTCCGCCGATGCCACGCTCCAACCCCAATTTGGCGCAGCGAACCGCATCGATGACCACGCCGGCGCTGTTGGGGGAGTCCTGGACCGACAACCTGAGTTCGAGTTCCAACGGCACGTCCCCGAAGCCGCGGCCTTCCATACGGATAAAGGCGATCTTGTTGTCGTCCTGCCACGGCACGTAATCGGACGGTCCGATATGGATGTTCCGGGAATCCAGCCGTTCGTCCAACTGCGACTGCACGGATTCGGTCTTGGAGACCTTCTTGGACTTCAGGCGGTCGAGGGCCTTCATATTGAGGAAATCCGTGTTGCCGCCCGTGTTCAGCTGGTAGGTCCGGTCAAGATGCACGCCCCTGTCCCCGAACAGGCGGGTCAGGGTCCGGTGCACGATGGTGGCGCCGACCTGGCTTTTGATGTCGTCGCCGACGATGGGCAGGCCGGCGTGACGGAATTTCTCGGCCCATTCGGGATCGGAGGCGATAAACACCGGAACGCAGTTGACCATGGCCACTCCCACCTCCAGACAAGCCCGGGCATAGTACCGGACCGCCTGTTCCGAGCCGACCGGCATGTAGCAGACCAGAACTTCGGCCTTGGCGTCCTTGAGGACCTGGACGACATCGACCGGCTCCTCGTCAGAGGGGCGGAATGCCTCGTCATCGGGATAGTCGGCCATGTGAGGCGCCACACCGTCGAGAACCGGTCCCATCCGCACCACGACGCTGGAAACCGGCAGGGTGCTCTGGAAAACCTTGGCGCAGTTGGGTTTGGCGAAAATCGCTTCTTCTACCCGCTTGCCCACCTTGCGGCGGTCGATATCGAATGCGGCCACGATCTCGATGTCGCTCGGCCCCCAATCACCGATCCGGGCATGCATGAGGCCGGCAAACGCGCCCGTGTTCCGTCCCCGGTAGTATTCCAGACCCTGGACCAGGGAACTGGCGCAGTTGCCGACACCGGCGAGGGCCACTCTGATTTTTTCCATACGATACTCTCCTAACATTGCTACCTAAAAACTCAACTGCTTGCCGTCGAGAAACCGGCACGGACGCGCAACAGCGCACCCGCCAAAGCTCGCGCGACCGCGTGAAAGCGGTTTTTCCCAACAACACAACGGGCATTTCTGGTTAACGTGCGCGAGGCGCAGTCTAGAGGGTGCCTTCCCCGACGGTTTTTTCAGCGACCGGGAACCCGTGAAAAATCCCGACTCAACGCCTTCGCGCCAACACATGAGGCGCGCTCGATCAATTGGTGCTTGAAAACCGCTGCAACAAGGGGAGTTGAGACGCCCCCTTGCGGAATGAAGCCTACTCTTTTTTTCAATGAACGGCAAGTTCTTCCATAAAACGGCGAGATGCGCCGAAGAGGAAGGCAAGGCCTTCACGCGCTTCACGCCGGCGTGCGAGGAGGTCCTCCGCGCCTATCCCTGGCCGGGCAACGTGCGGCAGCTCCAGAACGTGGTGCGCAACACCGTGGTCATGAACGATGGCGAGGCGGTGACGCCCGACATGCTGCCGGCCCCGCTGGACCGCTTCACCGGCGAAGCGGTACCCAAATCAAGGGACTCGACGATTGCGGAGGTGAATTCCTCTACCGCGCCCTCGGATCCGTCCCGGATCATCGTGCCATTGGCGCGGCTGGAACGTGAGGCCATCGAGCGGGCCATCGAATCGTGCGGCGGGAACGTACCGCGCGCCGCGCACTATCTCGGCATCAGCGGGGCCACGATCTACCGCAAGCGCGCGGCCTGGCAAAAAGAGACGGCGGGAAGCGCGTAATACATAGTAGGCCCGGGAGAGTGACCACCGGAATTACGCCATGTATTAAAGGGGGACGGTCAAACTTGCTTCGGACATGGGCCATCCGACGGACCTTCGGCCCCGTTAGCGGGTCCGGTCAAGTCGCGCCGAGTTCGGCACAGAGGGCGTCCGTCGTTACCTGGCGGCAGTAACCCTTCATTTCGGTCAGCGCCCGGGTATGGCGCTCGAGACTGTAGGAGGCACAGGCATCGGTCACCACGGTCACCAGGTAACCGAGATCACAGGCGCTGCGCACCGCCGAACTGAGGCATTGATCGGTGATGAATCCGGACATCACGATCTGGCGCTTGCCCATGTTGCGCAGCACGTGGTCGAGATGGGTCGAGACGAAGACATTCGACGAGGTCTTGGGGAACACCATCTCGTCGCCCTCGGGCGCGATTTCGGTGAGCACCTGGGCGTCCCAGGAACCCTTGGGCACGTTGAACCCGGTGATCCGGTAGTCGAGGCCGCGGTCGCGGCCATCCAGCGTGAGGTTCTCGATCACCGTGTAGATCACCTCGATCTTGGAGGCGCGGCAACGCGCCAGAAGCTTGGCCATGTTGGGCAGGGACTCGCGCGCGATATGCGCGAGGAACCAGCCGTAACGCTCCTGAAACACCGGCTCCGGGAGCCCCTTGAACTCGCCGCCCTCGCGCCGGCAGCTGAAATTCTGAACGTCGATGAACAGCAGCGCGGCATGGTCCGGAACCAGCGGCACATCGCGGGTGTCGAGCGCATCGAAATCCATCCTCCAGCTCTCCAGAAGTGTCGTTCGCGGCCGGCGAGGTCCGAGAAGCCGGATTATTCCCGCCGGCGCGATTGAATGCCGGAGGTGGGCGCGCGTCAACCGGCACGACGCGGGCGCCCCCCGAACGCGGCCTCCGATGCCGCCGCCGGCGGCCGATTGGTGTACGCCCGGGATGTAATTCAATTTTGTAATGTGCCTGAGATTAGGATACCTTGGAGGAATTGGCGCGGGCGCGAAAACAACCCGGCCATGGAAACAGGGAGAAGACCATGACACTACGGAAATCCATGCTGGCCTATGCCGGCCTCGCGGCGCTGCTGCTGGCGGGCCCGGCGAACGCGGCCAGCGACGAGATTCTGATCGGCGGCGCGCTGAGCCTGACCGGTGTGCAGGCGCCGCTGGACACCCCGGGCTTCAAGGGCGCCCAAGTCGCCGTAAAAGCCCTGAACGACGCCGGCGGACTGCTCGGCAAGAAGGTCAGATTCATCAATATCGACGGCAAGTCCGATCCGGTCACGGTCGGCAACGTGGCGGTCGAGCTGATCGACATGGGGGCGAAATTGATCGTCGCGCCCTGTGATTTCGATTTCGGCGGCCCGGCCAGCCGCGAGGCGCAGTCGGCGGGTATCGTCGGCATCTCGACCTGCGCCTCCGACCCGCTCTACAGCTCCTGGTCGCTCGGCGACAAGCAGTTCACGCTTTCCATGTGGAACACCACCATGGGCGCGGTGGCGGCGGACTACGCCCTCAAGGAGCGCGGCTGGAAGACGGCCTACGTGGTGACCGACCAGTTCATCGCCTACACCAAGTCGCTGTCGAAGTACTTCATCGAGCACTTCAAGACGATCGGCGGCGAGATCCTTCTGGAAGACAGCTACACCAACGGGGACAACGATTTCTCGGCCCAGCTCGCGCGCCTGCAGGCGCTGGACAAGAAGCCGGACGTGATCTTTATTTCTTCCTACGGTATCGATATCGCGATGATGATCCGGGCCCTGCGCGAAGTCGGCTACGACGCGCCGGTGCTGGGTGGCGACTCCTATGACGATCCGGCCATCCACGAGGCGCTGGGCGCGAAATTGGGCAACGACATCTATTTCGTGACCCATACCTGGATGGGCCCCGAGGGCCATCCGGACATGCCGAAGTTCCTCGAGCTCTACAAGGACATGTACGGCGAGGATCCCGACACCTCCTTCGTCGCCACCGGCTGGGACACCATCATGCTGATGGCGGAAGCCGTGAAGATGGCCGGTACCACCGACGGCGCGGCGGTGGCCAAGGCGCTCGAAGAAGGCGAGTTCAAGCTGTTGACCGGCGATCTTTCGTACTCCAACGCCGCCGAAGGGCATGCGCCCGACAAGGCGGCGGTGTTGATCGAATTGAAGGCCGGCGTTCCCAGCTTCCTCGGCTGGCGCCGTCCCGAGAGCATACCCAATCCGTAACCACTGCAACGGCGCCGGGGCGGCATTTGCCCCGGCGCCTCATTTTTTTGCGAAATTCTGTGATGGACGACTCCCTCCGAGCCATCGACGTATCGGTCGTGTTCTCGGGCCTGCGCGCCCTTGACGGTGTGTCCCTGTCGGTCGCGCCGGGAGAAATCCTCGGCCTGATCGGACCCAACGGCTCCGGCAAGACGACGCTGGTCAACGCGATCACCGGCCAAGTGCCGATGGCGGCCGGCCGGATTCTGTGCGGCGCCGAGGACCTCACCGGGTTCTCGCCGCGGAAGGTCTCGTTGCGCGGCATCGCGCGCTCTTTCCAGGTGGTCCGGCTGTTCAATAATTTGACCGTGGCCGAGAACGTCGAGGCCGCCGCGCTGGCCCACGGCAACGGGCGCCGCGGGTCGCGTGACAAGGCCCGCATGCTGCTCGCCGAGTTCGGGCTGGAGGCGCGGGCGGAGGATCTGGCCATCGGCCTCAGCTATGGCGACAAACGCCGCGTGGAGATCGCGCGCGCGCTCGCGGCCGATCCGAAATATCTTCTGCTCGACGAACCGGCCGCGGGCATGAACGAGGCGGAAACCGGCGAGCTTCTCTCGATCCTGGAGGAGTTGCCCCGGGCCCGCGGCCTGAGCCTGTTGATTATCGATCACGACATGGGGCTGATCATGCGGCTCTGCGGCCGGCTGCACGTGCTGGCCTCGGGCCGCACCATCGCCGAGGGCGACAAGGACAGCGTGCGCTCCAATCCCGTGGTGATCGAAGCCTATCTGGGCACCGGCGCGGAGGCCGCCCATGCTTGAGGTTGCCCCCATGCTCGAGGTTGCGGGCCTTCAAGTCGCCTATGGGGCGATCCAGGCGGTGCGCGATGTCTCGCTGACCCTGGCGCAAGGCGAGCTCGTCACGCTGCTCGGCGCCAACGGGGCGGGCAAGTCCTCGACCCTGATGTGCATCGCGGGCGCGCTGCCGGCCGCCGGCGGTTCGGTCCGGCTCGAAGGCGCGGACGTGACCTCGGCGCGGCCCGAAGTGATGGCGCGCAAGGGCGTCGCCACGGTGCCGGAAACCCGCGACGTGTTCCCGGATCTCACCGTGGACGAGAACCTGCAGCTCGGCGCCTATACCCGGAGGCGGGATACCCAAGGCGTTGCCGAGGACCGGGCCAGGATGTTCGAGATGTTCCCGCTCCTCGCCGAACGCTCCGGCCAGCCGGCGGGCACCCTTTCGGGCGGCGAGCAGCAGATGCTGGTGATCGCCCGGGCGATGATGTCGCGGCCCCGCGTCCTGCTGCTGGACGAACCCTCGCTCGGCCTCGCGCCGACCATCGTCGACCAGATCTTCGAGATGATCGCGGCGCTCAAGCGTTCGGGGCTCACCATTCTCCTGGTCGAGCAGAACGCCTCCAAGGCCCTTGCGGTCGCCGATCGGGCCTACGTCATGCGCCTGGGCCGGATCGCGGCCGAGGGGACGGCGGCCGAGATCGCCGCCGCGACCGACCTCAAAGCCCTCTATCTGGCGGGCTGATACCAATGAGCTTCTTCCTCCAGTTCACGATCGACGTCCTCGCCCTCGGCGGCGCCTACGCCCTGATGGCGCTGGGGCTGGTCATCGTCTACGGCATCCTGCGCCTGGTGAACTTCGCCTACGGCGAGTTGATCATGGTGGCGGGCTACTCGATGTACCTGACCAGCGGGTCCGGGTGGCCCTGGCTGGTCATGGCGGCGGTTGCGGTGCTGATGGCGATGCTCGCCGGGATCGCCACCGACTACGTCGCGTTCCGGCCGGTTCGGGCCAAGTCGGTGACGGCGGTGCTGATCACCTCCTTCGCCTTCTCGACGCTCTTGCAGAACGCGGCGCTGCTGTTCATCTCGCCCCGGCCGCGCAACGTGCCGCTGCCCGAGATTTTCTCCGAAACCGTCAGTTTCGCGGGGGTCATCACCCCGGCGCGCAACCTGATCACCATCGCCGCCACGGGGGTGCTGCTGGCGCTGTTCTCCTGGCTGATGCGGCGCACGGTCCTGGGTATCGCGATGCGGGCGGCGGCGACCAACTTCACCATGGCGCGCATGCTCGGCGTGCCCGCCAATCTGATCATCTCCTCGGCCTTCGCAATCAGCGGATTGCTGGCCGGGGTGGTCGCCATGCTGTGGATCGGGCGGATCGGCGCCGTGGTGCCGGGCATCGGGCTGGGGCCGCTGCTGATCGCCTTCATCGCCACGGTCATCGGCGGCATGCGCAGCCTCCAGGGGGCGGTGCTCGGCGGCTTCGTGCTCGCCTTCATCGACACCACGCTCAACTTCACCCTGCCTCAGGACCTGCTCAAGTTCCGCGACGCCTTCACCTTCAGCCTGGTGATCGCGATCTTGCTGTGGCGGCCGGAGGGCTTGATCAAGGGCCCGGCCTCGGGCCAACGGACGTAGCCAGACGATGGCCAAGAATCTCGCCACGATCGCCATCCTGAGCGGCCTGATCCTGGTCCTGGTGGTGGCCACCAATCTGCTCGGCGTGCGCCTGTACGACCGCATCGCGATCAATCTCTGCATCGCCCTGGTATTGGTGCTGGGGCTGCAGGTGTTCATGGGCAACTCCGGAATTCTCAGCTTCGCGCATATCGGATTCATGGGGATCGGCGCCTACACCACCGCGGTGCTGACCATACCGATGCGGATGAAGGGCATGTCGCTGCCCGATCTCTATCCGATCCTCGCGGGCGTCGAGCTGTCCCCTTACATCGCCATCCTGATCGGCGGGCTGGTGGCGGCGGCGGTGGCGGCGGCGGTGTCCTATCCGCTGATGCGGCTGTCCGACGCCGCGGCGGTGATCACCTCCTTCGCGCTGCTGGTCGTGCTCCACACCATCCTGACCAATTGGAGCGAGATGACCAACGGCCCCCGGACCCTGTTCGGCCTGCCGCGGGCGACCGATTTGAACCTGGCCGCGGGCGCGGCGATCCTCGCGGTCGTCGCGGCGGTCGCCTTCAAGGAGTCGCGGACCGGACTGCTGCTCCGCAGCACCCGCGACGACGAGGTGGCGGCGGGCGCCATGGGCGCCCATATCCCACGCCTGCGCTGGCAGGCCTTCATCCTCAGCGCCCTGTTCGCCGGGATCGGCGGCGCCCTCTGGGGCCACTTCATCACCTCGTTTTCGCCCAAGGCCTTCTTCCTGAAGGAGACCTTCGTGATCCTCGGCATGCTGGTCATCGGCGGGGCCAATACGGTCACCGGGGCCGTCTTCGGCACCATCATCGTCACCGTCGCGTTCGAAAGCCTGCGCGCGCTGGAGTCGGGGATCAACCAGGCGCAGATCTTTACCGAACAGGTCGTCGGGCTCACCGAGATCGTCTTGGCGCTGGCCATGATCGCGGTGCTGTCGCTGCGCCCGGGCGGCCTGTTCGCGACCCAGGAAATCGGCCCGTTGTTCAGTCGCCTGGTGCGCAAGAAGGAGGATTAGGTCATGGGCTGGAAGACCGCCTACCGGTCGTTCTACTACGCCAACGCCGAGCAGCCGGAGGACATCCGTCTCGATCCCAAGACCACGGCGCTCCTGGTGATCGACGTTCAATCCACCTACCTCGAGGACAAGGACACGGCCCAAGAGACCGCCCGCTGGCAGCCGTTCTACGACCGCATGCGCGACACCGTGATTCCGAACAACGCCAGGATGATCGCGGAATGCCGCGAGCGCGGCGTCGAGGTGATCTTCGCCCGCATCGCGTGCCACAAGGACGACGGCCGCGACCGCTCGCTCAGCCAGAAGAAGCCCGGCTTCAACTACCTGCTATTGCCGAAAGACCGTGCGGATGGGCAGATCGTTCCGGAACTCGAACCCCAGGGTGACGAAATCGTCGTCACCAAGACCACCGACAGCGCCTTGACCGGCACCAACCTGCGCCTGCTGCTGCACAACATGGGGATCAAGGACGTCGTGGTCACCGGCATCTTCACCGACCAATGCGTGTCGTCCTCGGTGCGGAGCCTGGTGGACGAAAGCTTCGGCGTCGTCGTGGTCGAGGATTGCTGCGCCGCCGCGACCATGGAGCTGCACCACCACGAACTGGAGATCATCAACATGATCTACTGCCACGTCGTCCAGCTCGACGAGGTGCGGGGGTTCTTTACCTCCTGATCGGCGGCGGCTACCAGCCCTCGAAGCCGGCCGCGATGTCGTCCGGTACGCGGCCCTCGGCGACATCCGCGAGCGCCCGGTCCAGGATCGCGACCGCCTCCGCCGCTTCGTCGGCGCTCAGGGTCAAGGGCGGGGTCATTTCGAGCACGTTGGAGCTTGCGCCGACATAGTAGAGCACCAGGCCGAGCTCGAAGGCGCGATAGACCAGCTTGGCGGCCTGTTTCGTCGCCGGCGCCCGGGATTGCCGATCGGTGACCAGTTCGACCCCGATCGCCAGGCCGCGGCCGCGCACGTCGCCCACCATCTGGTGCCGCTGGACGAGCCCCCTCAGGCCGTCTTGCAGCGCCGCGCCGATCCTGGCCGCGTTGTCCATCAGGCTCTCGGACTCGATGGTCTCGAGCACCGCCAGGCCGGCCGAGGCGCAGACCGCGTTGCCGTGCAGCGTCTGCATGGAAAACGAGGCGGCGTAGTCCATGACATGGGCCGGGCCGATCACCGCCGAGAGCGGCAAGCCACCGCCCAGCCCCTTGCCGAGGACGAAGATATCGGGCTGGACGTCTTCGTGCTCGATGCAGTTGAAGCGTCCCGAACGCCCCATGCCGACCTTGACCTCGTCGCTGACCACCAGGATGCCGTGGCGCCGGCAGAGATCGGTCAGGCGCTTCATGAAGCCCTTCGGGGGCACGATGAGGCCGCCGTCGGACAGGATCGGCTCGATGAACAGCGCCGCCACCTGGTCCGGCGGGCATGGCCCCTGGAACGCGGCCTCCAGCTCCGCGACGATCCGCCCGCCCGTCGGATCGTCCCCGTAGGGGCGGTAGGGATCGGGGTAGGGAATCACGTGCAGGCCCGGGGCCCTCTCGGCGTGCTTCTGAACGCCATGGGCGGAGATCGCCATCGAACCGACGGTGCCGCCGTGGTAGGCGCCGGCGAAGGAGATGATGCGCGGACGGCCGGTCGCGGCGACCACGGCCCGGGCGACGGTCTCGTTGGCGTCGGAGCCGGAATGGCCGAGCCAGACCCGCCGCTGGCCGCCGCCGGGCATGCGCTCCAACAGCGCTTCCGCGAGTTTTACGGCGGGCTCGTTGGCCGCCGAAAGCGTGCTCGCGCCGGCTTGGTTACGAAACGCCCGGTCGACCGCTTCGCGAATCGCGGGGTGGCCGTGGCCCAGGCTGACCGCGCCCCAGGAGGCCGAGAAATCGAGCAGCCGGCGGCCGTCCTCGTCGATCAGATAGCTGCCCTCGCCGCCGGTCACCGCGAGCGGAAAGAAGCGCAGCTTCTGCAGCCTGGAGAGCGCGCGTTGGTCCCTTTGGTAGAGCGTCATGCGGATCAATAAACCTGTTCGTAGAGCCGACAGGCTTCCTCGACCGTCCTGCCGTCGAGGAATTCCAACTCACCGCGTTTGTGCTTGAGGTAGACGTCCAGGAACAGCTCGCCGAACCACGACCGCACGGCCTCGGATTTCCGCAACCGGTCGAGCGCTTCGGACAGGGTTTCCGGCAACCGGACGAAACCGCGTTGCCCCAGCTCGCCGGCGCTCAAGAGGGAGAGGTCCTCCTCGGTCGGCGCCGGCGGCTCCATCCGGTTCCGGATGCCGTCGAGCCCCGCGAAGACCAGCGCGGCCAGTTGCAGATGGGGGCTCGCCGCGGAATCGCCGACCCGGAACTCGATATTGAACTGGCTCGCGACATCCATTCCGGGCAGCTCGGCGACCGGGCAGATGCGCAGGGCCGCCTCCCGGTCCCGGAAGCCGAGGTTGTTGAAGGCCGCGGTCCAGCGATGCGGCGTCAGGCGGGCATAGGAGATCAGGCTCGGCGCCACCAGCGCGGTGAAATCGGCAAGATGGTGCAGGATGCCGGCGACGAATTGCCCGGCAACCTCGCTCAGGCCGCCGGCCCTGCCGGCGTCGTAGGTCGCGGGGTTCCCGGCGCCGTCGACCAGGCTCATATGGATATGGACGCCGTTACCGGCGCCATCGACATCGCGGATCGGCGTGAAGGTCACGGGATCGTTCAGGCGCTCCGCGGTGGCGCGGGCCAACTCCCGCATCGAGAGCGCGTGGTCGGCGGCCTTGATGCCGAGTTGGGGATGCATGGTGACTTCGTATTGGCGATCGCCCCACTCCCTGAGGAAGGAGTCCGGCTCGACGCCGGCCTGTCGGAGCGCGGCAAGGTAGACCTCGCCGAAGCGCTTCTTTTTCCGCAAGCCGGTCAGGCCGAAGCCCGGCCCGTAGCCGGGCGTGTCGTCCAGGAACTGGAATTCGAGCTCGAAGGCGCTGTTCAGTTCCAGTCCGGTTTCCGCGCGCAAGGCCTCGAGCGCCTCGGTCAAGCGGCCGCGCAGGCAGCATTCCCAGGGCGATCCGTCGGTATAGAGGATATTGCCCAGAAAGAAGTGTTCGCACGGCGAGCCGTCCCCGAAATCGACGCGGACCTCGGTTTCGGGGTCGGGAACCATCAACAGATCGCCCAGCGCCCCGAAGGGCGACTCGGCGATCGAATTGAACGTGGTGATCTGGACGTTGGTGGGGACCCAGCCGATGCCGCGCTGGAATCGCCGTTTCAGATCGGCGAGCGGAAAGGACTTTCCCCTGACCTGGCCGGAGATGTCCGGCGCGCACACCATCACGATTTCTTCGCGGTTCATCTCGCGATCCCGCTCCCCGTTTTAGCCTCGATCCCCACTGGGTTCGACTATAAAGAAAGCCGCTGATTGTAAATCGAAAAGATTCGCACGGGCTGGTCACTAACTCGATTTCGGCGGGGATCATGCCCAACGGAGGATACCGCCGGGCCGTGGCGCAGGCGGCACGGCGCCTCGCTTGAACCAGGCTCCGGTCAGCCTGACCGGATCGACTCCGCTGACATACTCCAGTTGGTGACGAAGCCACCGCAGGTCCAAATCCGAGGCCCGCGATCAACTTTAACTACTTTTAGTTGCGCTGCGGCGAATGGCGCGCTAAGCTTTTGATCGGTATAAAGAAAGCTGCGTGGCCGCTGCTCCGGGGATGGCCGGGCCGCTGCCCGGAGCATCTAACGATCAAACCACGGACCATCGAGCACTGGCGCTTGCAAGACCGCAAGGACGCCGCCTAAAATCACCTTATTTTGACGATGGGCAAAAAGAGTGAAGGCTATGCAAGAAGACCGAGTGGGTGAGAAGCGCCCGCGCGACGCTGGGACCGGCCTGGGCGATGCGGGTGAACCCGGGGTGAGCCTCGAGCCGTGCCGGCTGGAAATCGACGGTAAGCCGGTTGACGCGAGGGCGGGCGAGTCCATCCTGACGGCGGCGCGGCGTGCGGGCATCGATATTCCCGCGATGTGCGCCGATCCTCGAATGAAACCCACCGGCGATTGCGAGCTGTGCAATGTCGTCCTCGACGGCCAGGCAGACCTTGTGAAGGCCTGCATGACCCTGGCCGAAGCGGGCATGACGGTGAGGACCGAAAATTCGGAATTGAAGGCGCTGCGCAAGGACCGGCTCAATACCTATCTTGCCGATCACAACGCCTATTGCCAGCCGCCCTGCACGGCGGCTTGCCCCGCCGGGATCGACATTGCCGGCTATATCGACCTCATCCTGCAGAAAGATTATGCCGGATCGACGGCTCTCATAAAGACGATGCTGCCGTTACCGGGCGTGCTCGGGCGCGTCTGCCCGCGCCCCTGCGAAGATCCCTGCAGGCGCATTCAGATCGACGGCACGCCGGTCGCGATCTGCGCCTTGAAACGCTTCGCGGCGGACCAGGCCGCCGAAGCAGGATTGCCGACGCAGCCCGAGCCGAAGCCCGCCACCGGCAAACGGGTCGCCGTCGTCGGCGCCGGGCCGACGGGCCTTTCCGCGGCCTACTACCTGGCGCTTGAGGGGCATAAGGTTACGTTGTTCGAATCGGAAAGGAAGGCGGGTGGCATGTTGCGCTTCGGCATTCCGCCCTACCGCCTGCCCAATTCCGTGCTCGACCAGGAGATCGACGACATCCTGTCGCTCGGCGTCGAGTTGAAGACCAACCAGACGATGGGCCGCGACTACCAGCTCGATACGCTCAAGGATCGGGGATTCGACGCTGTTTACCTGTCCATCGGCGCCATGGCCGCCAAACCGACGGGTATTCCCGGCGACGACGCCGAGGGCGTTATGTCGGCGATCAAGTTTCTCGCCGACGTCAACTGGAACGAAACCGTCGATGTCGGCAAACGCGTCATCGTCATCGGCGGCGGCTTCACGGCGGTAGACGCGGTGCGGACGGCGCGCCGTGTCGGTGCGTCCGAAGTGACCATGATGTACCGGCGTACGCGCAAGGAGATGTCGGCGGCCGCGCACGAAATACACGAATGCGACGCCGAGGGTATCAAACTCGAACTCCTCACGGCTCCGGTTTCCGTGAAGGTCGAGAACGGACGCGTGGTTGGGCTGACGTCGCGGCGCATGGAGCTCGGCGACCTCGATGACAGCGGCCGCCGCCGCCCGGTCCCGATACCGGGTTCGGAGTATTTTACCCCCGCGGACACGATTCTCATGGCGATCGGACAGGACGTCGACGTCGCCTCGCTCAATGAGGGCGACCTCGGTCTCGACGAAAGATGGGGCACCATCGAGGTCGACGAATCGACGATGATGACCAACCTGCCCGGCGTTTTCTCCGGCGGCGATTGCGTCACCGGCGCCGCCACCGTCGTCGAAGGCGTGGGGGCTGGCCGCCTGGGCGCCTTCGCCATCAATGCCTACCTGAACGGCGCCGACGACGCGGGAATCGCCGCCGCGATCTTCCAGCACAAGCCCAAGTTTTTCGACATCGGCGCGAAAGCCGCCTCGGCGGCGCCGATGAACGATATGCCGGTCCTTGATGGAGAGGGTCGCCTCGCGGCGTTCGAAAATTCGCGGCATGGCGGCGACGTGGACCATGACGAGGCCTTCAAGGAGGTTGAGGTCGGCTTCTCGGAGGAAGTGGCGTTGCGGGAGGCCGGCAGGTGCCTGATGTGCCTTTGCCAGGCGGCCGGCGTGTGTACGTTACAGAGCCTGTCCATAGAATACGGTGCCGGAACCACGGCCTACCTGGGCAAGGATGCATGGAAATGAATGTAACTCTCGAGCTCAAAGAGTCTGAACCGGTCGATCCGGGCCTCGCACCGCCGCTTGTGTCCTGGCCGTTTTTCCAGCTCGAATTCGAGAAGTGTATCAAATGCATGCAGTGCGTACGCATCTGCGACGAAGTCCAGCATCGTGAGGTCTATACGGTCGGCGAGTCGGGCTACCCGGTACTGGTCAGCGGCACCAACGACTTCCGCGACACGGAATGCAACAACTGCGGTCAGTGTGTCGGTGCGTGCCCGACGGGCGCATTGAAGGATCTGTCCGACACCGGCGTTCTGCCCAAGAACCTGCGCCAGAAGACCACCACGATTTGTGGGTATTGCGGTGTCGGCTGTGCCATCGAGCTGGAAACGGAAATGGGCAAGGTGGTCGCCGTCAATCCCTCGCTCGCCTCGGACGCCAACATCGGCAATCTGTGCGTCAAGGGCCGGTTCGGCATGGACTTCATTCATCATCCCGACCGTTTGACGCAGCCGCTGATGCGCCGCGGCGGCAAGGATAGTCCTCTCGAACCGGCAAGTTGGGACGAGGCGATAGCTTTCACGGCAAAGCGCCTCAATGAGGTCAAGGCCAAGCACGGCGCCTCTGCGCTTGCCGGCCTCACGTCGGCGCGAGCCACCAATGAGGACAATTTCGTTTTCCAGAAAATGACCCGGTGCGCCTTCGGCACCAACAACATCGACCACTGCGCGCGGCTGTGCCACATGGCCTCCGCCGTCGCTTTGAAAAAAGCCGTCGGCTCCAGCGCCCCTTCCGCTTCGAGTCCCGACGTGCGTATGGCAACGGCTTTCATCGTGTGCGGAACCAACACCACCGTGACGCACCCGGTTATTTCAAGCCAGGTGTTCAAGGCCAAGTATGAGAGCGGGGCGAAGGTTGTCGTCATCGACCCGCGCCGCATCGAGATGGTCGACCACGCCGATGTGTGGCTGAGACCGAAGAACGGCACCAATGTCGCCGTGCTGAACGGCCTCGCGCATATCATCTGGAAGGCGGGGCTGGCCAACGACGCGTTCATCGAGGCGCGAACGGAAAACTGGCAGGCCTACATCGAGAACCTCGAAAAATATACGCCTGAGTATGTCGAAGAGGTTTCCGGCGTGCCAAAGGACCGGCTGCGCGAAGCGGCGTTGATCTATGGCAAGGCATCGCGCGGCATGCTGTTGTGGGGCATGGGCATCACCCAGCACCTGACCGGCGTCGATGGCGCTCTGGCGATGGCCAATCTCTCGCTGCTCTCGGGTCACGTCGGCCGTCCCGGCACCGGCTTTATCCCGCTGCGCGGCCAATCCAATGTGCAAGGCTGTTCCGACATGCAGGGCCAGCACAACAACCTCCCCGGCTACCACGACATCAAGAACCCCGAGGATCGCGAAAAGTTCGAGAAGGCCTGGGGTGTGCCGATGCCTGAGGACGAATATCTGACGCTGATCGAGATGGAGGAGGGTGCGAGCGAGGGCAACATCAAGGCCATGTACATCATGGGCGAGAATCCGATGGGCTCGAGCCCCGACATAAAAGAGGTCGAGCACGGCCTGAAGAAGCTCGAATTCCTCGTCGTGCAGGATCTGTTCCTGTCCGAGACGGCGGCGCTGGCCGACGTCGTATTCCCTGCAGCGAGCTTCGCTGAAAAGGATGGCACATTCACCAACACGGAGCGGCGCGTGCAACTCGTCCGCAAGGCGGTGGAGCCGCCCGGTGAGGCGCGTGCCGACTGGGAAATCATTTGCGACGTGTCGACCGCCATGGGTTACCCGATGAGCTATCCGGGGGCGGCCGAAATCATGGAGGAGATCGCCTCTCTGGTGCCATCCTACGCCGGCATCCGCCACGAGCGGCTCGGCGGTAGCGGCCTGCAGTGGCCCTGCTTCGATACCGAGCACCCCGGCACCCGCTTCCTTTATGCGGAGAACTTCCCGACGGCCTCCGGCAAGGGTCTGTTCCATGTCGTCAACCAGGACGACGCGGGCGAGGACGCGGCCGACGATCGCTACCCGTTGAACCTCAACACGGGCAGGCTGCTCGAGCACTATCACACCGGCACCATGTCGCGACGTTCGCGCGGGCTGGCTCACATGCGGCCCGAGGGTGAGGTCGAGGTGAACCCCGAGGACGCGCGCCGCTACGATCTGGAGGACGGCTGCATGGGACGCATCGTCACCAAGCGCGGTTCGGTCGACGTCAAGGTCTTTGTCACTGATAAGACACCGGAGGGTGCAATCTTCTACCCGTTCCACTTCGCTGAAGCGCCCGCGAACCGGCTGACCAGCGCCACCTTCGACAAGGCCTCGCAAACCCCGGCCTACAAGCGAACCGCGGCAAGGATCGGGCGTATCCAAAAGCAGTAAGGGGCGCGGGCTCCGCAATTCCGGGTGGCGTCACGTGGCTTGCGGTATCGGTCGATGCGACAGCCCGCTCAGTGGCCGGGCTGGAGAAACAAAAGGCGCCACGCAAAATCTCCAGAAACCGAAGCGCGAATTAGGGGGAGCCAGCCCTCGATTTGAACCTTCTTTAATCCCTGTTCTTTAAAATTCATTCCCTGTTAATTAGCTCAGGGAATTCGACCAAATGTACTAAGAAAATCAGCCTCATACAGGGTGTGAAAGGTATGATTTAGAGACAATTCTCGTAAATTCCCGGTATTTTCCCTGCCGATCAGGGAAATCGCCCCGCCAAACACCGGAGACAAGTTCGCCCCAGACTGCGCCCACCACCACTCTTTTAGGCGCTTTTCAGCCACCAATCCATGTCCAGAGATAAGTGCTGGATTTCCGCGGTTTTCAGGCGGCATTCTCCTGGCATTCGTTGCCGGGAGCCGGTCTCCATAGCCCCTATGGGTAATTTCGGCGGAAAGTCTCTGTTTGGCGTTTCCCGACACCAAACCATGGCGGCAATTCGCGGTTATCCTGTCGGCTTTCAATCACTTTCAAATGGATCAAAACTTGTGTCGGTTTCTTTCTTTGGCAAAGGGTGTTCCATTGCCAGGGCATCAAACGCGGCCTTCAATTTTGGCGGTTCTTTTTCCACGACATTCCAGATGATGCCGGTGTCTACAGTGTCATAGTCGTGGCGCGGAACACTGCCGAATTGGCGGACGGCATGGAGATCGACATCATCCGGCATGGCGGAATCGAACCGGTGGCCAAGTTTTCGGGCCGCTTCCGCAATTCGTTCCAGGCAGCGTTCAACGGCGTCGAAGGCCATCCGGTTGCCGGAAAAGGTTTTTTCCGTGAGTTCCCTCGCATACTCCTCGACGAAAGCAATATTTTCCAGAAAGCCGACAATCTCGTTCGTATAACCCTCCAGCGACATGCGCTCGTTCGGAAAGCTGTTAGATGGATAATAGTTATCGGTCGGACTGAAGTGCGTCAATATGGACGTCTCCGACATGTCGCGCGCGTGTTTGGCGGCGGCTGTGATCAGGCGCGCGTTCGGGGCCAGCGGTGGCCGTGACACAATCCACGGCGCCCATGCGGCGGGCGTCGTGCCGAAATCATTTGCACCGTCACTATCCTCACATACGTCGTAATCGGGCGAGCCGCCCGGCGTGCTGTTATCAAGCCCGAAACGGTCAGCCTCACGTTCCGGCGCATAACGCGCCCGATTCATATACCAGCGTGACTGTTCCAGTCGGTCACTGAGCACCCCGTCACCATCATAACGCGCAGCGGCATGGACATGGGGTGCGCGGGCAGTCAGGACGACCAACCCCATCCATAACATCACATACTGCAGGCCTGGTGTGATCATGACGGAATCCTGCTTGAGATCCTCTCACTCGCGTTGCACGTATTATAGCACAAATCCCGTGCACGGGTCGTTAAATCTACCTCGCTGGCGCGCTTTTTTGCCCTTCCAATCACCCCGTGCGAGCGCCATAATTTACGCCATGTCTACAGCTCTGCTAATAGTCGATCATGGATCGCAGCGCCCGGAAGCCAACGAGATGCTGGCCGACGTCGCTGACGCCCTGCGCCGTTTGTCACCCGGACGGATCGT
>JACZVL010000202.1 GCA_022572685.1 Pseudomonadota bacterium
TTGGTCGCGGAGCGCGATCAGCGCGGCGCGTCCTTCGGCGGCGAGCGCTTCGGTGCGTTCGCGAGAATGGCGCCGGTAGCCGCCCGGGTGCTTGGATTCCAGGCGCAGGTGGAAGGTCGAGGAGCGGGCGCGGCGCTCGGGCGCCAGCGCGGCGCGCCAGGGGCCGCTCGCGTCCCAGACCAGCAGCGCTTCCTCGAACAGGCTGCGCGCCGCCCCGTCTTGCCCAGCGCGGCGCAGGGCCTGGGCCTGGTTGGCGAGCGCGGTGGCCAGGCGCGGGTCGTCGTTGCCGAAGCTCTCGCGCGCCACGCGCAGGCCCTCGGCCCAGAGCGCCGCGGCGTCATCGTGGGCGCCGGCGGCGGCGCGTTCGGCGGCCTCCTGCTGGCGGGCCTCCCAGGTCAGCTCCGCCTCGCGCCAGCCGGCGCGGATCAGCGCCTCCAAGTTGGGCGGGCCGGACGGCCCGGACGGCCCGGGCGGGGTTTGGGCCACCGGTTCAGCCGCCGAGGTAGGCGCGGCGCACGTGGTCGTTCTCGTGCAGCTCGCTGGCGGCGCCTTCGAGCGCGACCGCGCCGGTCTCGAGCACGTAGGCGTAGTCGGCCAGCCGGAGCGCCATCTCCGCGTTCTGCTCGACCAGGATCACCGGCACCCCGCGCTGGTTGATCTCGAGAATGATCTTGGCGATCTCGGCCACCATGATCGGCGAGAGGCCGAGCGAGGGCTCGTCGAGCAACAGGAGTTTGGGTCCGGACATCAGCGCCCGGCCCATGGCCAGCATCTGCTGCTCGCCGCCCGAGAGCGTCTTGGCCCACTGGCTGTTGCGCTCCTCGAGCCGCGGGAAGTGGCCGAAGACGGCGTCCAGGTCGCGGGCGATGCCGTCCCGGTCCTTGCGCAGGAAGGCGCCGGTCATCAGGTTCTCGAGCACGGTCAGGCCCGGGAACACGCGCCGGCCCTCGGGCACCTGGGCGATGCCGAGCGCCACCAGCTTCTCCGGCGCCAGGCCGTCGATGCGCCGGCCGTGGTAGCGGATCTCGCCGGCCGAAAGCTTGACCAGCCCGGAGATCGCCCTCAGCGTGGTGGTCTTGCCGGCGCCGTTGGCGCCGATGATGGTGACGATGCCGCCCTCGGGCACCGCCATGGAGAGGCCCTTGAGCGCCGCCACCTTGTGGTAGTGGACCTCGGCGCCATCGACCTCAAGCAACATCGCTCGCGGTCCCCAAATAGGCTTCGATGACGTCCGGGTGGTTGCGGACCTCCTCGGGCGTGCCCTCGGTCAGCAGGCGGCCGAAGTTGAGCACGGTGATGCGATCGCACAGGCCCATGACCGCCTGCATGTCGTGCTCGACCAGGAGCAGGGTGACGCCGCGCTCGCGCACGCGGCGCACCAGCTCCATCATCCGCCGGGTCTCCTCCGGGTTCATGCCGGTGAAGGGCTCGTCGAGCAGCAACACCTTGGGATCGGCGGCCAGCGCCACCGCTACGCCCAGCGCGCGCTGCAGGCCGTGGGGCAACTCGGCGGCGAGCTCGTCGCGGCGCTCGGCGAGCCCCATGAAGGCCAGAATCTCCCGCGCCCTGTCCTCGATCTCGCGCTCGGCCGCGTGGCCGGCGCCGAAGATCGCGCCCAGCGGGCTGACCCGGGCGTGCAGGTGGCAGCCGACCAGGACGTTCTTGAACGCGGTGAACTCCTGGAACAGGGTGGTGTGCTGGAAGGTGCGCACCAGGCCGCGCTTGGCGATCTGGTTGGTGCTCAGCCTCGAGATGTCCTCGCCACGATAGAGAATGCGTCCGCCGGTCGGGCGGTAGAACCCGGTGATCACGTTGAAGGTGGTGGTCTTGCCGGCGCCGTTGGGCCCGATCAGGCCGCGGATTTCGCCCTCCTCGACCGCGAAGCTGAGATCGCTCACCGCCGAGAGGCCGCCGAAGCGGCGGGTCAGATTGTCGACCTCGAGCAAGGGCATTCCGCGATCCCCGTTCCTGATTTCATATTTTCACCATGCTACAGGGCCGCCGCCGCGATTGGTAGCGGCGGCGTTTCTCAGGCCCGCGGCGTGCCGAGATGGGTCTTGATGGCGGCCAAGACCTGGTCGAGCGGGGCGTCCAGCGCGCCGTGGGGGATGCGCAGCTCCGGCAGGCGCGCCAGGCGGTTGCCGCGCAGCGCCTTGCGCTCGGCCTCCGGCAGGCCGGCCAGGAAACCCTCCGGGTCGCGCAGGGACAGGGAGACGAAGGCCTGCAAGCGGCTGCCGCTGGTGTAGGCGTCGTCGATCGCCGCCCAGGGTACCGGGCCGATCTCCCAGTCCCGGAACCAGATTCCGTCACGATCGAGCACCATGCGCGCCCGAGTGTCGCGCGCGTTGCGCAGGACTACGACCAGCATGACCGCCGACATGGCCAGGGCGACCCCGCCGACCAGCTCCGCGTCGCGCACCGAGGGCCCGGCGAACAGCAGAGCCCAGACGCCAACCAGCGCGAGCACCACGCTGAGCAGAATGCCGTGCTGGACCCGGCTGCGGGAGGCGCGGAATTCCCTGCGACCGCCGTTCATCGCCTGCTCTCGCCTCCTTGTGCGCCGGTGTTCCGGAAGGATTCGAAAAAAGGGCACCGGGCGATCCGCCCGGTGCCCAATCCCTCTTACGGGGACGGCGCTAGGCCGTCAATGTTCTTCGGCGCCCTTGCTGAGGTGCTCGTCGGTTCCGTACTTCGCGATCTCGTCCGCGTAGGTCTGGTTTTCGAACTTGACCTGCCAAACGTGCCAGCCGAGCCAGAGCACGACGGCGAACACGGTCATGGCGCCTTCAAAGCCGACCCAGGGATAGATGAGGGTCACCTCCGCGAGGTCGACCGCCCAGGTATCTATCGGTGTTGTTGACATGATGGTTCTCCAATTCGTGTTGTCGGCGGGCCTAGACCATCGCCCTCTTGGCCGCGATCACGTCGGCCCGGGCGGCTTCGCGGTCCCGGTCGGAGGCGAAGTCCAGTCCGAGCAGCTCGATCTCGCGCGGGATGCGCAGCAGGTTCATGGACGCCAGAATCTTGGCCAGCACCCAGGCGGGGAAGAAGCCCAGCACCCAGAACATGATGATGGCGCCGGCGAACTGGCCCCAAGGGGTGATCGGCGCGAAGCCCTCGTAGGGCGATGATGGATGACCCCAAAGGACGAAACCGGCGATCACCACGCCGATGAACCCGGCGTAGCCGTGCACCGCCACCGCGCCGACCGCGTCGTCGATCTTGAACTTGCGCTCGACCCAGAAGTGCAGCTTGTACATGAGGTAGGTGCCGAGCCCGCCGATGACCAAGGCTTGGATCGGGTGGTAGAGATCGTTACCCGCCGAAGCCGTGATGATGCCCGCGAGGCCGCCGGAATAGGTCCAGAAGGCGTCGCCCTTGGACACCATGTATCCGACCAGCATGCCGCCGGACAGCGACATCAGGAAGTTGACGGTAATCGCGCCGAGGGTGGTCGGCGTCAGGTAAATGGTGGTCGCGGTAAAGGTGGTGCCGGCGATCTGGCCGCCGATGGCGTCAGGACCGATGATCGGCACGTTGCAGGCCACGTAGAAGCCCCAGAAGCCGGTGTAGATCAGGAACAGCCCGATACACACCAACCAGGGATTGTGCGGCAGAATTTCGCGCGCCGTGCCGTCGTCGCGGAACTTGCCGAGCCGCGGGCCGAGCACGAACAGGATGCCGAGCGCGGTGCCGCCGGCGATGGCGTGAATGACCCCCGAGGCGTAGGCGTCATGATAGCCGAGAATTTCGACCATCCAACCGCCGTAGCTCCAGCCCCAGGCCGCGTCGATCGACCAGGTGACCGAACCGATCATGATGGCGAACATCCAGAACGCGAAGGAGCGGATGCGCTCGATCACCGCGCCCGAGACGATCGAGGCCGCGGTCCAGGCGAACAGCAGGAAAGCGCCCCAGAACACGCCTTGGATGCGGTCGTCCAGGCGCGGGCCCATGCCTTCGCTCCAGGGTGTGGCGGCCTCGGCGAAGCTCGCATCGGGATGGCCGATGCCGCCGGTGATGCCCGGGCCGCCGGCGAAGGCCCAATAGATCCACCAGCCGAAGAAGAACCAGGTGATGGTGACCAACGGGATCAGCATCGAGTTCTTCATCAGCGTGTGCATGTGGTTCTTGCGCCGGCTGGCGCCGACCTCGTACATGCAGAACCCGATGTGAATCAGGAACATCAGGGCGATCGTGATCCAGTAGTAGAATTCCGTGAATATAATTGTGAGAGCGCCAACATCGGTATCCATCTCGTCCCCCTTATTTGCCTTCGTCCCCGTGTTCCGGCCTTGCCTGGATACGGGAGACTCGCGCACGCACGCTTTTGGAAGCCGCTCGCTGTCAAGCGCCGGCGTGAATTCCGAAAGCGTCCTGTCCAAAGAGGGTATGCGGGGAAGATGACACGACCCGGTCGCGACGGCGATTTCGTCCGTCCGGTTCTGTCGGCGCCGCTTCGCGCAGGTGTCCGATGAGCGGACCTAGTGCTAAGTCCCTTGTCGGCATGTCCCACACACCCCCAGAATTCAGCATCGTTCCCTTGGACCGGTTGGCTGTTTCGCCTCGTCGTTCCGGCCCCGATACCGCCTCCCTCGCCACCGCGCCCGCGCCACGGTGGGAAGATTCCCGTTGCCCGCAGGCTACACGCGGGTATCCGCAAGTGCAACAAGCTTTCCTGGCAGGAAGCAGGCGCCGCCTTACGGCACGTCCGCCCCCAGCAGGTCGCATCTTGCCTTATCCAGGTGGGCGGCGATGATCCGCACCGCCGCATCCACGTCCCGGCTGCACAGGGCCTCGTAGAGTTCGCGATGTTGCCGGTTGTATTCGACGATGCGCGTGGCGGTCAGAATCTTGTCCTTCATGCCGTCCCAGAGCGCGTGGCTGCGCACGTCGTTGATCTGGCGGTACAGCCAGACCATCATCGGGTTGCGCGTGCACTCCGCCAGCATCAGGTGGAACTGCTCGTCGGCGCGGGAGAAGTGCTCGCGGTCGTCGCCGCAGGATTCGACCCGCTTGAGCGCCTCGCCCATGCGTTCCAGGTCGCGCTGGGTGGCGTTGACCACCACCAGGCGCGCCATCTGCGGTTCGATCGCCAGGCGCACCTCGATCAGCTCGATCGGGCTGGTCATCTCGGCGATATCGCTCTGATCGAGCGCCGGCCGGTGGTTGACGAAGGTGCCGCTGCCGACGCGCCGGGTCACCAGGTGGTTTTCCTCGAGGCGCCGCAGGGCCTCGCGCACCGTGCTGCGCGAGGCCTCGAAGTGCCGGGCCAGGTCGCGCTCCGCCGGCAGGCGTTCGCCGTCGGCGTACTTGCCGTCCAGGATCGCCTGACGCAGGCGCACGGCGATCGCCGCCGAGCCGACCGTGACCGCCGCCGGCAGCGAAGTGTCGGTTTCCGCCCGTCGCGTCTTGGCCTCGCTCATCTCGATCCTTTCAGGCCCAATTAAGACCATTTGTGGGCCATTGGAATAATTCGGTTTGAAATCGGCTCAGAATATGCTGGACTATGTGGTGCCTCGTCAAGTCCAACGCGCGCGGGGGGGCTTCGGGCGCGAGCGGCGGAGGCCGGCGAAACAAGGGGCCGT
>JACZVL010000203.1:0-432 GCA_022572685.1 Pseudomonadota bacterium
GCCCTCGCGCCGATCCGCGCCGCCCTGAGCGAATTACGCCGGCGCAACGGGATCGTGACCTTCTCCGACCGGATGGATAGCTTCTCGGCGGCCCTGGAAACGATGTGGGTGTATCGCCGCGACCCGCCCGACATGGCCGACCCGCGGATCCTCGCGGCGCTCGCCGAGCAGGCCCGGACGCTGCGCCGGGCCTTGGAGGACATCGCGGCCGGCCCGTCCGAGAAGATCGCGGGCGACCCGCAGTTCCAGCGCCTGATCGAGGGTTCCTTCAAAAGCGTCGCCACCATCGACCGCGCCATCGAGGCCCGGGACCCGGCGTTCCTGATCGGCGCCCTGCGCGAGCTGCGCTCCTCCGAACAGTTGCTGTGGATGAATTTCGGCTGACCGGGCGCGCGCGCCCCCTTGCATGTTTCTGTTCGGGTGTGTTTCGAA
>JACZVL010000203.1:440-5562 GCA_022572685.1 Pseudomonadota bacterium
GTTGCTGTGGTTGAATTTCGGCTGACCGCGCGTGCCTCCTTGCATGCTTCTGTTCGGGTGCTTTTCGAAAGGAAGCGCCTGTTGCATCGTAGAGCCTGGCCGTACCCTACGATGCCGGCGGACCGGCCGTCGCCAAGGGTCCCTGTTCCACTGCGCGGAATGGTACCCTGGCGCCCCCGATCCCGGTAAGCCATCCCGCGCGTTTTGGGGCTTTGCGGCCGCTATCGCCGCCGTCCGGGGGGCCGCGTTAGCGCCACTTCATAGTCAACCGCCGCAACATATTCAAATTCTGTGAAGTTTGGGCTGTCCCCCGTGGCGGCCGCTCTGTTATGAAGGAGCGAAATCGGGATGTGGCGGGTCCGCCGGGCCGCGCGCGAAAGACGTCAGGGAGGAGACATGTCGAAACTGGTGGCGCCGCATGGCTCGGATCGGGTCCAGCCCCTGCTGCTGCCCGAGGCCGAGCGCGCGGCGGCGCGCCGGCGCGCCGAGACCCTGCCCCAGATTCCGCTGTCGAGCCGGGAGGTCTCCGATTTGTTCATGCTCGGCATGGGCGCCTACACCCCGCTCGAGGGCTTCATGGGCGCGGCCGACTGGCGCGGCGCCTGCGTCGATATGCGGCTCGCCGACGGCCTGTTCTGGCCGATCCCGATCACGCTCTCGGCGGAGCGGGAGGTGGCCGGCGGCATCCGCGAAGGCGCGGAGGCGGCGCTCACGGACGCCGCGACCGGGGACATCCTCGGCGTCATCACGGTGAGCGAAAAGTACGCGGCCGACAGGGAGCTCGAGTGCGCCCAGGTCTACCGCACCACCGACACCGCCCACCCCGGCGTGCGGAAGGTCATGGAGCAGGGTCCGGTCAACCTGGGCGGCCGGGTCGTGGTGCTGTCCGAAGGCCACTTCCCGGAGACCTACAAGGGCCTCTACCAGCGACCCGCCGAGACCCGCGCCCGGTTCCAGGAGCTGGGCTGGTCGCGGGTCGCGGCATTTCAGACCCGCAACCCCATGCACCGCAGCCACGAGCACCTGGCCAAGATCGCGGTCGAGGTCTGCGACGGGGTGCTGATCCACCAGGTCCTGGGCGCGCTCAAGCCCGGCGACATCCCGGCCGAGGTGCGCGTTGCGGCGATCGACACCCTGGTCGCGCACTACTTCCTGCCGGGCACGGTGATCCAGGCCGGCTACCCCATCGAGATGCGCTACGCCGGCCCGCGCGAGGCGCTGCTGCACGCCCTGTTCCGGCAGAACTTCGGCTGCTCGCACCTGGTGGTGGGCCGCGACCACGCCGGCGTCGGCGACTTCTACGGCCCCTTCGACGCGCACCGCATCTTCGACGAGATCCCGGAGGGCAGCCTGAAGACCCAGGCGCTCAAGATCGACGTCACATTCCATTGCTACAAGTGCGGCGGCATGGCCACGGGCCGCACCTGCCCGCACGGCGAGGAGGACCGGCTGAGCATCTCCGGCACGCGGCTGCGCGAGATGTTCGCCAACGGCGAAGAGGTGCCCCCGGAATTCAGCCGCCCCGAAGTGATCGAGGTGCTCCAGGCCTATTACGACGGCCAGGCAAGAGCTAGCAAAGGGGGGGCGGCCCGCCCGCCGACCTGATTTAATGGCCGTGCGATGACCGAGACCTGTTGCTATGACGTGCGGTCGCCCGACGGCCGGGCGATCTTCGGCTTCGAAAGCACCGAGGCCGCCGAGACCGCCGCGGGCGCCTACGGCGAGGGCCAGACCGCCCGCGTTCGGGCGCGGAAGCGCGGCCGCGACGAAATCGCGGTGCTGCCGCGCCCGGCCGGGACGACTGATTTTCACCAACTTGGATGTCATTTGGGGAACGTCGGAATCACTGGCTAACACTGGGGTAATTTAATGTTCACCAGCAATCCCTTCGCCGAGCTTTCGGCGTTCATACCACCCACCGTCATGCAGACCTACATCGTGGTCATGATACTGATGGTCGCGGGTGGCACGCTGTTCGACATGTATCACAAGAAGAGCGCCACGTACTTCTTCCGCGCGTGGCGGAATTCGAAGGATAAAGCGACGCGGCGGCTCGGCGGCGGGGAGATGACGTCCTTGGCGATCCGGACCGCCGTGGTGGAGGTCCTGACGTCCGGCGAGTTCTGCAAGGTGAAGCGCAGGATCGCGCACCTCCTGACCTTCTACGGCTTCCTGGCGTACATCATCACAACCGTCATCATGGTGTTCTCGTACCCGACTCCCGACACGCCCGCGCCCGCCCTCCTGCCGGTGCTGTGGAACATCGGGGCCCTGATGGTCCTGGTCGGCGGCTACTGGTTCTGGTTCTTCCTCAGGGTCGACGTCGCCTACGAGGGCAATTCGCCGTTCCGCCTGATGCGCGCCGATTTGTTCGTCGTCTCGCTTCTGGTGAGCGTGACGCTGGGCCTGGCATGGGAGTTCGCGCAGGCGACGGGCAACACCGCGTGGACCAACGTGTTCCTGGCTCTGTACATCCTCGCCACGACGGTGCTCTTCGTGTCGATTCCCTGGTCCAAGTTCTCTCATATGTTCTACAAGCCCGCAGCGGCCTTCCAGAATAGGGTGGAGGAGGCGAACGGTTCGAGCAACCTGCCGGCCCCCGCCGAAAGCCCCGGAGGAGAAACGTAATCTCATGCCTACTTTCGTTTATATGACGCGTTGCGACGGCTGCGGCCAGTGCGTGGACATCTGCCCGTCCGACATCATGCATATCGACCCCGTCTACCGGCGTGCCTACAACATCGAGCCCAATATGTGCTGGGAGTGCTACTCCTGCGTGAAGGCGTGTCCGCAGCATGCGATAGACGTGCGCGGCTACGCCGACTTCGCCCCCCTGGGCCACAGCGTCCGGGTGCGCAGGGAGGAGGAGAAGGGAACCATCTCCTGGAAGATCAAGTTCCGGGACGGGCGCGAGAAGAACTTCGTTTCCCCGATCAGGACCACGCCCTGGGGTTCGATCAAGTCACCGTCCGATTACCCGGCGCCCAGCCCGGATGCCCTGAAGGCCCAGGAACTCGCGCACGAACCCGAGGCACTCCACATCGCGGCGCTGCCCACGCTGCCTCCACGGGAAAATGAGGAAAGATTGAAATAATGGGTCTGTTCACATCCAGAAAAACGGTGTTCGTGGATTCGGATATCCTCGTCATCGGCGGCGGCTTTGGCGGGTGCGGGGCGGCGTACGAATCCAGGTACTGGGGGCGCGACCTTAAGGTTGTCATCGTCGAGAAGGCGAACATCGAGCGCAGCGGCGCCGTCGCTCAAGGCCTGTACGCAATCAACTGCTACATGGGCATGCAGTGGGGCGAGAACCAGCCCGAGGACCATGTCCGCTACGCGCGGAACGACCTCATGGGTCTGGTGCGGGAGGATCTGGGCTACGACATCGCCCGTCATGTCGACTCCTCGGTGCACATGTTCGAGGAGTGGGGCCTGCCGATCATGAAGGACGAGAAAACCGGCAGGTACCTGCGCGAGGGCAAATGGCAGATCATGATCCACGGCGAGAGCTACAAGCCGATCATCGCCGAGGCCGCCCGCAAGGCCGCCACCAAGGTCTACAACCGGATCATGGTGACCCACCTGCTGATGGACAAGACGCGGCCCAACAGGGTCGCCGGGGCCGTCGGCTTCAGCGTCCGTGACGGGAATTTCTACGTATTCCGGGCCAAGGCGGTGATCGTAACCGCCGGTGGCGCGTCGCACATCTTCAAGCCCCACTCGGTCGGAGAGGGCATGGGGCGGACCTGGTATGCCCCGTGGAGCAGCGCCTCCGCCTACGCGCTGCCGATTCTAGTCGGCGCCAAGATGACGCAGATGGAGAACCGGATCGTCCTCACCAGATTCAAGGACGGCTATGGTCCGGTCGGCGCCTACTTCCTGCATCTCAAGACTTACACCGAAAACGCCTATGGGGACGATTACGAGGCCACCTGGTACGACTCGATCAAGCAACTGGTCGGGGATTACGTAGAACATCAGCCGGTGCCGACCTGCCTGCGGAACCACGCCTTTCTACAGGAGATCAAGGCCGGCAGAGGCCCCATCCGCATGGTGACGAAGGAGGCCTTCGCCGATCCGCACTTGGAGACGGTTGGCTGGGAGAACTTCCTGGGCATGACCATCGGGCAGGCGGTCGTCTGGGCGTCGCAGAACATCGATCCCAAGGAAACCAATCCCGAGCTGATCATGTCCGAGCCCTACGTCATGGGCTCCCACGCCACCTGTTCGGGCGCCTGGGCGAGCGGTCCGGAGGACTACGCACCGTCGGACTACCAGTGGGGTTACAACCGGATGATGACCGTCGAGGGACTGTTCGGCGCCGGCGACACCATCGGCGGCAGCGCCCACAAGTTCTCGTCGGGCTCCTTCACCGAAGGCCGTCTCGCCGGGAAGGCCGCGGTCAGGTACGTGAACGACCTGGGTAACGACCAGCCTCGGCTCGATGAGGCGGAGGTCGAAGATCTCAAGACGACGGTTTACCAGCCCATGGAGAACTACCGGGTCGGCCGCAACGAGATCGTCGCCGGGACCGTATCGCCGAGCTATCTCTTGCCGATTCATGGTCTTCAGCGCCTCGAGAAGATCATGGACGAATACGTCGGCGGCACCAGCACCAACTACTTGACCAACGAACCGATGCTCACCCGCGGGCTGGAGTTGCTGAGCATGCTGCAGGAAGACCTCCCCCATCTCGGGGCCGAAGACCTTCATCAGCTTATGAGGGCGTGGGAGCTTCAGCACCGGGTCCTGGCCTCGGAGTGCGTGACCCAGCACACGTTGTTCCGGAAGGAAACGCGGTGGCCGGGGTATTACTATCGGGCCGATCATCCGAAGCTGGATGACACCGATTGGCACTGCTTCACCTTATCCCGCTACCATCCGGAATCCGGGGAATGGGCGATGGAGAAGGCCCCCGTCCACCACATTATCGACTAGCAGTAGGATTTCGGAGGCGGCCCGGTCGAGCCGCCGCGCCTGACCCCCACCAACAGCTTCCAGTTCCGCCGCCACAAGGGGGGGGTCGTGCGGGAACGTCTGCCGCCGCGTTGCCGAGGTGACGCCGACGCCTCACGACATCCTGATCCTGGCCCAGCACTTCATGCCTGCGTCCGGCCCAGTT
>JACZVL010000204.1 GCA_022572685.1 Pseudomonadota bacterium
CCGCCTGTTACCGGACACCGAACCCGAAATCAGCGGGGCACTGGCCGGCTACTTCCGCGAAGAAGGCATCACCCTACGTGACGGGATTTCCTACAAGGAAGTCCGCCGCACCGAGCGAGGCGTTGCCCTCGACTTCGATGTGGCCGGATCCGCGGAGACTATCGAGGCTGAGCGGGTCCTGATCAGTACCGGCCGGCGACCCAACACGTCGGAACTGGGCTTGCAGGATGTTGGCATCGAACTGACGGCGAATGGCGGTATTCGGGTCAACGATCACCTTCAAACCACCAATCCCAATATCTATGCCACCGGCGATGTGACCGGCCGGCACCAGTTCGTCTACATGGCCGCCTATGGTGCCAAGCTGGCCGCCGAAAACGCCCTGAACGGCAATGCCCTCGTCTACGACTCGACCGCCATGCCGGCGGTCGTCTTTACGGACCCGCAGGTGGCCGGCGTGGGCCTCACCGAAGCGGCGGCCCGCGACGAAGGGCTTTCGGTGAAGGCATCCGTCCTGCCCTTATCGTACCTGCCCCGGGCGCTGGCGGCGCGCGACACGCGGGGCCTCATCAAGCTGGTGGCCGAGCAAGGCTCCGACCGGCTGCTCGGCGCCCACATCCTGGCGCCCGAGGGCGCGGACAGCATCCAGACCGCGGCCCTGGCGATCAAGCAGGGCCTCACGGTGCGCGATCTCGCCGATATGATCTTTCCCTACCTGACGACGGTGGAGGGGCTGAAGCTCGCCGCCCAGACCTTCGAGAAGGACGTGACGAAACTTTCCTGCTGTGCGGGGTGAGGAGGACGTGATGGACAAGAAACCCGATGGACCCAAGACCGGCGCTATGGTCGGCCTGGGGCTCGGCATGGTCGTTTGCTGCGTCGGGCTCCCACTCTTGGCCGCTGGGGCCTTGAGCGGGCTTGGCGCATGGTTATTTGACGGCGGTCTGACCTGGCTGGCGCTGGCATTAGTGTTCGGTGCTGGTGGCGTTTACCTTTGGCGCCGGCCGAAATCCAGCGGTGTCGATGCGACTCCGGCGATCGAGGTCCGGCGCGCCGACTCGAAGCCCAGCGTCACCAACCCAGAATGAACGACCAGCCACGGTGTGGCGGATTCGTCTTAATGGTAGCGCATGATTTGGCCGGTCCCGGCCCGGCGTTGAGATCGTGACATTGCAAACGGAAGGCGGCGCGTGCGCAATGTGGAGCGCCAGGAGATGACGGAGAACGCCGACCCGTTCGGGCTTCCTGCCCTGGCAGGAGATGCGGCGAGCCGGAGTGTGGGCGTCCGAAGAGAAGTCGCGATTGGGTGCGAGTGGAACGCCTCGACGAGCGCGAGGGGCCGGACGGGAGGCTCCGGATGATCGGCGAGCTCGCCTTCCCGTTCCTGCTCGGAGCGGTTGCCACGGCGAACCCCTGCGGATTTGCCCTCTTGCCCGCCTATCTCGCACGCAGGCTCGGGGCGGACGGGAGTGCGGTCTCGGACACCAACGACGCTCTCCTTCGCGCGTTCGCCGTCGGCGCCGCGACCACCGGCGGATTCGTGGTTGTGTTTGGTATTGCCGGGGGCGCGGTTTCGCTTGGCGCCTTCTGGCTGACTGTCGCGCTACCCTGGGCCGGCCTCGTCATCGGATTGATGCTCACCGCGATGGGCGTCGCCGTTCTTGCCGGCCGAGCCGTCCGGATCCACCTCCCGATGGCGAAGCCCGTCGCTTCCGGGAACGGTTTGCGGGGCGATTTCATATTTGGCATTGGGTATGGTGTTGCGTCTCTGTCCTGCACGCTGCCACTCTTCCTCACGGTGACGGGAACCACGATCTCCGGTGGCATAGTCGCGAGCGCTTTCAGCTTCGCCGCCTACGCCCTCGGAATGGGAACGATTCTCACGGCGCTCGCGGTCGGCGCCGCGCTCTCGCGCAGCGGCCTCGCCGCCGTGATGGGAAGCCTCCTGCAATATGTCAACCGCGCCAGCGGCGTGCTCCTTTTTCTAGCGGGCCTTTACGTCGTCTATTTCTGGGCCTACGCGGTTATCCCGCTGGAGCTGCCCGCTCAAGAGAGCACGATCGTGATGGGAGGGCGCCTGTCCAGCGCGCTGCAAAGCTGGTTTGTTGGGCCGACGGGTCAGACCACGCTTTACGGCCTGCTGACGGCGCTCGTCGCTGTTTCAGCTTGGGTCGCCTGGCGCCGCATCGCTTCCACTTTGCTTGATCGCAATTGGGCTGCAAGAACCGAAGGGATACGGGACGGCGGCAACGAACATGCGCCAGGAATTTCGGCGGATTGAGTGGTGGAAATTTGGAAAGAATACGGGGCGTGCGACCGCCCCTGACCGCCCCTCGCGGGGTCGAACGAGGAGAAACGAGATGAATGATGAACCCGATGCGCCCAAGCGCGGCGGCATGCCTGGCATGATGCTCGCCCACGTCGTCTGTTGCGGCGGGGTCTTGCTCTTCGTGACCGGCGCCTTGACGCTGAGCGGCATAGGGGCGTGGCTGTCCGAGGGCGGTCTCGCCTGGCTGGCCGCGGGCGCCGCCGCGCTGGCCGTTGGATTCTGGGCCCGGCGTCGGTTGCGCGCAGCAAATCATGACGGTCCTGTCGCCCAAGGGTCGCATCAAGCCCATCACCGGTTTCGGCCCGTTTCTCACGATCCACGCGGCGTCGGAGTGGGGCAGCCGACCACAAAGACACAGTGAAGGCGTCCGGCGGCGGCGAATTGCGCACCGATTGCCGGCTGATCGTCGATGCCGAACGGCACATCGAAAGCCCCACTGCCGACGCCACCTGGCCGTCGGCGCCACATCGGCGCCCCCTATCTCCGGGCAAGTGATGGCGAGACCGGGCAGACCTATCCGAGCAAGCAGTCCAGCGAGGAAGACACCATGCGGGATTTCGGGACCAACTCGATCGGCGCGGTTGGCTTGGTTCTTCAGACCCGGCCCTATCGCTATCTCGCCCTCGGGCTCTTCGCGCTGGCGCTGACGGCCTACGTGTTCACTTTGCCGGC
Organism: Pseudomonadota bacterium; assembly: GCA_022572685.1. Lineage (GTDB taxonomy): Bacteria > Pseudomonadota > Alphaproteobacteria > Kiloniellales > J153 > JACZVL01. The sequence goes on from JACZVL010000204.1 coordinate 3,002, forward strand.
CGTCTACACCGGCGGGGTCGTCGGGCTGATCTCGCTGCGTTACCTCACCGCCGAGTTGCTGTTCTTTTCACTCGCGCTCGCCGCGCTGCTCAGCCTGGCCCTGACCCTCAACATCTACGCCTTCCGGGCCTCGATCCGGCGACGCAGGGGGGGCCTCAGTCTGGCCGGTGTGCTCTCCAGCTTTTTGCCGGCCACCATCTGCTGCACGCCGGTCGTGCCTTCCCTTCTGGCGATCCTGGGTGCGTCCACGCCCCAGATTTTCGGCCTCACCGGCCAAATTCAGGGATTCTTCGCCACCTACGAGCTCGAAATCCTGGGATTTGCGCTAATTCTATTGCTGGTTTCACTGCGCCTCTCCGCGAGAAACATCCTGGGTAGCTGTGCCCTTCCCGGCGGGCGCACCTCCGGCGATGCCCCAACCACGGAAGAGGCCCGGTCCCGATGATCGAGGAATACCGACAGGTTGAAGAGGAAAGAAGAATGACACGCTCCCAGCGCGTTCTGCTTTTTGGGCGAAGCATCGCGGCCTTCGCGATGATCGTCTTCGCCGCCTACGCCACAATGATCCCGATCGACAGCCTCACTTCGCCCTCTGACTCCACGGCGCACGCGCAGATCCAAACTGCCGCGAAGGTCGGGGCATTGGCGCCGGATATCGCCTTCACGACCGTGGATGGTTCCGAGTACCAGTTGTCCGACTTCCGCGGTCGGCCGGTGATGCTCTGGTTCTATGCCAGTTGGTGTCCGACCTGCCAGGTCGGGACAATGGCCGTCGCCGGGGTCATCGATCAACTGAAGCTGGCCGGAGTTCAGATCATCCAACTCCAGCTCTACAATAACCTCGGCTACCCGGGTCCGACGGCCGAGGAGTTCGCCAGGCAATACGCGAGCTCGGTCCCCCGCTCGCCGAACTGGCTGTGGGGCGATGCGTCGCTGGTGGCAAGCTATACCTATGATCCGCAGGGCTATCCCGACATTTATTTCCTGATCGACGAAAACGGCACCCTTCGGGCCATGGATTTCGCGCCCCATGTGACGATGGACAAGATCTTGGAATTCGCTCAGGCGGCCAATCGCAGCGGATAGCAAGCATGACGCGCAACCGAGAAACGGACGAAACCCGGGCCCTGTACCTTCTGAAAATCCCGTCCGCCGCAGAAATCCTCGCGTTTGACCGAATCGGGGTAAGGTCGGGGCATGCGTGATGCCCTATGACTTCTACCCGTGATCGTACGAAACAGGCTTAGGACCCGGGCCCAGCGCCCCCGCCGCGTTGTCGACGAACATCTCGCCGTCGCGGATGTAGCGGGCGAGCATGGCGTCGGAGGCGTGGCCGGTCTGCTGCCTGATCTTCCATGACGAGACGCCGCTCGCCGCCGCGCTGGTGGCGAGCCCAGCCCGCAGGCTGTGGCCCGAGTATTCGTCCGGGTCGAGACCGACCGCGGCCACGCGCGCCTTGATGACCAGGGACACGACCGCGCCGGAGAGCCGCCCGTCGATCAGCCTGCCGTGGCGATCGACCCGGCGAAACACGGGGCCATCCTCGATCCCCGAGCGCTCCAGCCAGTCGTTCAGCGCCGTCACGGGACACCAGCGGGTGCGGCCGTGGGGGATGCCCACCCTCCGCCCCACACCCTCCTGGTCGGTCTTGGAGCGCCGGATGTGGACCACGATGCCCTGGCGCACGGTCTCGATGTCGCCGCGGTCGATCCCGACCAGCTCCGAGCGCCGGAAGCCGCCCGCAAATCCATTCAACAGCAAGGCGCGGTCGCGCGCATCCTTAGCCCCGCTCGCACAGGCCGTCGAAGGCAGCCTGGGGGTCGCTGCTGCGTCTCGGGAGCACGGTGGAACGGCAGCGGACGGTCCCCACGGCATACCACAGGGCGAGGGCCCGCTCCGGCAGGGCGGCCCTCGATGCCGCGCGGTCGAGCAGCTGCTCGGCCGGCAGCTGGGCCAGGCTGGCCCGGGCCTGCGCCAGGCTGGGATGCTGCTCGCAGACATAGTAGGCCAGGTCATCGGCGGCCCGGCACTTGGGGGCCGCGCACATGCGCTCGACGAGGAGGCTCGCGACCGCCCAGTCGCCGCCGTGGGCGCCGCGCCAGACCTTGCCGGTCAATCCGGCCATGACCAGGGCCACGGTGTCCAGGTCGGCCACGCCCAGGTCCTCGAAGGCGGTGACGGCGAGCCGGCGCCAGAGGCGCTCGGGGGAGATATCGAGGAGACGCGCGGCGCTGCCGAGGGCGAGGTCGACCCGGTCGCGCCGGATCGCCTTCTGCAGGAGCGACATGGCGACGTAGGGGCTGATGTCGAGGGGGTCGAAGCGGGGGAGGTCGCGCCCCCTGTCGTGGATCGCCCTGTCGAGAGCCTCGCGGGCGTGATCGAGATTATGGGCTGTGTTCATCGGGTCCTCCTCCTTGAGGGTTGCGGTCAAGGGGAGGACAGGAAACTTATGTCCCACTGTTAACAGCCCGTGGACGAAGTTGTCCCTGGACG
>JACZVL010000025.1 GCA_022572685.1 Pseudomonadota bacterium
GGCCTCAAGCGCCACTTTCGCCTTGAAGGCCGCCGAGAAATTCCGTCGCTTCGCCATGTTCCGAGATCCTCCTCAAATAGGTCGGATCCCACCTAACACAGCTGTCCGATTCTCGGGGACCACCTCTTTGTGACATCCGGGATGCGCCGGGCGAGACATTGCCGGGCCAGGACGGACAACTCGGCTTCCGCCATGTTGAGCCAGCTGCCGTGCTTTGGCGTGTAATGCCACTCGAAGCGCCCGGCGATCCGTCGTGCTTCGGCGGGCGGGAATGCCTGATAGAGGGACGAGGGCGCATGGGTGTTCAGGTTGTCCTGAACCAGCACGATGGCCTCGGCCTGGGGAAAATGGACATCGCACAACTGCTTGAGCACATGGGCGTAATCGATGGCCGTGCGCCGCGCGGTGAGGGTGACGTGACGCCAGCCTTCCAGCGGCGCGAACAGCATGAACAGATTGGCGGTGCCATTGCGCTTGTATTCGTAATCATGCCGCGCCGTGCGCCCTGGCGCCATGGGCAGGGGCGCACGGGTTTCGGCGGTGAGTTGCTTGGAGGTCTCGTCGAGACAAACCAGCGGCCGATTGGCGTCATGGGGGCGGGTGTAGACGGCCAGAACATCTTCCATCGCGGCGACGAAGGCGGCGTTCGATTTGGGCGGAATGACCCAGTATTTGCTCAGATGCGGTTTGAGATGGTTTTTTTAAGCGCCCGTCCAACCGTGTTGAAGTGGACCTGTTCGACGATCTTCAACTCCACCACCTTGTCGGCCAGCAGACGGATGCTCCAGCGGGCGTGCCCTGCTGGCGGCTCCGAGCAGGCCAGCGCGGTCAGCCGCGCCTGGGCCTCGCCGTCGAAGATCGGCTGAATCGGCGGGGTCGCGCGCTTCTTGCGGCTGAGCACCGCCGTCAGCCCTTCTTCCACCAACTGGCGGCGCACGCGGGTGGTCATGCTTTCGTTGCTGTCCAAGGCTTGGCAGATACGATCATCCGTCCAAGCTTCACCCAACGGGCCTTGGTCGGACTTGAGAAGAATGCGCGCCTTTAAGATCGTTTTGGCTGCTGTCTTGCCCTTGGAAATCACTGACTTGAGGTGTTCGCGCTCATCGCCCGAGAGCTCGACCACATAGATCTTCCGTGACATCATGCACCACCGCGTCGGTTGAAACAGGAGGCCATCGAATCATCGATCCGCCACCACTTCAACCTAGCGCACGCAAAACCACTTAAATTAGACGGTGCAGACCACTAGGTTGTTGTACACCTCGGCGCAATCGGGGGTTATGGCGAGGGCCTTGTGGTAACTGGCGAGGGCCTCCTCGGACCGTCCCAAATTCCTAAGTGCGTTTCCCAGGTTGTTGTGAGCCGCGGCATAGCCGGGCTCGATGGCGAGGGCCTTGCGGCAACTGGCGATGGCCTCCTCGGGCCGCCCCATTATTTCGAGCAGGTGTCCCAGGTTGCTGTGAGCCGCGGCGTAGTCGGGCTTGATGGCAAGAGCCTTGCGATAGCTGGTGACGGCCTCATCGAGCCGCCCCAGTTGCTGGAGCGCGGCGCCAAGATTGCCGTGATACGGGAACTTATCGGGAGCTGTTGCGATGGCCCTGGAAATCAAGTCTACGGCCGGCGCATGGTCGCCCACCTGAAACATCAAGATACCCAGCAGGTGATTGGCATCGGCGTGATCCGGGTCGATATCGAGAACCTGACGGTAGATCGTCTCCGCCTCTTGCACCTGTCCAGCTTGGTGCAGCCGGGTCGCATTCTGAACCAGCCTCGAAATGGGATTCACCGCGGCGCCCGCCAAGCCTTGCCCCGGCGGTTGCGGCGGATGGTCACGCCTATTCTTGGCGGCCTTCCTCGCCAATTTCTGTTGGTGACGTTTCGCGGCTCTGTTCATCGACCCGGTGAAGGAATTAGCAATATGTTGGTTATCGCAGCGGGGCGTTAACAATGCGTTGAATCGTAATGACTTTGATGACCGCTTGCGGCTCTTATCGCCGGTTCCGGCCGACCCGCCAACGCCTCCGGGGCCTCATGCCGCCAGGTGACGGTGGACGCCGGGCAGGCCGCGCACGGAGATGCGCCAGTTGAGGCGCGCGTTGTCGTCCCCGGCCGAATCCGCGATCCCGATCCGGGTCGCGGCGTGGAGGGTCGAGAAGGTGTCGAAGATCACCAGATCGCCGACCTCGTATTTGTGGTGATAGCGGAAGCGCGGCTGAATGCAGTGCTCCTTCAAGTCCCAAAGCAGCCGCGTTGCCGCGTCGTCGGGCAATCCGTCGATGGCGTAGGCCGACTGCCCGACCCCGTAGAGCGCCTTGTGGCCGGTCACCGGGTGGCGCAGCACCAAGGGGTGTTTGCACGGTGGGACCTGTCCGACCTGGCGCGGCGTGATCAACGGGCTCGGCTCATGCTCGTCGTCGCGCCGCTTGCCGGCACCATAGAGGTGCGAAACGACATAGCCGTCGATCCGGGCCTTGGTCTCGTCGTCCAAGGCATCGTAAGCGGCCACGGTGTCGGCGAACCCGGTCTCGCCACCGGCCCTCGGCGCGATGATCGCGTACAGCATGGTCGCGCTCGCCGGCACCTTCTCGTAGGACTGATCGGTATGCCAGAGCGCGGCGCCGAGACGCACCGAGTCCGCCCGGTCCTTGTCCTCGGTATTGCCGACGCCCATCAACTCGGGATAGCCCGGAAGGCGCATGTGATCGGCCACGTGCGGAATCGGCTCGCCCCATTGCCGGCCGAAATGCAGATAGCTCTCTTGGTCCAGTTTCTGGTGCTTGATGACCAGGACCCGGTGCCGGTAGAGCGCCGCCGTCAACGCGCGCATCAACCCGTCGCTCGGCGGGGTCGCGAGATCGACCCCCTCGACCGAAGCGCCGAGCGCGGCATCCAAAGGCGCGATGGCCACCATACGCGCAGATTAATCCAAACGGCGATTGCGGAGTAGAGCCAATTCTGCGCCGCTTTTGGCCGCGCGGGTTCGGTGATAAACACACTCAGGCGAGTCGATTACGTAACAGGGAGCGCGTTCATGGCCGAGCCGCAGCCGTTTCAACTCAGACCCGGAACCCTGGAGCTGGCGGACTTACGCGCCTTCTGGCGGGGCCCCCGCGAGGTCGCGCTCGACCCCGCCTGTCACGGCGCCATCGAGGCCTCGGCCCAGCTCGTCGCCAAGGTGCTGGCGGAGGGCCATGCGGTTTACGGCATCAACACCGGCTTCGGCAGCCTGGCGGGCACCACCATCGACGCCAGCCAAGTCATCGAGTTGCAGCGCCGCCTGGTGCTGTCCCACTGCACCGGGCTCGGCGCGCCGCTCTCGGAACCGGTCACCCGGCTGGTGCTGCTGCTCAAGATCAACGCGCTCGCCCGGGGCTACTCGGGTATCCGGCGCGAGACGATCGAGGCGCTCCTGGCCCTGCTCAACGCCGGGGCCCTGCCGCTGCTGCCCGCCAAGGGCTCGGTCGGCGCCTCGGGCGATCTCGCGCCGCTCGCCCATCTGGCCGCGGTGCTGCTGGGTGAAGGCGAGGTGCGCCTGAGGGGCGAGACCCTGCCCGCGGCGGCGGCGCTGGCGCAGATCGGCCTGGCGCCGATCGAGCTCGGCGCCAAGGAGGGCCTGGCGCTGCTGAACGGGACCCAGGTGTCCACCGCGCTGGCGCTCGACGGCCTGTTCGCCGGGCTCGACGTCTTCGCCGCGGCGCTCGCGGCCGGCGCGCTCAGCGTCGATGCGGCGCTCGGCAGCGACGTGCCCTTCGACCCGCGCATCCACCGAGTCCGCGGCCAGCCCGGCCAGCAGGCGGTCGCCCGGGTGCTCGCGCGGCTGCTCATGGACAGCGGTATCCGCGCCTCGCACCTGGACTGCGACCGGGTCCAGGACCCCTACTCCCTGCGCTGCCAACCCCAGGTCATGGGCGCGGCCCTGGACCTGCTCGGCGCGGCGGCGGCGACGATCGAACGCGAGGCCAACGCGGTCTCCGACAACCCGCTGGTGTTCGCGGCCGAGGGCGAGATGCGGGGCGAGATCCTGTCCGGCGGCAACTTTCACGGCGAGCCCATCGCCATGGCCGCCGACACCATCGCCATCGCGCTCTCCGAGGTCGGCGCGCTGTCGGAGCGCCGCATCGCGCTGCTTACCGACGCCCATATGAGCGCCCTGCCCGCCTTCCTGGTCGCCGAACCGGGCCTCAACTCGGGTTTCATGAACGCCCAGGTCACCGCGGCGGCGCTGGCCAGCGAGAACAAGAGCCTGGCCCACCCGGCCAGCGTCGACAGCCTGCCGACCTCGGCCAACCAGGAGGACCACGTCTCCATGTCGACCTTCGCGGCGCGGCGGCTGGCGGAGATCGCTTGGAACAGCGGCCAGATCGTCGCCATCGAGCTCCTGGCCGCGGCCCAGGGCATCGAGCTGCGGCGACCGCTGGAAACCAGCCCACGCCTCCGGGAAATCCTGGCCGGTATCCGCGAGAGCGCCGCCTTCCTGGGCGACGACCGGCCGCTGGCGCCGGACATCGCCGCCGTCTACGAACGCCTCGCCGGGGGCTGGTTCGCGGAGGTTCTCGCGGCGGGTGAAGACATTCCGCTTCTGACGCAAATTGACGCATAGACTTTCCACAGTAACCGCGTTAACCTTCGTTGGGTTCGCAAGCTACTGGACTATTAAAAATACCAGTCGCGATAAGAAACAGGCAACGCTCATCAAACAATCGCTGCGCACGACAAGGCGTTTGTCCTGAAAAACCAGGGGCATACACAAGTGCAACGAATCACCGAGACAACGACCCCCGGATACGTCAACGGGGGGGAAAACTTCGTCCTGGACGAGTCCATCGGTCATCTGATCCGCCGCGCCCACCAGCGGGCCTCGGCGACCTTCATGACCATTCTGGCCGATCAGCATTTCACGCCGACGCAGTTCTTCGCGCTGGCCCGATTGCGGGAGCGGGGCCGGCTGTCCCAGAACCGTCTGGGGCGCCTGACGGCCATGGACCCGGCGACGATTCAGGGGGTCACCCGGCGGCTCTTCGACCGTGGCTATATCGCGCGCACCCCCGACACCACCGATCGGCGCCGAATGGTCCTGGAACTGACGCCGGAAGGATACGACGTGGCGGACCGCCTGCTGGATGGAATCACCGCGGTCAACGGCCAGATCCTGGCCCCGCTCGGGCCCGAAGAGCAGGAACAGTTCCGCAGCCTCTTAAAGCGGATCGTCTAGCGGCCTCCCAAGCCTCGCCAGAGCGGACGACCGGACAAGCCGGCCGTTACTCCTCGACGCGCCCCGTTACGCCTCGACGCGCCCCGTTACTCCTCGACGCGCCCCGTTACTCCTCGACGCGCCATGTATGGCCGCTACGCAGGAGCGCGTTGAGATCGCCCTGCGAGCCGGCCTCGGCCGCCTTCTTCACCGCGCTTGCGACGCCTTCGGCCATCTGGCGCTCGAAGCTCGGCGCCGGCTGGCAGTAGAGCACGCCGAGCGCCATTGGATGCGTCGGCGGCGCCATGGCCGCCAGCATGACCGCGAGCGCGCGGTTGGTCTCGTCGTGGACCAGCACGTCGGCTTCGGTGACGCCGTTCTCGCCGAGCTGCACGACTTCGAGCGCGAGGCCGCCGGACGCCAGCCTCAGGCCCTTGTCCCGCGCCTTGCCGAAGATCAACGGCGTGCCGTGCTCGACGTGGACCTGGGCATCGGGCGCCACCTTGCGGTCGGTGAAGTCGTCGAACACGCCGTCGTTGTAGACGATGCAGTTCTGGAAGATCTCGACGAAGGCGGCGCCCCGATAGGCGTGGGCGCGCTTGAGCACGCCGGGCAGGTGCTTCTGCTGGGTGTCGACGGAGCGGGCGACGAAACGCGCGCCCGAACCCAGCGCGAAAGCCACCGCCGAGACCGGCAGCTCGATCGAGCCGTTGGGAGTCGAGGGCGACCGTGTGCCCTGGCGCGAGGTCGGCGAATACTGGCCCTTGGTCAGGCCGTAGATCTCGTTGTTGAACAGCAGGATCTGCAGATCGACGTTGCGCCGCAGCGCGTGCAGCAAGTGGTTGCCGCCGATCGAGAGCGCATCGCCGTCGCCGCAGACGACCCAGACGTCGAGTTCCGGATTGGCCAGCTTGATGCCGGTGGCGATCGCCGGCGCGCGGCCGTGAATGCCGTGGAAGCCGTAGCTGGCGATGTAATAGGGAAAGCGCGCGGCGCAGCCGATGCCGGACACGAAGACGGTGTTTTCCGGGACCGCCTGGATATCGGCCAGGGTCTTTTCCACCGCCTTGAGGATCGCGTAGTCGCCGCAGCCGGGGCACCAGCGGACCTCCTGGTCGGAGGCGTAGTCCTTGGGCCCCAGTTTCTTGGCGCTCAGGTTCGGGAGCGGAGCCGCGACGTTCATCTCAGTCCTCCAAGCGATCGCGTACCGCCGCCTCGATCTCGGCGATCATGAACGGCTTGCCCGAGACCTTGTTGAGGCCTTCGGCGGGCACCAGCAGCTCGCTGCGCAGCAGCTTCACCAGCTGTCCCATGTTCATCTCCGGCACCAGAACCCGCTCGAAACCGCCCAAAAGCTCACCCAGGTTGCGCGGCAGCGGCCAGATGTGGCGCAGGTGCACGTGGGACACCTGGACACCCTCGCTCAGCAGGTTGCCGACCGCGCGGCTGATCGGGCCATAGGTCGAGCCCCAGCCGACCACCACCATCGGGCCGCCGTCGGGCCCTTGGTCGATCGTCTGCGCGGGAATGTCCTTGGCGATTCCGGCGATTTTGGCGGCGCGCCATTCGGTCATGCGCTGATGGTTGGACGGATCGTAGGAGATGTTGCCGCTGACCGCGTCGCGCTCCAGGCCGCCAATGCGGTGCTCGAGCCCGGGCGTGCCTGGAACCGCCCAGGGCCGCGCCAGGGTCGCGGGGTCGCGCTCGAAGGGGTGGAAGTCCTTCGGGTCCTCGCGAAACCTGGCCGGAAACCGTGCCATCTTGTCGACGTCCGGCAGGTTCCAGGGCTCGGAGGCGTTGGCGATGTAGTTGTCGCTCAGCAGCACCACCGGGGTCATGTACTTGATGGCCAGCCGCGTGGCGTCGATCGCCGCCTCGAAGCAGTCGGCCGGCGAGCGCGCCGCCAGGACCACCAGCGCGCTGTCGCCGTGGCGGCCGTAGACCGCCTGCAGCAGGTCCGCCTGCTCGGTTTTGGTCGGCATCCCGGTCGAGGGGCCGGCGCGCTGGGTATTGATCACCACCAGCGGCAACTCCGTGGAGATCGCCAGATCGAGGCCCTCGGTCTTGAGCGACATGCCCGGTCCGGAGCTCGACGTCACGCCCAAGGCTCCGGCATAGGAGGCGCCGATCGCCGCGCACACCGCCGCGATCTCGTCCTCGGCCTGGAAGGTGGTGACGCCGTAGGCCTTGAGCCCGGCCAGGGTATGGAGGATGCCCGAGGCCGGGGTGATCGGATAGGAGCAGAACACCAGCGGCAGCTCGGCCAGCGCCGCGCCCGCGACCAGGCCCCAGGACATCGCCTCGGTGCCGTTGACGTTGCGGTACAGGCCGGGCGCAATCTCGGCGGTGCGGACGGTGAAGGCGCCCAGCAAGCCGGTCATCTCCGAGGTCTCGCCGAAGGCATGGCCGGCGTTGAGCGCCGCAACGTTGGCGGCGGCCAGCTCGGGCCGGGACGCGAACTTCTGTTCGAGCCAATCCACGGTCGTCTTGCGGCGGCGCTCGAACAGCCAGTAGGCGAGGCCCAGCGCCCACATGTTCTTGCAGCGCAGGGCCTCCCTCTTCGACAGCCCCGCGCTCTTGACCGCATCCAGGGTGCGCTGGGACATGTCCACGGTGATGACGCGGAAATTGGCCAGGGTGCCGTCGTCCAGCGGGTTGTCGTCGCAGCCGGCCCTCTGGAGGTTCTTCTCGGTGAAGGCGCCCGTATCGGCGATGATCAGCCCGCCGCCGCGCACGTCGGCCAGGTTGACCTTGAGCGCCGCGGGGTTCATGGCGACCAGGACGTCGACCATGTCGCCGGCGGTCTTGATGCCGGTGGCACCGAAATTGATCTGATAGGCGGAGACCCCGAAGGTGGTCCCGGCCGGCGCCCGAATCTCGGCCGGGAAGTCCGGATAGGTTGCCAGGTCGTTGCCTTCGAGCGCGGTCTCCATGGTGAAGCAGCCGCCGGTCAACTGCATGCCATCGCCGGAGTCGCCGGCGAAGCGGACCACGGCGGAGTCCAGCTCCTGCCGCGCCGAGCGGCCGCGCTCCAACGCCGCTGCGCCTTCCATGGCCTCAGTCCTCCACCGGACGGGGCTCCGGGCGCGCTACCCGGACCACCGCTTGCGAAATCAATGAATTAGTGCCGTGCCGGCCGGAGCGGTCGACAATTCGGATACGCCTGCGCTTCATGTCTCTTACTGCCGCCAAGTATATGATTACTACATCTCAGAAGTAAATGAATCACCCCCGAAAAATCATCGGGCAGCCATTTTTTTCGATCCCTTGAGATTTCAGAGTATTCCAGCTTCCGACCGTCCTCGGGAGTCACATCTGCTCACACGCCCGTGACCGGGGCCCCGTCGTCGTCCCCGTCCAGGACCGCCAGCAGGTCGGCGATCCGGGTCAGTTTGCGCCGCGGGGCGCCGGGCGGGGCCGCGGCCACCTCGGCGGCGTCGATCCGCTCCCAGTCCGCGAAGTCGACCCGGCGCACCCCGCGCTCGGCGAGCAGGCCCACCAAGGCGTCGCGGCCCGGCTTGCTGGCGCCGCCACCCGGGCCACTCCCCTGGGGGAAATCGGCCTGGATCAGCCCGGCGACCCGATCGCCGTCGGCCTTGTTGGTGCCGATCACCCCGCTCGGCGCGCGCCCGGCCCAGCCGGCCACGTAGAGGCCCGGGTCGACCCGGCCGTCCCGGTTGGCGATCCCGCCGGTCGCCGAATCCAGGGCCAGGCCCTCGATCGGCGCCATGCGGTAGCCGATTGCCGAGACCACCAGGCCGCAGGGGATTTCGAAGAACGCGCCGGTGCCCACGGCCCGGCCATCCTCGAGGCGGGTCTTCTCCAGGCGCAGCGCCGCACAGCGCCCCTCCCCAAGCGCCGCATCGGGGCCAAGCAGCGCATCGGGGCCAAGCACCGCGACGGGCCTGGCGTTGAACAGGAAGTGCACGCGCTTGGCCTTGGCGGAGCTGGGCGCCGCTTCGGCGAAGCCCTTGAGGGTCGCCAGGTTCTTCTCCGCCAGGCGCCGGTCGCGCTCCGGCATCGGGCCGCTCACCTCGGCGGGCAGCAGCGCCGGGTCGACCACGGCGGCACAGTCGGCCAGCGCGCCCATCTCGGTCAGCTCCTTGTTGGTGAACTTGGCCTGGACCGGTCCGCGCCGGCCGATCAGGTAGACATCGCGCAGCGGCGCCGCCTGGATCGCCCGGGCGGCGTGATCGGCCAGGTCGCTGTCCGCCATCTCCTCCGCCGTCTTGACCAGGACCCGGGCCACGTCGATCGCGACATTGCCGTTGCCGATAACGCAGGCGGCCGCGGTGTCCAGGCCCGGATCGAGGTCGCGGAAGTCCGGGTGGCCGTTGTACCAGCCGACGAAGGCGGCGGCGCCGAACACCCCGGCCAGCCCGGCGCCGGCAATCTCCAGGTCCCGGTCGCGCGCCATGCCGACCGCCAGCACCACCGCGTCGTAGGCCGCGCGCAGCTCCGCGAGCGAGAGGTCGCGGTCGAGCTCGACATTGCCGTGGAAGTGGACCCGGGGGTCGCGGGCGGTGCGCGCGAAGGCGCGGGCGACGCGCTTGGTGCTTTGGTGGTCCGGCGCCACCCCGCCGCGGATCAGGCCGAAGGGCGTGGGCAGGGCCTCGATGATGTCGATCTCGACCCCGGGAAGCGCCTTGAGCAGCGCCGCGGCGGCATAGAACCCGCTCGGGCCCGCGCCGACGATGGCGACGGCAAGCGGCCCTGGGGCCTGCCCTGCGGCCTGCGATTTTGTGGGTTCAGCGCTCACCGAGGCCCCACGGTCATGTCCCCCTGATTCCTGTGGCTTAATTAAGCACTGGATCCGGGCCCTGGCAACGGAACCGGCGCGGCCCTCTCCGCGGACCCTGCAAGACCCCGTGCGGCGTTACCCCGAGGCTAGGACTGGCGTGCCAACTGGTACCAAAGGTCCTGGTAAAAACTCCGAAAACCCTTGGATTCGATGGCGTTGTCGCGTATCAGACAGGTTCCGTCGCGAGCGATCAAGCCGAGCCTCGTAGCTCGCGTAAGGAAGTTGGCGAAAAGCGCGGGCCCTGCCTGCGTCTTTGTGTTTGAGAGGACTTGGCGATGTCCGACCTGGACGATCTCGATCTTGGCTCGCTCGACGACGAGGAGCTCGTGCAGCAGATGCACGACGACCTCTACGACGGCCTCAAGGACGAGATCGTGGAGAGCGTCAACATCCTGCTCGCGCGCGACTGGACGCCCTACGACGTCCTGACCAAGGCGCTGGTCGCGGGCATGCGCATCGTCGGCATCGACTTCCGCGACGGCATCCTCTTCGTCCCCGAGGTGCTGCTGGCCGCCAACGCCATGAAGGGCGGCATGAAGATCCTGCGCCCGCTGCTGGCCGAGACCGGGGCGCCGAGCGTCGGCAAGATGGTGATCGGCACGGTCAAGGGCGACATCCACGACATCGGCAAGAACCTGGTCGCCATGATGATGGAAGGCGCCGGCTTCGAGGTCATCAACATCGGCATCAACAACGCCGTCGAGAACTACCTGGAGGCGATCGAGGAGCACAAGCCGGACATCATCGGGATGTCGGCGCTGCTGACCACGACCATGCCCTACATGAAGGTCGTGATCGACACCCTCAAGCAGAAGGGCATGCGCGACGACTACATCGTCCTGGTCGGCGGCGCGCCGCTCAACGAGGCCTTCGCCGAGGCGATCGGCGCCGACGCCTATTGCCGCGACGCGGCGGTCACCGTCGAGACCGCCAAGGAGCTGATCCAGCGCAAGCACAACATCCGCGGTGGTAACGCGGCCTGAGTTCCGGTCAAGAACGCCGGTAAAATAGCGCGATCCGGTTGACAGTACGCCGCATCGGACTATCTGTTCCGATCAACCACCGGCATCGCCAAAGCTCATACCAGGAACCGTCGATCATGACCCAGACACTCGTCAGTTCGCACAGCAAAGAGGTGGTGATCGGCTTCGACCGCCCCTTCTGCGTCATCGGCGAGCGCATCAATCCAACCGGCCGCAAGCGCCTGGCCGCCGAGATGGCGGCCGGCGACTACACCACGGTCGAGGCCGACACCCTGGCCCAGGTCGCGGCCGGGGCCCATATGCTCGACGTCAACGCCGGCATCCCGCTGGCCGACGAGCCGGCGATCCTGGCCGAGACCATCAAGCTGGTGCAGTCCCTGGTCGACGTGCCCCTGTCCATCGACTCTTCGATCGTCGAAGCCCTGGAGCGCGGGTTGAGCGTCTATCAGGGCAAGGCGCTGGTCAATTCGGTGACCGGCGAGGACGAGCGTCTGGAGGTGGTGCTGCCGCTGGTCAAGAAATACGGCGCCGCCGTGGTCGCGATCTCGAACGACGAGACCGGCATCTCCGAGGACCCGGACGTGCGCTTCGAGGTCGCCAAGAAGATCGTCCAGCGGGCGGCCGACTACGGGATTCCGGCCGCCGACGTGGTGGTCGATCCGCTGGTCATGCCGATCGGCGCGCTCGGCACCGCCGGCGCCGCCGCGATGCGGCTGATCGGCCGCCTGCGCAACGAGCTCGGCGTCAACACCATCTGCGGCGCCTCCAACATCAGCTTCGGCCTGCCCAACCGGCACATACTCAACGGCACCTTCCTGGCCATGGCGGCGGGCGCCGGCATGACCTCGGCGATCATGAACCCGTTGCATGCCGAGGAGATGACCGCGATCATGGCGGCCGACGTCATGACCGGTGTCGACGCGAACTGCGCCCGCTGGATCAAGAAATTCCGGGAGGCGACGCCGACCACCATCCGGAACGGCTCGGGCCAGGACGGCTCGGGCGAGCGTCCACGCCGCGACCGCCGCCGGCGCCGGAGCTAGCGGGACCGGTGGCCGAAGACCCGCTCGTCGTCTTCACGCCCTCGGGGCTGCGGGGCCGTTTTCCGATCGGCACGCCACTGCTCGAGGCCGCGCGCAGCCTGGGCGTGGACATCGATTCGGTCTGCGGCGGGCGCGGCCTCTGCGGCCGCTGCCAGGTCCGGCCCGGGTTCGGCGAGTTCGCCAAGCACGGCATCGTCAGCCGGGCCGAGAACATCTCCGGCGCCAACCAGGTCGAGGCCCGCTACGACCAGAAGAAGGGCATCGCGGCGGGCCAGCGCCTGTCGTGCCAGAGCCGCATCCTGGGCGATCTGGTGATCGACGTGCCGGCCGAAAGCCAGGTCCACAAACAGCTCGTGCGCAAGCGCGCCGAGGCGCGCGACATCGAGCTCGATCCGGCGATCCGCCTGCATTACATCGAGGTCGCCGAGCCCGACATGCACAACCCGAGCGGCGATTTGGAACGGGTCCTGGCCGCGCTCGAGGCGCAGTGGGGCCTGACCGACCTGGAATGCGACCTCCGGGTGCTCCAGATGCTGCAAAAGGTGCTGCGCGAGGGCGGCTGGAAGATCACCGCCGCGGTCCACCGCGGCCAGGTCCTGACCACCGCCTGGCCGGGCTTCCACGACCGCGCCTACGGGGTCGCGGTCGATGTCGGCTCGACCACCATCGCCGCCCACCTCTGCGATTTGTCGAGCGGCGCGGTCGTCGCCTCCGCGGGCGCCATGAACCCGCAGATCCGCTTCGGCGAGGACCTGATGAGCCGGGTCTCCTACGTCATGATGAACCCGGGCGGCGATCGGGAGATGACCATCGTGGTGCGCGAGGCGATCGACCAGCTGATCGCGGAGGTCGCCGAAGAAGCGGGTGTCGCGGGCCAGGACATCCTCAACGCCACCTTCGTCGGCAACCCGGTCATGCACCACCTGCTGCTCGGCATCGACCCGACCGAATTGGGTGGCGCGCCCTTCGCTTTGGCCGCCAATTCCGGCATGACGCTCTGGGCCAGCGAGCTCGACCTGAAGCAGATCAACCCCAACGCCCGGGTCTACGTGCTGCCCTGCATCGCCGGCCACGTCGGCGCCGACGCCGCCGGGGTGATCCTGTCGGAGAGCCCGCACCTCTCCGAGGAGATCATGCTGGTGGTCGACGTCGGCACCAACGCCGAGATCATACTCGGCAACAAGGATCGGCTGCTGGCCTGCTCCTCGCCGACCGGCCCGGCCTTCGAGGGCGCCCAGATATCCGGCGGCCAGCGCGCCGCGCCGGGCGCCATCGAGCGGGTGCGCATCGATCCGCAGACCCTGGAGCCGCGGTTCCGGGTGATCGGCAGCGAGCTCTGGTCGGACCAGGACGGCTTCGCCGAGGCGACGGCCAAGACCGGGATCACCGGCATCTGCGGCTCGGGCATCATCGAGGTGCTGGCCGAGATGTTCCTGGCCGGCGTGCTCGCCGCCGACGGCACCATCGACGGCGCCATGGCCGACCGGAGTCCGCGGGTCCAGGCCGACGGCCGCACCTTTTCCTACCTGCTGTACGAAGGTTCGCCGGAAATCCGCATCACCCAGAACGACGTGCGCGCGATCCAGCTCGCCAAGGCCGCGCTCTACGCCGGGGCGCAACTGCTGATGGACCGCCTGGGCGTGGAGCGGGTCGACCGCATCGTGCTGGCCGGCGCCTTCGGCAGCCATATCGACGTGACCTACGCCATGGTGCTCGGCCTGATCCCCGACTGCGACCTGGCCAAGGTCGGCTCGGCCGGCAACGCCGCGGGCACCGGCGCGCGCATCGCGCTCTTGAACCAGCGGGCGCGCGACGAGATCGAGCGGGTCATCACCCGGGTCGAGAAGATCGAAACCGCGGTCGAGCCGCGCTTCCAGGAGCACTTCGTGGCCGCCATGGGAATCCCCCACAGCACCGCGTCCTTCCCCAGCCTGGCCGGCGTGGTGACCCTGCCCGAGCCCAAGGCGCCCAACGCCGGGAAGGCGGGCAACGACAATCGACGCCGCCGGCGGCGGCGCGCCGGGGCCTGATACCAAGGACCCGCGAGAGAGGGAGAACCCAACCATGGAAAGCGTCGGCTTCACCCGCATGGAAGACGGCACGCGCGCGGAGTACGCGTTCCTCGAGGGGCTCTGGAACGACCATCGCCAGGGCCGCCTGGCCGGCGACGTGCTGGCCATGCTCGAGACCCTGGAGGGGCCCAAGCTGGGCTACCAGATCGACCGCTATCAGCATTCGCTGCAGAGCGCGAGCCGGACGCTGCGCGACGGCAAGGACGAAGAGGCCGTGGTCTGCGCCCTGCTCCACGACATCGGCGATACCCTGGCGCCGGACAACCACGGCGACCTCGCCGCCGCCATCCTGCGGCCCTACGTGAGCGAAGCTAACCACTGGATCGTCAAGCATCACGGCGTGTTCCAGGGCTACTACTACTGGCACCACCTCGGCGGCGACCGGGACACGCGCGAGCGGTACCGAGGCCACCCCCAGTTCGAAGCCTGCGCCGAATTCTGTTCCCGCTACGATCAGAACTGCTTCGATCCCGCTTACGACACCCTGCCGCTGGCGAAATTCGCGCCCATGGTACAGCGCATCTTCGCGCGCGCACCGCGGGGCTATGATTGATCCGATAGCGGCCAAGGGGGCCAGAGAATCGCCGGCGGCGCGCCGCCTCAGCTTGCCGCGCGGGTAGCCGCCTTGCGGGGCGCGACGCGCGCGGCCGGGAACCGTATCGTGACCGTCGTGCCCACGCAGACCTCGCTTTCGAGTTCGAGCGACCCGCCGTGCAGTTCGACGAGAGCCTTGCTGAGTGGCAGGCCGAGCCCGGTGCCCTCGAAGCGGCGGTCGAGCCGCGCGTCGACCTGCTCGAAGCGCGCCAGCGCCTTGGGGATGTCATCGGGCGCGATGCCGATACCGGTATCGGCGATCGTCAGGGTGTATCCGGCCGCGGGGTCGCAGTGCGCGCTCACCGTGACCCGGCCGCCCGGGGGCGTAAACTTCACCGCATTGGACAGAAGATTGACCAGGATCTGCTTCAGCATGCGCCGGTCGGCGAGCAGGACCGGGTAGGTCTCGGTGTCGAAATCCGCGATCAGGTCGACGCCCGCGGACTTCGCGCGCTCCCCGATCAGCTTCAGGCAGCCGTGCACGACCTCGGGCACGTCGATCTCCTCCTCGCGCAGCGCGACCTGACCGGTTTCGATCTTCGAGAGGTCCAGGATGTCGTTGATGATCTCGAGTAGATGCTGGCCCGAGTCGTTGATGTCCTTGGCGTAGTCGCGATACTTCTCGTTGCCGACCGGCCCCAGCACCTCGTCCATGATGATTTCGGCAAATCCGATGATCGCGTTGAGCGGGGTGCGCAGTTCGTGGCTCATGTTGGCCAGGAACTCGGACTTGGCGCGGTTCGCGACCTCGGCCTCTTCCCTGCCTCTCAGGACGGCTCTCTCCACCTCCTTGCGCTCGGTGATGTCGCGCAGCAGCACGGTGAACAGCATCTCGCCACCCAGATCCAGCTTCGAGATCGAGGCCTCGGCCGGGAACTGGCTGCCGTCCTTGCGAAGGCCGACGATCTCGGCGCGCCGGCTCATCAGGCGGCTCGCCTCCGGCGCCCGGTTGAAGGCCTCGACCAGCGCCACATGGCGCGTCCGCAGCTCTACCGGCAGCAAGATATCCAGGTTTTGTTCGAGGACTTCGTCGCTGGCGTAGCCGAAGATCGCCTCCGCGCCCTGGTTGAACATCTGGATACGGCCCGCACTGTCGATCGAAATGATCGCCTCGGGCGCGATATCCAGGATGCCCGCGAACCGCGCCTCGGATTTGCGCAGGTCCTCCTCGGTGCGTTTCCGCTCGCTGACGTCATGAACGACGCCGGCCATGCGGATCGGCGTGCCGTCGTCGTCGTAGACCACTTCCGCCTGCTGGTGTACGTAGCGTACCTCGCCGCTCGGCCGCAGGATCCGGTGGTCGAGGGCAAAGGGCGTCCGGTTCCGAAGCCCGCCGCCGACGATCTCCTCGAAGCGGGCCCGGTCGTCCCCGTGCACGGCCGCGAGGAAGCTGTCATAGCCCTCCACCACGCCGCCAGGCTCGATGCCGAACACCCGATAGACCTCATCCGACCACCAGACCTCGTCGGTCTCGATGTTCCAGTCCCAATTGCCGAGCTGAGCGATCCGCTGCGCGTTGGCGAGGCGCGCCTCGCTTCGCCACATGGCCTGCTCGGCCCGCTTCCGGTCCGTGATGTCGTGGGTGGTGCCGCTGATCCGCACCGGCTTGCCAGCTTCGTCGAAGATGACCTCGGCCTGCTCGTGCAGGTAACGCAGCTCGCCGTTGGGCAGGACGATGCGATGGTCGATGTCGTAGGGTTTCCCCTCGTATCGGGCCGCTTCCATGTGGCGCCGCACGAAGTCCCGGTCGCTCGGGTGGAGGCGGTCGTAGTAGGCCTGGGAGGTGCCGTCGAAATCCTCCTCGGCGATCTGCAGAATGCGGAACACCTCGGGCGACCAGACCAGCTCCCCGGTCCCGAGATCGAGGTCCCAGTGGCCGAGGCCCGCGATGCGCTGGGCGTTGGCGAGGCTGGCCTCGCTCTTGCGCAGGGCCTCCTCGATCTCCTTCAGGTCGGTGATATCCTGAACCGTGCCGACATGGGCGATCGGCGCGCCATCGGCGCCGTATTCGATCTCGCCGATCTCGCGGACGTGGCGGATTTTGCCGTCGTCATTCACGACCCGGTATTCGAGGCGAAAGTCGCGCCGCTCGGCGTCGGCAGCCTGGTACTCGGCCAGGGCCCGATCGCGGTCCTCGGGATGAAAGGCCCGCACCATGCAGTCGTAGTCGAGAGCTCCCTCGCCCACGGGATAGCGGCCTATCTCGGTCGCCTCCTCCGACCAGTAGGTCAGGCGCTCCTCCTCGAAGGACCAGCGCCAATATCCCAGCTTGGCCTGACGCTGTGCTCGCTTCAGGCGCGCTTCGCTTTCGCGCAGGGCGTCCTCGGTTTCCTGGCGCAGCTCCAATTCGTGCCGGGAGCGGGCCTCCGAGGTCTCGATTCCGTCGATCAGGGCGAACATCTGACGGGTGGCGGCGACCAGTCCGAACCCGATCAGGCCGATCCCCCCGAGCGACGCCAGCCAGTGAAAGTTGAGGTGCATCTCGATCATCACCGCCACGGCGCGGGCGCGCGGCACGAACAACGGCAGAGCATGCATGATCAGGAGGTCGGCGAAGAAGAAGCCACCGATAACCGTCAAGCCGGCGATGATGGCGCCCATGCCACGGATGGCATGGCGCTTGGCGGCGCGCCTTCTGGCGCGCAGGAAGAAGGCGACGCCGTAGCCGGCGACCGCCACGATCAGGAGGTCGATGACGGTCATCAAGAAGACAGAGTTCCAGATCACGACCCGATTCCAGACTCCTGCGCCGGAATTCACGCTGTCGCCCGCCACCCCCTCCCAATGCCCGATACACACCAGTTTTCCGGGCGGAGCGGGTGTTAGGCTATTTGCCTATGAAAAGGGCTAACAATCGGTTAACGCGCCTGCCACGGCACGCCGTCTCGCTTCGCAAGGTTTGACGGCCGCGCCGTTTCATGGTCCTGAACGGGACTCGCTATAAGGGGAGCCGGGAGGGGAGGTGGGCATGAAAGCCGGCATTCTTCCGAACGACGACGATTCCTGCGGCTGGTACCTCAGCCTGCCGCCGCCGGCCACGCCGCTGACCGGCGCGCAGAGCTTCGACCATGTGATCCTCGGCGCCGGTTTCGCCGGCCTGGCGGCCGCGCGCCGGCTCGCCCAGCACCTGCCGGAGCGGGAGATCGCCCTGATCGATGCCCAGCGGGTCGGCGATGGCGCCTCGGGCCGGAACTCGGGCTTCATCATCGACCTGCCCCACTCCTTCGCGGCCGCCGGCCATGGCGGGGCCCTGGCGCGCGATCGGGCCGAGATGCGGCTCAACGATTTCGCCATCGCCACCCTGCGGGACCTGGTCCGGAGCCATGGCATCGACTGCCAGTGGGGCGAGCGCGGCAAATACCACGCCGCGGTCGAGGACAAGGGCCGGCGCGACCTCGACGGCTTCCGACGCTCCCTCGACCGGCTCGGCGCGCCGTACCGCGATCTCGACGCCGCCGCGCTCGCGGCGGAGATCGGCACCGGCTACTACCGCGAGGGCATCCACACGCCCGGCTGCATCCTGATCCAGCCGGCGGCGCTGGTCCGCGGCCTGGCCGCCAGCCTGCCCGGGAACCCCGCGCCTGTTCGAGGATTCGCCGGTGACCGAAATCGACACCGGCGCCGAGATCGTGTTGCGCTACGCCCCGGGGCCGGATCCGCACCAAGAGCCTGCTGCTGACCATGTCGCGCAACGCGGCGCCCTGTTTCGGACGCCTCGCCGACAACGTCACCGCCGCGGTCTGCCACAACGGGGTCGGGATCGCCAAGGGAACCTATTCGGGCACGCTCCTGGCCGACTACGTGGTCGGCGCCTCTTCCGAGCTGTTGAGCCACCTTCTGGCCCTGCCGCGCCCGGCCGCGAACCTGCCGCGGCCGTTCCTGGGCCTGGGGGTACGCGCCAAGATCGCCTGGCAGCAATACCGGGCGGGACGGGAGCGCTAGAGCGGGCGAGCGGCGAGGGTTACCTCAGGCGACATTCTTGGCCTGGCCGTGGGCGAGCCGGTTCGAGGGAAAGCAGATCGTGACCGTCGTGCCGACGTCGATCTCGCTTTCGATTTCCAGGCTCCCGCCGTGCATCTCGATCATGGACTTGACCAGCGGCAGGCCCAGTCCCGTGCCTTCGCTGACCCCGGCGCGCGAATTGTCGGCCTGACCGAAGCTTTCCAGGACCTTCGGGATGTCCCCGGCGGCGATGCCGACCCCGGTGTCGCGGACCGCAAGACGCAAGGCGCCGAGCCGGTCCAGGGTCGCGAGCACGGCGATCTCGCCGCGGTTCGGCGTGAACTTGACCGCGTTGGTCAGCAGATTGATCAGCATCTGCTTGGTCATGCGCTCATCGGCGCGCAGGACCGGCAGGCCGGCGTCGATTTCGGTCGTGAGCGCGATGCCGGCGTCGTGCGCGCGCTCCTTGACGAAGCGGAGCGAGGCGTCGACCGCGTGCGGGATATCGATCTCGCCGTCCTGGAGCTCCAGCTTGCCCGCCTCGATCTTGGCCAAGTCGAGGATGTCGTTGATGAGCTCGAGAAGATGGACGCCGGAATCGTGGATGTCACCGGCGTACTCGCGGTACTTGGGCGGCGTGACCGGCCCCAGGAGTTCGCTGCCGATTACCTCGGAGAACCCGAGGATGGCGTTGAGCGGGGTGCGGATCTCGTGGCTCATGTGCGCCAGGAACTCCGATTTCGCATGATTGGCGTAGATCGCCGCATCGCGCGTCGCGGCGAGGTCCTCGCAGAGGTCAGCCAGCTCGGCCCCCTGGGCCTCGAACTGGTCGCGCGTGGCCCGGAGCTCGATCAGTTGCGCGTGCAATTCCGCTTCCGTCTGACGCATCGCCGCTTCGAAATCCTGGCGCTCGGAGACGTCGTGGAGCACCGCCGCGAAATAGGTCTCGTCGTTCGAGGTGAAGGTGGAGATCGAGGCTTCCGCCGGGAAGCTCGTGCCGTCCTTGCGCCGGCCCCGGATCTCGGCGCGCTCGCCCATGAAACGGGCCGGACCGCCCCCGTTCCGGAAGGCCTCGAGGTGGGCCCGGTGGCCGTCCCGGGACGGCGCCGGCAGCAGCATGGCGAGGGGCTGGCCCAGGACCTCGTCGGCGTCGTAACCGAAGGCCTCCTCGGCGCCCCGGTTGAACAGCACGATACGCTCGGCGCTATCGACACAGACGATGGCGTCCTTGGCCAGACCGACGATCATCGAGAACCGCTCCGCGCGCGCGCGCAGGGTCTCGATTTCCTCGATCAGCTGGTCCCGGCTGGCGCCGGCATAGTTGTCGCCCGTAGAGGCCATGAGCCCTGCTCCGTGTCTCCAGCGCAAGGGGGGTCCGCGCGGGTCGAATATAGGTCTGGAACATTAAAACTTTTTTATTATCATATACTTACCGGTAGTAAGGTCATGTGGAATAGTATCCGATAGGTGCAAATTTCAGCAATGACGCGTAGGGGATCAGGAGTTTACTCCGATATATTGCAAATCTCGGGGGCGGTGATCACGTTGATCGGATCGCCCGCGAAGTATCGCACCAGGTTGTCGATCCCGAAGTCGACCATGGCCATCGTCGCCTCGGGGGTGTTGAAGCCGATGTGGGGGGTGGCGACCACGTTGTCCAAGCCGAGCAGGGGATGATCGCGGGGCAGCGGCTCCTGCAGGTAGACGTCGATCCCGGCGGCGGCGATGCGGCGGTCACGCAGGCGCTCGATCAGCGCCGCCTCGTCGACCAGTTCGGCACGCGCGGTGTTGATGAAGACCGCGCCCGGCTTCATGCGGTCGAGCTCGGCCGCGCCCAGCAGGTTCTCGGTCTCCGGCGTCAGCAGCAGGTGCAGCGATATCACGTCGCTCTGGCCGAGCACGGCCTCCAGCGGCGCGAAGGTGACGCCGCTGCGCCGGGCGCGCTCGGGGCTGGGGTTGCGGGTCCAGGCCAGCACCTCCATGCCCAGGGCGCCGGCGAGTTCGGCCACCCGCGAGCCGATGCCGCCCAGCCCGATCAGGCCGAGCGTCTTGCCGCGCAACTCGAAGCCGGGGCCGAGCTGGTCCCAGCCCTCGGTCCGCAGGGTGCGGTCGAGACGCGGGATGTCGCGCGCGACCGCGAACAGCAGGGCGAGGGCGTGCTCGGCGACCGCGTTGTCGCCGTAGCCCGGCGTGTTACAGACCGTGATGCCGCGCGCGGCGGCCTCCGGCAGGTCGATCATGTTGGCGGCGCCGGTGCCGAGATAGGAGATCGCCTCGAGCCGGGGCGCCTTGCGCATGACCTCGACCGGCAGGTCCCAGCCGATCATGATCGCCGTGGCGTCGGCGATGCGCGCCTCGTAGTCGGCGGCGTCGGCGGCCCGGCCCTGATGGACCGCGAAGGCGCCCAGCGCCTCGACCCGCGCGAGCCGTTCGCCGACCATGAGCGGCACCATCGGCGGGTCGGCGTCGGCGAAAACGATCACGTGGTCATTGGTCATGGTGATTCCCCGAGCAACGATTTCTGTTGGCAGTTTAGGCAGGCCGGCCGCGCCGTCCAAGGGGCGGCGGCCGGGTATCCGCGGCTCACCCCCTGAGCTTTTCGTTGTCCGGGTCGTAGGGGCTGTCGGCGATGACCTTGGCCACCTTCATCGCGCCGAGCACGTCGATCTGCAACTCCGTGCCCGCTTCGGCCAACTCCGGACGCACGAAGCCGAGCGCCAGGCTCTTGCCGACCCGCCAGCCGTAGCCGCCGGCGGTGGCGCGGCCGACCATCTCGCCGTCCTTGAACAGGGGCTCGTTGCCGATCGCGTCGGCATCGGTGATCCCGTCCACCTCTAGCGTCACAAATTGGTTGGCGAAGCCGCGCTGCTGCCAGGCGACCAGGGCGTCGCGGCCGATGAAGTCGCCCTTGTTGGGGTGGACGAAGCGCTGCAGGCCGGACTCGAAGGCGGCGTACTCGATGGACAGCTCGGTGCCGACCAGGCGGTAGGACTTCTCGATCCGGAGCGCGTCCATGGCGCGGATGCCGAAGGGCTTGAAGTCCAGGCCCTCGCCGGCCGCCATCAGCGCGTCGAAGATGTGGTTCTGCATCTCGAGCGGATGGTGGATCTCCCAGCCCAGCTCGCCGACGAAGTTGACCCGCACCAGCCGGCAGGGCGCCAGGCCGACGTCGGCGGACTTGCCGGTCAGCCAGGGGAAGGCTTGGCTGGACAGCTCGGCGTCGGTGACCCGCGATAGGAGCTCGCGCGACTTCGGCCCCGCGACCACCAGCACGCCCACCTGGGTGGTGATCCTGTCGAGCCGCACGCTGCCGTCGTCGGGCGCCGACTTGCACAGGGTGTCCCAGTCGTAGCGCTCCTGGGCGCCGGCCGAGACCAGGTAGAAGGCCTCCGGCCCGTCGCGCATGATGGTGAACTCGCAGCTCACCCCGCCGTTGGCGTTCAAGGCGTGGCACAGGTTGACCCGGCCGATCTTCTTGGGGATGCGGTTGGCGACCAGCTTGTCCAGATAGGCCTCGGCGCCCGGACCGGTGACGGTGAACTTGGAGAACGCGGTCATGTCGAGCAGGCCGACGTTCTCCTGGACGTTCCGGCATTCGTTGCCGACGTGCTCGAAATAACGCGAGCGGCGGAACGACCAGTGGTCCTCCCGGGACACCCCTTGGGGCGCGAACCAGTTGGGCCGCTCCCAGCCGAATTTCTGGCCGAACACCGCGCCCAGCGCCTTCATGCGGTCGTAGCAGGGCGCGGTCTTGAGCGGCCGGGCGGCGGCGCGCTCCTCGTCGTGGAAGTGGATCACGAAGACGTTGGCGTAGGCCTCCTCGTTCTTGGTCTTGAGATAGGCCTTGGAGGCGTAGTCGCCGAAGCGGCGCGGGTCGACGCCGAGCATGTCGATGGTCGGCTGGCCCTCGACGATCCACTCGGCCAGTTGCCAGCCGGCGCCGCCGGCCGCGGTGATGCCGAAGGAGTGGCCCTCGTTGATCCAGAAGTTCTTGAGCCCCCAGGCCGGCCCGACCAGCGGGCTGCCGTCCGGGGTATAGGCGATCGGGCCGTTGATGACCTCCTTGACCCCGGCCTCGCCGAAGATCGGCACCCGGGCGATCGCCGCCTCGATGTGCGGCTCGAGCCGGTCGAGATCGCCGGGGAACAGGTCCTTCTCGAAGGTCGCGGGCACGCCGTCGACGAAGCAGGCCGGCGCGTTCCTTTCGTAGATGCCGAGCAGCAGGCCCTGGCGCTCCTCGCGCAGGTAGTAGGAGGCGTCGGACTCGCGCAGCACCGGCATCTCGGGCAGGCCGTCCTGCTTGCGCTGCTCGAGCAGCGGGTGCGCCTCGGTGACGATGAACTGGTGCTGGACCGGGATCGAGGGGATCTCGAGGCCGACCATGCGCCCGGTCTCGCGCGCGTAGTTGCCGGTCGCCGAGACCACGTGCTCGCAGGTGATATCGCCCTTGGCGGTCTCGACCAGCCACTCGCCGTTGGCTTTTCGCGTGATGCCGGTCACCGGGGTGTGCTGGTAGATCTCCGCGCCCCTATCGCGGGCGCCCTTGGCCATGGCCATGGTCACGTCGGCGGGCTGGATGTAGCCGTCGTCGGGATGCAGGATGCCGCCGACCAGGCCCTCGGTATTGCAGAACGGCACCAGGTCCTCGATCTCGCCTGGGGTCAGGAACTCGACCTCGATGCCGATGGTGCGCGCGGTGCCGGCGTAGTGGCGGTACTCGTCCATGCGGTCCCGGTTGGTGGCCAGGCGCAGGTTGCCGACCACGGAGAAGCCGACCGGCTGGCCGGTCTCCTCTTCCAGCGTCTTGTAGAGCTCGACCGAGTACTTGTGGATCTGGCCGACGCTGTAGCTCATGTTGAACAGCGGCAGCAGGCCGGCGGCGTGCCAGGTCGAGCCGGCGGTGAGTTCGCTGCGCTCGCAGAGGACCACGTCGCGCCAGCCCTTCTTGGCCAGATGATAGAGCGTGCCGACGCCGACCACGCCGCCGCCGATCACCACCACCCGAGCGTGAGTCTTCATCCCCCGGCCTCCCTTACCCGATCCAGCCTCCAGTTTCACCCCCGGACCGCCGCGCAGCTTGGCCGATAGCATAGCGCGCCGCCGAACCGTTTGCGACACGGCACCGCGCAATTCCGACATGGCTGTTAGGGGCGTATGCCGGGCGGCCGCGGGGGGGGGCCTTGCGCGCCTGGCTCCGGCTTGAATCCAGGCTCCGGCGGGCCTATCGTCGAGGGCGTGGCGACGGCGTTTTTCAGCCGTTCCCGGTCGCGGAATCGACAGCGGGGCGGGTGCGCCGGACCGATACTGGCCGCCGGTTCCGCCGGAAGGGCGAAGAACATGAGCGAGACGGCAAAGGGTGCGGACGAGGGCGCGGGCGCGC
>JACZVL010000205.1 GCA_022572685.1 Pseudomonadota bacterium
CGAACAATATCATCACGATAAAAATCGAAAGCATCAGAAGCGCTACTTCGGGGTTCGTCATCCTGTTGAGTGCTCCGTCTGACCAGATAAATTTAGGAAAAGAGGGTTGTTAAATTTCAAGACCCGTCGCCTGGCCTTTTAAAAGGTCTTCCGTCCCCCGGGCATCCTCCAGACGCGGCAGCCATCTATTGGTTTTGATCGCCAGATAGCATCGCATGCATTCCGCAACGCCCTGTAAGATGAACAATCCGCCGGCCACCGGAATCAGGGTTTTGAAGTAATAAATCTGAATACGGGCCGGGCTGTTCCAACTGACTTCTTTATAACGCCATGAGTCCATGGCGATTTCCCAGCCGTACCAGACCAGGGCGAACATGCCCGGAAAAAAGAAGACGATGTATAATACGAAATCGATACGGGCCTGCCAGCGGGCCGACAGGAAACGGGTAAACACATCCGCGCGCACATGGGTATCCTGGGCGAGGGCGTAAGGCCCGGCCATCAGGAACAGCGCCCCGTACATCTGCACCATCATGTCGAAAACCCATACGGTGGGGGCGTTGAGGACATAGCGGACGAACACTTCATAGGCGACCGAAAGGGTCAAGATCAGAATACACCAGCCAAAGGCGCGCCCGACCCAGATGCTGAGCTGCTCAATCGCATGAATAATAGATATCACGGCCAGGTCTCCCGCCTGTTCCCTGGGTCAGATATTAGAGGGACAACCTTGCGGCTGCCCCTCATAACATTTCCGTCCTTCATAACCGGTCAATCTTGCGCGATGGTCTCGCAAAACTCGGATCGGATCAGCCGAAGTAGTGCTTGTAAGCCAAGCCGTAGTCCGGCGCGTTCAGAAGCAGGTAGCCCATCACTTTCTTGGCATAGGTTTTCTGCGACTTAACCACCTTGGCGAAGAACGGATCTTCCGCTGAAATCCGGTCGATAACGACATCCCAGGCCTTCAACTGGTCCGACATGATGGAATCGGGCGTCCGGTATACGTTGACGCCATGCTGCTCCTTCAGTTTGATCAGATCGTCGGCATAGCGAAGGGTGCTGTACCAGTAGAAGTTAGAGTTTTCGGCTTCGGAAGCGTATTCCAGAATGGCCTGAAGCTCCTTCGACAGGGAATCGAACTTCTTCTTGTTGAAGGTAACCTCGAAACATTCCTGGGACTGGTGGAAACTGGCCAGGTGGTAGAACTTGGAAACGTCCTGCATGCCGAAGTCGCTGTCGGAAGTCGGGTTGTTGAACTCGGCGGCATCGATCAGGCCGCTCTTCATGGCCGGCTGAATTTCGCCGCCCGGCAACTGCACCACCGACAGGCCCATTTCGTTCATGACGTCGGCCGCCAGGCCAACGGTGCGGTACTTGAGGCCCTTCATCTGGGCCGAGGACTTGATCTCCTCCTTGAACCAGCCCAGCGGCTGCGCCGGCATCGGGCTGTTGAAGAAGCTGACCAGGTTAAGGCCGAGGGTCTCCATCAACTCGTTGAAGAGATCCTTGCCGCCGCCAAAGTGGATCCAGCCGAGCATTTCCTGCGCCGACCAGCCGAAGCACGGGCCGGTTCCGAACAGGGACGCCGCCGGCGACTTGGAGTACCAGTAGGCGGGCACGTAATGAGCGCCATCGAGGACGCCGCGATGCACGGCATCCTGCATCTGGCTGGTTTTGACCACGGAGTTGACCGACAGCAGATCGATCCTCAGACCCTTGCCGGCCATGGCGTTCACACGGTCAACATAGTGTTTGGCATCTTCAAGAAAGATGCCGCCGCCCCAGGCGGCCTGGACCTTGAGCACCGTCGGTGCCGCGGTGGCGACGTTGGGCATCGCGATCGCCGCGGCGCCACCGGCCGCGACACCCGCGGCACCGGTCAGAAACTTGCGGCGCGTCTTCTTGGTCTTCTCAACCTTCGTGTCGGTCATAGCGTTCACCTCCCAAGTAGAACGTTTGCATACGGCTAGAACTGCTCTTTACCGCCCCCAATTCGATAGCGGATCGAAATCCGACCATCCATGAAATCGGGACACAGCCTCCTAACATGACGCGAATATACAGGGACTCTCCACCCTTGGGGAGTCAAGAGATTCCAAATCGTTTCGTGACCTTGACGGCATCGAATTGGTCGCAGACAAACGAGTTCATCCGGCGAGTGAACCGCCCCGTTCCGGGGTTTACCAGGGTTGGTCCCCTTTCACTCTTGGTAGCGCGCGATAGCCCTCGAGGCGTCCCTCGAACGCGAAACGCGATTCGGCGCCAGGCGTCACGCTAATGTGATGCTAGAACGGCAGCTTGCCCGGGAAGTGGTGATCGTAGGCCAGCTTGTGGTCGGCCGCGTTGACGATGTCGTAGAAGGCGACCCGCTCCGCCCAGGACTTCTGGCTGTCGGCCACCTTCTTGAAGAAGGGGTCCTGGTTCAGCCGCTCGAGCACCTTGTCCCAGGAATCGAGCTGAGCTTCCAGGATCGACTGGGCCGTGCGGTAGACGTTGACCCCGTGCTCGTCGATCAGCTTCCGCAGGTCCGTGGAGTAGAGGTCCATGGCCCGGCCGTAGTTGGCCGTGCTCGCCGCCTCGGCGGCGTATTCCAGGATTGCCTGGTGCTCCTTCGGCAGGCCGTCGAACCTGTCCTTGTTGAAGATGATCTCGAAGAACTCGGCCGCCTGATGGTAGCTGCCCAGGTGGTAGTGCTTGGACACGTCCTGGGCGCCGAAACGGCGGTCCACGGTCGGGTTGTTGAACTCGAAGGCGTCGATGTCGCCCCGTTCCAGCGCCGGCATGATTTCGCTGCCCCGAAGCTGGCTGACCTTCAGGCCCATGCCCTGCATGATGGCCGCGGCCAGGCCGACCGTGCGGTAGCTGAGGCCCTGCAACTGATCGGCGTTTTCGATGTGGAACTTGAACCAGCCCAGCGGCTGGGCCGGCATCGGCATGCAGAAAAAACCGACCAGGTTGAGCTTCAGGACGCCCTGCACCAGCTCCTGATAAAGCTCCTTGCCGCCGCCGTAGTGAATCCAGGCCAGAATCTGGCTGGCGTTGGCGCCGAACACCGGCCCGAGCCCGAACAGCGCGGCCGCCCGGTTCTTGGCGTACCATAAGGAGGTCACGGTATGGGCCGCGTCCAGCACGCCTTTGTGGCAGGCTTCCTGGACCTGGAACGCCTTGACCACGGCGCCCGAGGGCAGCAGGTCGATCTTCAGGCGCCCGCCGGCCATCGCCTCGACGCGCTCGACGTATTGCCGCGCCAAATCCTGGAACGTGCTGGTCGCGCCCCAGGACGTCTGCAACTTCAGGGTCGCGGTCTGGGCCCGCGAGACGTTCGGCAGGGCGACGGCCGCGGCGCCACCGGCGGCGACCCCCGCCGCGCCGGTCAGGAACCCGCGCCGCGAAGTCGGTTTTTTCACGTTCGTGCCGGTCGTGGCCGTGTCGGTCGTGGCGTTGACCTCCCAGGCGGGATTTTTGCATGGGACCGGGACCGTTCTCCGCCGTCCTCGACCCGTCTGCAAACCTTCCTTGCCGACGATCAGCCTGCCCGCCGATTGCGAGAAACACAAGGTTTCGTCTGAAACAGGAAGAATAAGGGGACGGTGGTGGGACGGTCCCCTGTTCCTCAGGCGACCCGGTCGCCCGGTTCGCGCCCGGCGAAGAAGGCGTCCAGGTTGTCCAGCGCCCGGAAGCCCATGGCGTCCCGGGTCTCCTTGGTGGCGCTGCCGACGTGGGGCAGCAGGAAGGCGTTGTCGAGCGCCGCCAAACCGGGGTGGATGGCGGGCTCGTTCTTGTAGACGTCGAGCCCGGCGGCGGCGAGCCGGCCCGACCGAAGCGCGGCGATCAGCGCGTCCTCGTCGATGAGGGCGCCGCGCGCGGTGTTGACCAGGATCGCGCCCTCGGGCAGCAGCGCCAGGCGCTCGGCGTTCATCAGGTCCAGGGTCTCCGGGTTCGCCGGGCAATGCAGCGACAGCACGTCCGAGAGCGGCAGCAGCTCCTCCAGGCGCTGGTGATAGACGGCGCCGGCTTCGGCCTCCGGCGCCAGGCGCCGCCGGTTGTGGTAGTGCACCTCCATGTCCAGCCCGCGCGCCCGGCGCGCCAGGGTCTGGCCGACCCGGCCCATGCCGACGATGCCCAGGCGTTTTCCCGTCACCTGGGTGCCGACCATGAAGGCCGGGCTCCAGGTCTTCCACTGGCCGGCGCGGATCAGGCGCGCGCCCTCGCTGGCCCGCCGCGCCGCCCCCAGCATGCACAGGATCGCGATCTCGGCGGTCGCGTCGGACAGCACGTCGGGGGTGTTGGTGACCACGATGCCGCGCGCCTTGGCGGCCGCCAGATCGCAGTGGTCGACCCCGACCGAGAAGTTGGCGACGATCCGCAGGGTCGCGGGCAGGCGCGCGATCGCCTCGGCGTTCAGGTGCTCGGTGTGGCACGGCAGGATGGCGTCGGCGTCGGCGCAGAGCGCGAGCAGCTCCTCGGTCGAATACAGCCGGTCGTCCGGGTTGAGCTTGGGCCGGTAGTCGCGCGCCAGCCGCGCCTCCACGCTCGGCGGCAGCTTGCGCCCGACGACGACGATCGGTTTCTCGGCCATGGCGCCGCCCCTCCCCCCAATCGGACGATGGCCATCACTATCGGGGTTGCCGGCCTCGGGAACAACAGCTCGAGAACCGCGCCGGCGAAAGTTTCAGCCGGCTTGGCGCGCGGCGCCCGCCTCGGGCACGCCGATCGCGGCCAGCAGGCCGTCGATCTCGCGCCGGGCGTGGGACAGGCCGGGGTTGCTCCAGCCACGCAGATTGTCGTCGGGCAGGTCGAGCACGGTGAGGCCGGTCAGGAACAGCTCGTGGAAGATCACCCGCTCGCCGAAGCCGGCGGCGAGGCGGAAGCCGAGCCGCTTGGCCAGCCGCTCCAGGAGGTCGGCGACCGCGCGCTTGTTGTGGGCGTCGATATGGGTCAGGCGGTTGCGCATGACGATCCAGTCGATCGGTTCGCGGCCGCGCGCGCTGCGTTGCTGGTTGAGCTTCCAGACCATCTCGCAGTAGGCGCTGGGTGCCTGGACCTCGCGCTTTCTGGGATCGATGTGGGCCAGGATATCCACGTCGAGCAGGGTGTCGTTGATCGGCGTGATCAGCATGTCGGCCTGGGCGTGGCCGAGGCGGCCGAGGTGGCTGTCGCCGCCGGGCGTGTCGATGACCACGACCTGGCGGTCGCCGAGTTCGGTCATCGCCTCGGCGAGCCGCGCCTGGTCCTCGCGCTCGGCCGCGTTGCGGTCGGGAGCGGTCGAGCGCGCGATGCGCCGATGCAACGGCATGGGGACATCACCGCCGACCGACTGGGCCAGGGTGCGGCGGTTGGCCAGGTAGCGCGACAGCGTGCCCTGGCGGCCGTCGAGGTCGATGCTGCCGACCCGGTAGCCGAGCCGCAGCAGGGCGACGGCCAGGTGCATCGCCGTGGTCGACTTGCCGGTGCCGCCCTTCTCGTTGCCGAG
>JACZVL010000206.1 GCA_022572685.1 Pseudomonadota bacterium
GGCTGGAGGACTTTATTGCGAAGCCTTCCATTATTATCGTATTCCCAGAAATTTGTACTGCACTTATCAAATTGAGCTGAGCCATGGATGCTCGCTCGATCCGGAGGGCCGATCGGCTCTCAGTGTCGCTCGAATTCTCCGATTTGCCGCACCCTACCAATATTAGGGTTGAAGTCAGTACTAATAGTGTTGTGAGCCTCATGGACTGCTCCTTATAGTGTACGTCGTCGAAGAAATGTGAGCTACCGGGGCCTTAAACTAAGAGAGACACGACCCGTTTCCAAGGGTTAGCTAATGCCGCCGGTCGAGGCTCCGATACTGGATCGATTCCGCAAGGTGATGGCCGGTTATCTGGTCATCGCCTGCGAGATCGGCAATGGTGCGGCTCACCTTGATGATGCGGTCGTACGCCCGGGCCGACAGTCCCAGCCGGGTGATGGCGCTGGTGAGCAGCTCCTGACCCTCAGCCGGCAGGGGGCAGAACCGCTGCAGGTCCTTGCTGCCCAGGTGGGCGTTGGCAAACAGATGCTCCGTCCCTTTGTAGCGGCTCTGCTGCATAGATCGGGCCACCTCCACCCGGGCGCGGATGTCGCTGGAGGAGTCGCCCTGGCTCTTGGCGGCCAACTCCTCCACGACTACTGCCGGCACTTCGATGTGGATGTCGATGCGGTCGAGCAGCGGCCCCGACACCCGGCTCATGTAGCGCTGGATGGATGGCGGGGTGCAGCTGCATTCGTTGCGGGGATCGGTGGCATATCCGCAGGGGCAGGGATTCATGGCCGCCACCAGCATGAACCGCGCCGGGTAGGTCACCGACACCTTGGCCCGGGCAATGGTCACGTCGCCCCCTTCCAGCGGCTGACGCAGCACTTCCAGCACGTTCTTCTTGAACTCCGGCAGCTCGTCTAAAAACAGGACGCCGTGGTGCGCCAGCGACACCTCTCCCGGCCGCGGAACGGTGCCTCCGCCAATGAGGCCGGCGTCTGAAATGGTGTGGTGCGGCGACCGGAACGGCCGGCTGCCGATAATGCCTTGACCGGGCGGCAACTGTCCCGCCACGGAATGAATTTTGGTGGTCTCCAGCGCTTCCTCCAGCCCCAACGCCGGCAGAATGGTGGCCAGCCGCTGGGCCAGCATGGTTTTGCCACTTCCGGGAGGACCCACCATAATGGCGTTGTGGCCTCCGGCGGCCGCCACTTCCATGGCCCGCTTGGCCTGCTCCTGGCCTTTCACGTCGGAGAAATCGATGGGCGAAGCGTGCACCTGCCTGAGCAACGCCTGGCGGTCGACTTGCACCGTCGCCAGCGGCCTGTTCCCCGTCAGGTGGGCCACAACCTCCTGCAGCGAGGCTGCCGCGCAAACCCCGATGCCGTCGACCAGGCCCAGCTCGACGGCCTTGGCGCCGGTCCAGAACTCGCCGCTGAACAGCGCCTTGTCGCCGCCCTTGAGGCGCGCCCCCCGGCGCTCGCGCACCAGGTCCTGGAAGATCTCGTGCAGCTCCTTCTGGATGCCCTTGAGGCGCGCCACGTCCTTGGGCTTTTCGGCCTGGAAGGGATCGAGCATGGATTTCTTGTCGCCCGAGGTGTGGAGCCGGCGCTCGACTCCCCAGCGCTGCAGCAGCTCGGGAAAGCCGAAACCGGCGGAGATCACCCCGATCGAGCCGACGATCGAGGTCTCGCGGACGTAGATCTCGTCGGCCGCGCAGGCCAGCCAGTAGCCGCCCGAGGCCGCCACGTCCTCGCAGAACGCGAACACCGGCACCCCCTTCTCCTCGGCCAGGTCGCGGATGCGCCGGCAGATCAGGTCCGACTGCGCCGCCGAACCGCCGGGCGAGTTGATGCTGAGCGCCACCGCCTCCAGGCGCGGCAGCTTGAAGGCGCGCTCGATCGCGGTCTCGAGGCCGGCCAGCGTCATGCCGGAACGCAAGGGGCCGAACCCGCCGATGATTCCGCCCAGGCGCAACACGCCGACCACCGGCGGCGGGTCCCGGAAGCGCGCGACCGGCAAGCGCGCGAGCAGGCTGCGAAGGTCCATGGGAGAAGAGAATAGGGGGTCCGCGGGGGCCTGCCAACGACTCCCTAAAGCTCCAGCCCCTTGCCCTCGCGCAGAATGGCCTCGGCGGCGGGGGTGAAGCGGCCGTCCGCCTGGTGCAGGACCAGGCCGGGGCTAAGCCTCAGCGGCGTGGCCGCGTCCTTGCGCGCCCGGACCAGCACCCGCTTGGCCGGCTTGCCCGCGCCCGGCCAGAGCGGGAACACCACCAACTCCCCGGCCCGGCCCGAGAACGCCGCCAGAACATCGTCCAGACGGTCGGCCCGGTGGATGAAGGTGACCGTGCCCTTGGGCCGGACCATGGCGAGCGCGGTCGCGACCCAGTCGCCGAGCCGGGCGGTGCCTTCGCGGTTGGCCAGGTCGCGCCCCGGGTCGGCCGCCGGCCAGGCCCCGGCGACCAGCTGCGGCGGGTTGCAGAGCAGGTGATGGAAGCTGCCCGGCGCCAGGCGCGGCGGCGGCCGGGCCACGTCGCCGGTCAGGGGCAGGAAACGCGCGCCCCAGCCGTTGGCCCGCCCGTTCTCGCCGGCCAGGCGCACCAACCCGGCCTGGATGTCGAGCCCGGTGACCCGCGTGCCCGGCACCCGCGCCAGCAGGCAGAGCGCCGCCGCGCCGGCGCCGCAGCCCAGATCGAGCAGGCTCTCGCCGGGCTCGGCCGGCACGGCGGCGGCCAGGAACACCGGGTCGATGGCGGCCCGGTAGCCGGCCAGCGGCTGGCGCAGGCGGACCCGGCCGTCCAGCAGGCCATCCTCGCTGATCGCCGCGGCCCGCGCCGGTTCCTGGGCCTCGGCGCGCCTACCAAGGGTCCTTGATATCACAGGCTGGTCTCCTCGCCGGCCGCCTCGAGCACGCGCCGGGCGCGGGCGAAGTCCGCCTCGATCACCGCCAGGCGCCGCGGGATGGCGCCGATCGAGCCCTCCATGACGCTGGTATAGGCGTCGAGCACCACGGCCTCGATCCCGGCGTCCGCCAGCAAAGCCTGGAGCCAGGACAGCTTGACCAGGTCGTTGGTGCGCACCAGTTCCCTCATGGTCCTCCGCGTCCTCGCGGCCCCCTCCAAGTCTCGGGCAACCCTCGGGCTTGACCGGCCCGTGGATCGACCTATTCTGACCCATTCTGGCGAAAATTCGCCGCGGGCCGGCCGACACGGGGTTATGATAGCCGGTCGCCCGCCACGGGCAAATACAAGTGGCAAGGACAAGGGGAAGGCATGACGCTCGCCGCCAGTGCCCAGATCGCGCAAGGGGCCGCGGCACGGACCGGCTTGGAGGGCTTGACCGCCCGGGTCGCCGACGATCTGCGCGAGGTCAACCGCCTGATCGTGGACCGCATGCACTCGCCGGTCGCGCTGATCCCGCAGTTGGCGGGGCACATCATCGCCGCCGGGGGCAAGCGCCTGCGGCCGATCCTGACGCTCGCCTCGGCGCGGCTCTGCGGCTACCAGGGCCGCCGCCACTTGACGCTCGCGGCTTGCGTCGAGTTGATCCACACCGCGACCTTGCTGCACGACGACGTGGTCGACCAAAGCGACCTGCGCCGCGGCCTGTCGACCGCGAATGCGGTCTGGGGCATCCAGCCCAGCGTCCTGGTCGGCGATTTCCTGTTCAGCCGCGCGTTCCAGCTGATGGTCGCCGACGGTTCGCTCGAGGTGCTGAAGATCCTCTCCGACGCTTCCGCCGTGATCGCGGAGGGCGAGGTCCAGCAGCTGATGACCACCAACGACACCGCGACCGGCGAGGACGACTACCTCTCCGTGGTCGCCGCCAAGACCGCGGCCCTGTTCGCCGCCGCCTGCCGAATCGGCGCGGTGGTGGCCGAGCGGCCCGAAGCCGAGGAGCTGGCGCTCGGAGCCTATGGGCGCAACTTCGGCATCGCCTTCCAACTGGTCGACGATATCCTCGATTTCTCGGCGCGCCAGGCCGAGCTCGGCAAGACCGTGGGCGACGACTTCCGGGAAGGCAAGATCACCCTGCCGGTGATCCTCGCCTACCGGCGTGGCGACGAGGCCGAGCGCGGATTCTGGCGCCGCTGCCTGGAGGACCTGGAGCAGGACGAGGCCGACCTGGCCCAGGCGCTGGCGCTGATGGAGCGGCACAACGCGCTGGGAGACGCCATGGCCCGGGCGCGGTCCTACGGCACCAAGGCGCGCGAGGCACTGGAGGTGTTTCCCGATTCGCCGATCAAGCGCGAAATGATCGAGGTCGTCGATTTCTGCGTCGAGCGGGCCTACTGAGAGCCCGCGCGGGCGGTCATCGCGAACTTACGAAAATCGATGATGATGAGGGGAATGACACGCCCGCGAACGGGGCGCGTGAACAGGCGGGAACCGCCCGGACGGGCGGTCGAGGGAGGCAACCTGAACAACAAGATCAGCTATGGCGAGTTTAGCGCCGTGTTACTGATCCTGTGCTTGGAGGCCATGGGGTGCCAGATATTGCGGCTTTCGGAGGATTGACGTTTTAATCGGTCAATTTGATGCCAAGCCGTCTTTCCGCCAACCGAACGGTTGACGGGCCAACAGATTGGCCCGGGCTCAGGTCCGAAATATCGAATGTCCCGCCAGTTTCCGGGTTGTACAAATAGCTAACCGACTTGAGGGCACCTCGAAAAATGATGCGACTGACGTGATGCTGGGCAGGTTGCGCGGTTCTCGCGGGTCACGAGCGGGCTTGACGCCCGGGTTTTCGGTGTTCTCCGGCTCCCCGGCGGGTCTGTTCCCCTCTTAATGCGGGCTCCAGGCAGACTTTTCCCCTGATGACCGTCACGGTGGCGCCGCCGCGGCGAGGCGCTCCAACTGCACCAGGCGGCGCATGTTGTAGACCAGGTTCTTCAGCCCGATCCGCGCCCTCGCCCGCACCAGTCCGATGCTGCGCAGCAGCGTCCCGCCCATGTCGTTGCTCTGGGCCCCGAACACGTGCTCGACCCGCGCCCGCACCCGTGAGCGGGTCTTGTTGCCCCGCTTCTCCCGCTCGCTCAGCGGTTTGTTGCGATGGCCCTTGCGGTGGATCCGGCTGTTCAGGCCCCGCGCCTCCAGCTTCGCCTCGATCTCCGCCGAGCGATAGGCGCTGTCCGCCCACACCTCGGAGGCCGTGTTGTCCGGATCGAGGATGTCCTCCACGACCTGGCTGTCGTGCACCGCCGCGTCCGTCACCCGGTAGCGGCGCACCAGCTTATGCTTGCGGTCCACGTTGACGTGGTTCTTGTAGCCGTAATGGCTCTTGCCGTGCTTCTTGGTCCAGCGCGCGTCGGTATCCTTCTGGCAACGCTTGGCCGGCTGCTTCTCCCAGCCCTCCGGCGTCTCGCCATCCTTGATCCGCGCGTTGTCGTCGCGGCTGTTGCGCTGCTTGGGAACCGGCACGATCGAGGCGTCGATGATCTGGCCACCCATCG
>JACZVL010000207.1 GCA_022572685.1 Pseudomonadota bacterium
GACTTCGCCGATCAGGAGGCCGAATTCCGGGACACCGTGGCCGGCTGGCTGCGAGACGGCCGGATCAAGTACCGCGAGGACGTGGTCGACGGCCTGGAGAACGCGCCCCGTGCCTTCCAAGGCCTGCTCGAGGGGCGCAACTTCGGCAAGCAGATCATCCGGGTGGCACCGGAGAGATAAACAGGGACAGTATACTATTAATTAAACAGGGACAGTATACTATTATTTCTGATTAACCTGTTGCGAAGTCTATCAGAATCTAAAAATAATAGTATACTGTCCCCGTTTATTCTCACACCGTGGCGACCGGGGTAACCGGGGAGCCGACGGCGCCGGGCAGGCGCAGCGGCGGCGCGGTCAGCAGGAAGCGGCTGCGGCGGTGTTCGCGCAGCCAGGCCGCGAGCTCGCTCAGGTGCCAGAGCTCGCCCAGGTGCACGCCGAGCCTGAACAGGCAATGCTGGTGCAGCGGCAAGGCGGCGCAGCCGTCCTCGTCTTCAGCGCCATCGCCGCCCTCGCAAGGGGTCGCCGGCACCGCCTCGACCGCGTAGTTGTCGGCGATCAGCACCGCCAGGCCGCTGTCGGTGATCCACTGGAGCAGCCGCGCGTCGCGCCCATCGAGGCGCGCGCAAGAAGCGTGCAGCGCCGCGACGTCGGTGTCCCGGCCCATCTCGAGCAGCACGTCGCCGAAGCCGGTGTAGAGGCAGACCATGTCGCCGGATTCCACGCTCACCCCGTCGGCCGCGCAGACCGCCATCAGATCGTCGTAGCCGACCAGCTTGGCCTCGCGCCCGAAGGCGGCGTGCAGGTCGATCAGAACGCCCCGGCCCTGGACCCCGGTCTCGGCCATGTTCTCGATGCCGAGCCTCTTGGCCTCCATGCCCTCGAAGCGGGTCACGTCGTCGCCCCCCTCGCGCTCGCGCGGCGCGACGATGTGCTCATCGCCGCGCCAGCCATTGTAGAACACCGGCCGCGGCTTGCCGTCGCCCTGGAGGTCGAACATGCGCCCGACGTGGGCGA
Source organism: Pseudomonadota bacterium (assembly GCA_022572685.1). GTDB lineage: Bacteria > Pseudomonadota > Alphaproteobacteria > Kiloniellales > J153 > JACZVL01. The sequence continues at coordinate 1,018 of JACZVL010000207.1, forward strand.
GGGAGTCCCACTGGGTCGAGAACTGGGTGTGGATCAGGACCGCGTCGTCGTTGACGATGTCCGGCGCCTCGGGGACCACCAGACTCATGGGGAAGTTGTGGGTCGGCTTGCCCTGGTGGCGCAGGGTCGCGAAGTGGCGCGGCGGATGGCGCGCCGGGTTCAGCCCGCGCCCCGGCCGGTCGAGCGGCAGGCTCAGGCAGAAGGTCTTGCCTTCCTTCACCTCGGCCACGCCCTGAAGCACCTTCTCCGGGGTCAGCAGGTTGAGCCGCCCCTTCTGATCGTCGGGCCCGAAGTCGCCCCAGTTCGAGCCCTCCGGCCGCCGCGTCCAACGTTCGTTCATGGTCTTCCTCACCTGTTGCCGCAGCGCGTCAAAAAAGAATTCAACACAGGGACGCCCTGCCTGAATTGTCACCCTCGGGCTTGACCCGAGGGTCCACGCGGCCCGGCCGGACCCCTGGATTGCCGGGTCAAGCCCGGCAATGACAATCTTGAGATTGTTCTCTGTGTCTCCGTGCCTCCGTGGTTCCCGTCACTTGCCGGTGAACTTCGGCTTACGTTTCTCGACGAAGGCGGTGACGCCCTCGGCGAAGTCCTGGGTCGCGGCGCAGCTCGCGAAGCTCTCCGCCTCCAGAGCGAGCTGGGCCTCGAGCGGGTTGTCGAGCGAGACGTTGAGCAACGCCTTGGTCTGGCCCAGCGCGTGGCCCGGCCCGCCGGCCAGGCGCGCCGCCAGCTTCGCGGTTTCCGCCTCCAAGTCCGCGCTCGGCACGACCCAGTTGACCAGGCCGAGCCGCAGCGCGGTCTCGGCGTCGAAGCGCTCGCCCAGGAGCGCGATCTCCATCGCCTTGCGCAGGCCGACCAGGCGCGGCAGGTGGTAGCTGCTGCCGCCGTCCGGGCTGGTGCCGATCAAGCAATAGGCCAGCGTGAAGTAGGCGTCCTCGGCCGCGATCGCCAGATCGGCCGCGAGCGCGAGACTGAGCCCGAAACCGGCGGCGGCGCCGCGCAGGCTGGCGATCACCGGCTTGGGCATGCGGCGCATGGCGGCGATCGCCGGGTGCAGCTTATGGATCTTGGCGCGGAAGTGGGCGCCGCGCTCGGCCGGGGTCTCGGCCAGGCGGCCGTGGAAGCCCTTGATATCGCCGCCGGCCATGAAGTGATCGCCGGCGCCGCGCAGCACCACGCAGCGCGTCGCCTCGTCCGCCTCGACCCGGGCCATGACCTCGACCAGGGCGGCGATCATGTCGTCGTCGAGCGCGTTGAGCACTTCGGGCCGGTTGAGGGTCACGGTGGCGACGCCCTCGCTCACCTCCAGGAGGATGGATTCGGTCATGGTCGTGGGCTCTCCCCGTGAAACATCGATGGCGGTGCTAGACCGGATCAGGATCGATCGAACCCGCGATCCGGGTTCGATCGATCCTGTGAATCCGGTCACCATCGATAGTGTAGAGCAGATTCACGCGGTTGTTCGGATCGCCGTTGGCGATTCGAATCAACCCCGATCTGCTCTACGACCGGCCGAGGCCGCGAACGAAGCCGGCCACGGCGGTGCCGATCCGGTCCGGCGAATCCTCCTGGATGAAGTGCAGGCCCGCGACCGTGACCTCGGTCTGGTTCGGCCAGGCCCGGCAGAGATCGCGCTGGCGGCCGACCAGGATCGACCCCGGGTCGGCGTTGACGAACAGCTTGGGCACCTCGCTTTCGGCGAGCCAACGCGCGGACGCCGCGACCACTTCGATCACCGCCTTGGGTTCCCCGTCGATCGGTATCTCGCGCGGCCAGGTAAGCGTCGGCCTGCGTCCCTCGCCGGCTTGCGCGAAGGGCTCGCGGTAGACCGCCATCTCCGCCTCGCCGAGGCCGCGCAGCACGCTGGCCGGCAGGATGCGCTCGACGAACAGGTTCTTGTCCAGGATCATCGCCTCGCCCGCGGGGGACCGCAGGGCCTGGAAGATGCCGCGCGCCCGCTCCGGCCAGTCGTCCCAGACCAGCGGTGCGACGATGGTCTCCATGTAGGCGATGCCGGCGACCCGCGCGGGGTGGCGCCGGGCCCAGTCGAATCCGAGCGCGCCGCCCCAGTCGTGGCCGACCAGCACCACCCGGCCCTCGGGCGCGACCGCGTCGAACCAGGCGTCGAGATAGCGGGCATGCTCGGCGAAGTCGTAGGTTCCCGCCGCCGAGGCCCCCGAGGCGCCCATGCCGATCAGGTCCGGCGCCAGGCAGCGCCCGAGCCCGGTCAGATGGGGGATCACGTTGCGCCACAGATAGGACGAGGTCGGGTTGCCGTGCAGGAACACGATCGTCTCGTCGGCGGGCCCGGGGGTCCGGCCACCCGAGCCGGTCTCGACATAGGACATCTCGCTGTCGAGCACGGCCACGCGGCGGCGCGGGTGGGGATCGTCGGGCGATATCTCAGCGGCCAAGGGTAACCTCTCCCGGATTCGGTTCGCGGCGCCTAGAATAGCGTTTCCCGCGCGCCGGGACAGGGGTAGCCTTGCCCAACCCACCAAAAACGACCGCCGAGAACCACCCCCACGAACCGCCCCCCACGAACCGCCCGAGGACGCCCATGGACTTCACCTACTCCCGGAAAGTCGAGGACATCCGCGCCCGGCTCAATGCCTTCATGGACGAGGTCGTCTACCCGAACGAGCGGACCTTCTACCAGCAGCACGCGGCCGGCGCGGACCATTGGGCGCTGCCGCCGGTGATGGAGGAGATGAAGGACAAGGCGCGCGCGGCGGGCCTATGGAACCTGTTCATGCCCGGCGAGGAGCACGGCGCCGGGCTGACCAACCTGGAGTACGCGCCGCTGTGCGAGATCATGGGCCGCTCGCCGATCGCGCCCGAGGCGTTCAACTGCTCGGCGCCGGACACCGGCAACATGGAGGTGCTGGCCCGCTACGGCAGCGCGGCCCAGAAGGCCCGCTGGCTGACTCCGCTGCTCGAGGGGCGCATCCGCTCGGCCTTCGCCATGACCGAGCCGGCGGTCGCCTCCTCGGACGCCACCAACATCGAGTCCCGGATCGAGCGCGACGGCGACGACTACGTGATCAACGGCCGCAAGTGGTGGATCACCGGCGCCGGCGACCGGCGCTGCGAGATCTTCATCTTCATGGGCAAGACCGACCCCAGCGCCGAGCGCCACCGGCAGCAGTCCCAGATCCTGGTGCCGCGCGACACCCCCGGGGTGACCCTGGTGCGGCCGCTGACGGTCTACGGCTACGACCACGCGCCCCACGGCCACTTCGAGATCAACTTCGAGAACGTGCGGGTGCCGGCCGAGAACATGATCCTCGGCGAGGGCCGCGGCTTCGAGATCGCCCAGGGGCGCCTGGGCCCCGGGCGCATCCACCACTGCATGCGCCTGATCGGCGTCGCCGAGCGCTCGCTGGAGGCGATCTGCGCGCGCGCCAAGGAACGGGTCGCCTTCGGCAAGACCCTCGCCGAGCAGGGCGTGGTGGTCGAGATGATCGCGCGCTCGCGCATCGAGATCGAGCAGGCCCGGCTGCTCACCCTCAAGGCCGCCGACATGATGGACAAGGTCGGCAGCAAGGCGGCGCGCGCCGAGATCGCCATGATCAAGGTGGTGGCGCCCAACATGGCGCTCGACGTCATCGACCGGGCGGTCCAGGTCCACGGCGGCGGCGGGGTCAGCGGCGACTTCGGCCTGGCCTACGCCTGGGCCCACTCGCGCAGCTTGCGCCTCGCCGACGGCCCCGACGAAGTCCACCGCGCCGCCATCGCCAAGGGCGAGCTGCGCAAACAGACCCCAAGATGGCTCTATGCGCCGAGCGAGGGCTAGGGGGAGCGTCGGGCGCCCGCCCCCTGGCCAGGGACCGCGCAAAACCACTATATTAGGTGCCGCTATTGCAAGGGAGGACGCGACCCATGGCCTCGATACTCGGTGGATTCTTGCGCCGGCTGATCGGCGGCGGTGATGGCGGCGCCGAGGGCGCGGGCGCGGCGGCCGGGCCGGCGGTCGAGTACAACGGCTATACGATCCAGCCGGCGCCGCGGCGCGAGCACGGCCAGTGGCTGACCGCGGGGGTGATCTCCAAGGACTTGCCCGATGGCGCCAAGTCGCAGCACTTCGTGCGCGCCGAGACCCACGCCGGCCCGGAGCAGGCGCGCGAGTTCGCGGTCATCAAGGCCAAGCAGATCATCGACGAGCGCGGCGACCAGTTGTTCACCGACCGCGCGCCACCACCGCCCGAAGACTAGGCTCTCACGCCCGCGGCAGCAGCGGGTGGGTGTCCTCGATGAAACCGGCGACGGCTTCGAGCAGGGCGTCGGTCTCGCTGTCTCCCATGGGCAGGGACAAGGCCATCATGCCGCGCGGCGAGAGGTAGATGCCGCGATCGAGCATGGCCAGGTGGAACAGCTGCTTGAGCCGCGGGTCCTCGCCCTCGAGGTCCTC
>JACZVL010000208.1 GCA_022572685.1 Pseudomonadota bacterium
GATTCCGAACACCAGGGTCAGCCCGGCGGCCAGCAGAAACAGAAGAATGCCGAATTGCAGACCGTTCAGGGTCTGCTCGGCGATAAGCACCAGGTTCACGGAAGCACCAATCTCATGAACGGTGGTGAAGGGGCGTCACAAAAAAAGCGGCGGGCGCAAGAACGGCGAACCGCCCTTGCGCCCGTGTATCGGCCCTCCCAATCCCTACATCTTGCAATCCTTGGCGTAGGGATCGACATGGTTGATGAGCACGGCCTCGCGGAGCGCCGTGGTCCAGTTGCCCTCCGCGTCGGTCACCACTTCACGAAGATAGAAGTTCTGCACCGGGAAGTGGTTCTTGCCCATGGTGAACGCGCCGCGTACCGACGGGAAGTCAGCTTTCTCCAGTGCCGCCCGCATGCCGTCGGTGTCGGAAATATTGCCCTCGACCGCGTCGACGGCCGCCTTGATGAAGAACATCGAATCGTAGGCCTGCGCCGCGTAGAACGACGGGTAACGGCCGTGCCGCTCCTTGAAGTCGGCGACGAAACGTTTGTTCTGGTCGTTGTCCATGTCCGGCGCCCAGAACTGGGTCATGAAGGTGCCCAGCACGCCCTTGAGTCCGGCCTTCTGCATGCGCGGCAGACCGATGGAATCGATCGTATAGACGGTATAGAGCGGAATTTTTCCGGTCAAACCGGCCTGCTGGTACTGCTTGATGAAGGCCGGCCCGTGCTTGCCCGGATAGAAGGCGAACACCGCGTCCGGATTGGCCGCCTTGGCCTTGGTCATCTCCGCCGCCCAGTCGATCTGGGTCGGCCATTTGGTCATGTCCTTGCCCACGATCTCGCCCTTGAAGGTGCGCTCGACGCCGGCCACCATGTTTTTGCCCGCCGCATAATTCGGCGCCATGATGTAGAGCGACTTCACGCCCTTCTGGTTCAACACCTCGCCCAGCGCCATCGGCGTCTGGTCGTTCTGCCACGAGATGTTGAAGAAGTTCTTGTCGCAGGACTCGCCCGCCAGGGGCGACGGTCCGGCGTTGGCGCTGATCAGGATCAGGCCGGCGTCGAGCACGGTCGCCTTGGAAGCCAACAGGACGTGCGACCAGATATAACCGGCGACGATATCGACGTTATCGCGCTTGACCAGCTTCTCGGTCTTCTGCTTGCCCTTTTGTGGGTTGAATTCATCATCTCCATAAACAATCACAACGTCGCGACCGCCCATCTTGCGGCCCATGTGATCGAGCGCCAACTCGACCGCGTTCTGCTGATCCTTGCCGATCACCGCGGCCCCGGTGGTCAGCGTGGTGACGAAGCCGATCTTGATCGGCTCGGCCATGGCGGCGGTCGGCAGGGCGGCCAGGGCGAAAGCCGGCAGCAGCCCTAAAAATCGTTTCATTATCATGAGTTATCCTCCCTTTTTAATGCGGATCGAACGCGCAACCTATGCCCTGTCGCATTCCGATTGTCGCCCCCGGGCGACGCTCGAAAGCGGTTCCAAGCGACCTGGGTAGCCATCAATCTAGCTCAAAAGACCACATCGGGGCCACCGGTTTCGCGATTCCCCCGGGTCGGCCCCGGGCCACCGAGAACGCCTATTTCGTGAACACGATCTCGCCGTCGGGCAGCAGGTAGAGCACCAGGGCCTCGCCGGTGACCGTCGGGTGGTGGGCCGAGCCGGGCTCGTTGACGCACCATCCGGCGCCGCCGCCGTCGAACCTGGCCGCCGGGCTCACCGGCATGGTCAGGCAGATCTCGCCCTTGGGGTGGCTGTGGTGCGGGCCGACGAAATCCGCGAGCTGGACCACGTCGATACTAAAGTTCCGGGATTCGGGGCCCGGCTCGATGACGCGGCCGAAGCGGCGCCCGGGCGCGCCCTGGCGGCACATCCAGCCGGCCTCGATCGCGGCATGACAGGCCGCCTCGATCGCCTTGAAGGCCCCGCCCTCGGCCGGGAACCGGCGGTTGAGCTCGGCGGCCAGGTCCTGGTCGACCGGCTTGCCGGCGATGGCATCGACGACCGGTTTCATCAGGTTCGCGAATTGTTTCTCATCCATCTTCACCTCGCCCCCTGTCGCAATCGGTCCGATAGGCCTGGATGCGGTCGCGAAACTCCTGGGGGATGGCGATCGGCTTGAAGGCCGGCCGGGATACGAAGCAGGAGATCAGCTTGGCCCGGAAGAACGCCTTGCCGGCCCGGTCCCGGCCGGTCACCAGGAAGGTGATCGAGCTGTGCCCCAGGTCCCCGACCAGAAGGTCGAGCACCAGATCCTGGTCCGGTGCGGGCGCACCGAGAAAGTCCAGCTCGACGCGCACCGTCGGCACGCCCATGGACATCTCGCGGTTCAGCGTGAGCCAGGGCACCCCCACCACCTCCCGGTACCAGGACTCCATGATTTCCATCGCGTAATCGAGGACCCGCGGCGTGTAGATGATCCCCGCCGGGTCGCAGTCGCCCCACCTCACCGTCCGCGTGACCGTGAACGGGCGGGTCTCTGGGCGAGACTCGAAGTCGCTTGGGGGCGTTGCGTCCACCTCCGATCCTCTCTCGCAAGTGCATCCGGCAGTGGGCCCGGCTTGGGACCGTCAGGGCCCACCCCTCAGATTGCCCGCGGGCGCGGCCCTGGGCAACCGAAAGAAGCCATGCAAGGAGCTTTGGCGGTATCGCCTTGGATCGAAACGATCGCCGTCTAGGGGATCAGCACCACCTCGGGATCGTCGCTAAATAGGGTTTCGACCAGGCCGGCGCGGCGTTCGAGAACCGCGCGCTGATTGATGTAACCCTTGTCGGTGATCTCGTTGGCGTCGACGACCGGCGGTTCGGTCAGCATCAAAACTCTCCTAATGCGTGTGCTCGATCCTGGATTCTCGCCATTGTAGGCGGCGAGGCCGTCGCGCAACGCCGCGCGAACCTTCTCGTCGGCGACCAACTCCGGCAGCGGCGTGCCCGGGTCGAGGCCGGCGATCCCGGCGGCGCCGGCCGGGCTGGGGAACACCAGAAGCCCCACTTCGTCGCGGTCGTGGCCGGCCACCACGGCGTCCTGAATGACCGGCGCGCCGGCGGCGATGGCGGCGACGCGGAGGGCGCCCACGCTGACCCAGGAGCCGGTCAGCAGCTTGAAGTCCTCGGCGACCCGGCCGTCGAAGAGAATGCCCTTGGCCGGATCGTCCGGGTCGGCGAGCCTGCCGGCGTCGCCGATCTTGTAGAAGCCGTCGGCGTCGAAGGCCTCCCGGGAAAGGTCCTCGCGCTTGTAGTAGCCCGGCGTCACGTTGGGCCCGCGGACCCGCATTTCGAGCTTGCCGGCGTTGGGCAGCATCTTGAGCTCGGTGCCGGGCACGGGCAGGCCGATCACGCCGGCCCGGTCGATCGGGAAGTGAACGCCGGCCGCGAGCGGCGCCGTCTCGGTCGCGCCCCAGGCCGAGGTCATCACCACCTTTTCGCCGCGGGCGGCCACCGAAAGCGCCTCGAGACGCTGCCAAAGGTTGGGCGGCAGGGCCGCCGCGGCATAGAAGATGGTGTCCAGATCGGAGAAGAAGTGATCGCGAAAAGCCGGGTCCCGCTCGAGATAGGGCAGGATCACGTCGAAGCCGCGCGGCACGTTGAAGTACAGCGTCGGGGCGACCTCGCGCAGGTTGGCCACGGTCTGCTCGACCAGCCCGGGAACCGGCTTGCCCGCATCGATATAGAGGGTGCCGCCGTTGCGCAGGATCATGTTGAAGTTGTGATTGCCGCCGAAGGTGTGGCTCCACGGCAGCCAGTCGACCAGGACCGGCGGGCGCCGGGTGATGAAGGGCCAGATCTGGACCATGGCCTGCTGATTGGAGCACATCATGCGGTGGGTGTTGATGACCCCCTTGGGCAGGCCCGTCGAGCCCGAGGTGAACAGGATCTTGGCGAGGGTATCGGGGCCGATCCGGGACCGGGCCTGCTCGATCGCCGGCCCCGGCGCCGTCCCGGTGAGGGTGGCGAAATCGGTAACCTCGAGTCCATCTGGCGGCTCGCGCGTCACCACGACCTCGACGCCATCGAGATTTAGGGCGCCGAGCGCGGTGGCGAACCGCTCGCCGTCGGCGGCGAAGACGAGGGCGGGCCGGACCAGATCGAAGACGTGGCGGAGCTTGCCGAAATCCCGCGACATCAACGAGTAGGCCGGGGAGATCGGCGCCACCGGGATGCCGACATACATGGCGGCAAGCTGCAGCAGGCCGTTCTCGATCCCGTTGTCCGAAAGGATCATGACCGGCCGATCCGGCGTCATGCCCCGGTCGAGCAGCGCCTGGGCGATCGACCGGACCTGCCCGAGGGCCTCCCGATACGTGACCTTGCGCCAGCGCCCCGCCGGATCGCGCTCGGCGAGGAAGGTCCGTTCGGGCGCCGTCCCGGCCCATTGGATCAGGTATTCGCAGAGGTTCGAGGCATAGGGTTCGAGCGCCATCGGCGAGCGCAGGATGAAGCCGCCGCCGGGCAGATTCTCGACCGTCACCCGCGCCGGCGCGAAATCCAGCTGCGCCCGGGGCGCGTCGGTCACCAGCGTTGCGCGGGACTGGGGCACGGTATCTTGCTCCTGTTCACCGATCTCCGACCCGAATGACCGCGGCCATCGCCGTGTCGCCCGCCGCGCAGCCCTCGAACAGACCGCGGCCGCCGCCGCGCAGGGCCAGCTCCTCGATCAGCTCGATGATGGCGCGCAGCGCGGTCGGGCCCTGGGGATGGCCCCAGATCAGCGGGCAGCCGTAATTGTTCATGGCGTCGAGGTCGGCGCCGGTCTCCCTCGCGAACACGATGTCGTTCACGGCGAAGGGATTGTGCGACTTGATGGCGTCCATATCGGCGATGCCGAGTGCCGCCTGATCGAGCGCGGCGCCCGCCGCCGGGACCGTCGCCTCGGGCATAAGAGCGAGTTCGCATCGCGCCAGCCCGAAGCCCAGAATCTCCACCACGATGTCGGGCTCGGCGCTCAATTCCTTGGCGCGCTCGGGCGTGGTGACGACGATCGCGGCGCTGCCGTCCGCCGGATAGGTCTGGGCGCCATAGGTCACCGAGCCGCCCTCCCGCACCGGCTTGAGCTTGGCGAGACTTTCCTCGCTCGATAGCGTGACCCCCTCGTCGCCCTCGAGCCGCCCCGCGACCTTGCCGTAGTTGGCCGAGGGAACCTCGAAGGGCAGGGTCATGTAGCGCTTCTGAAAGGCGCGGTCGTCGGCCAGTGCATCCTGATATTGCGCCTGCCGTCGCAGCACCAGCGCGTGCTGTTCCTCGGCCGTGATCTGGTGCTTGCCGGCGACATTCTCGGCGGTGTCGATCATGGCGTGTCCGCCGAGGGGATCGCAGGAGAAGTTGTCCAGGACCCAGTCTTCCGAGGCGCCGGTTCCGCCGGGCGCCCGGGTGTTCGGGTAGTAGATGTGGGGGCCGTTCGAGGTCC
>JACZVL010000209.1 GCA_022572685.1 Pseudomonadota bacterium
GCGTGCGCGACCGCTGGCTGCTGGCCGCCATGGCCCGGCGCAAGCTGGACGACCTCGAAGCGCCGCTGGCTGACCTCGCCGCGCGCCTGGGCCCGGAGGGGCGCTCGGTTCACAGGCTGCTGGCCAATACCGACCCCGAGGCGGTGCCGGCCCTGATCGCGGCCCTGCCGCAAGGGCTGCGCGCGGACATGGCGGCGCTCGACCTGAGCCGCGCCGATCTTTCGCGCCTCAAGGCCGAGCTGATCCTGCTGCACGGCCGCGACGACGCCATCATCCCTTACACCGAGAGCCTGGCCCTGGCCGCCGCCGCGCCCCGGAACCGGGTCACCCTCGGCCTGGTCGACAACCTGTCCCACGTCGAGCTCGGCCCCGGCGGCCTCCCGGACACCTATCGCCTGCTCGCCGCCACCTACCGCCTGCTCACGCTCCGGGACCGGCGGTAAGCCGCTCAGGCGGCGCGCACCTGGACCCGGGCCGGCCGGCGCGCGGGTTTCGGCTTGATGACGATATCGACGTCACAGTCCAGCGCCTTCAGAAACCGGATCAGCCGGTCGGTCGAAAAGCCCACCAGATTGCCGCGCATCAAGGCCGAGACTTTCGGCTGATTCACGCCCAGAAGGCTTGCGGCCTGGACCTGGGTCAGCTTGCGCCGCCGAACGATCCGCCGAATGGCGCGCACGAGATCGGCCTTTGCGCGCTCCTCGTCGGGACGTTTGAAGCCGAGATCGGCAAAGACGTTGGCGCTGCCTTCCGTGACCTGGCCCCGGTCGTGGCGGATTTTCTTTCCTTTGCTACTCATGCAATGAACCCTCCGTTCGCCTATGCCGATAGCCGCTACTTCCGGCTCCGGTGATAGGCTCGCGCTTCTCTCAAACGCTGCTTGATCAGATCGATATCCTTCTTGGGAGTCGCCCGGCCACGTTTCGATTTCTTCTGAAAAGCGTGCAGCACGTAAACCACGCCAGCCAGCTTCACGGTGTAGACGGCCCGATAGGTGTCACCATCGTCGTCTTCGACGATTTCCAGCACCCCGGCACCGCCGAAACCCTTGAGAGGCCGTGCGCCCGGGTGCTTTTCGCCATGCTGCGCGTCATCCAAGGCTTGGCCCATGACCCGACGCACCGCGCTAGGAAAGCTACGCAAATCCCGAAGCGACGAACCGACCCAATAGAGAGGTTTGACCGAATGTTGGCGGATCACCCGTGGACTATCCCATATTTGGGATATCTCATCAAGTTAGAACGGATAGATCGAGTTTGCGGGTCCGCGCAATAATATTACCTGAATTCGGCGGCATCGGGGCGAAATGGGCCCTAGAGGCGGTGCCGGCCTCGGCGCCCGGAGCCGGCGTCCTCTTTTTACCCAAGGGACGCGTGAAGCGATCGTTCGCGGGCGCTCGTGCTTTCTAGAAGAGCCGAGAATCGAACTCGAACGGCCGGCTGGATGGTTTAGGAAGCTTCGAAACCAGGCGGTGATCCGCATTTAGGATCAGGTTCAGGGATTCGGGCACGATGACGGAGGGAACCCGCAGGATCGGGGTTCTCCCCTCCTCGATCCATCGATCACCGAACGCTCTGCTTTCGGACAGGCCCGTCAAATCTTCGGGGCCCTCTTCGAGCCAGCTTCCCGGCACATCCAATTCCAAAATGGACAAGTCTATCCGCATCAATACATAGTCGGCCGGGATCAAATCCCGAGGCAAGTCGAGGCGCACGAGAGTTTCCAGGATTGGCAAGGCCGCGTCTTCGGAGAGATAGACAACGGCCCTTCCGGGCGAATTCCATCTTCCCCCTTTTTGGCGCGCGCCCTCGCCCGAAAGGTCGGCCCAGTGTTTCCTTACCAGTCGCCACGCAACGCTTATGACGTCACTTGACGTGACCTCGATCGTCACGATGACAGCCCGTGATCTATCCGAAACAGAAGATCCTCGACCAAACGCGCGCCCTCTTCCGTGTCAAGCAAAGCCACGGGTGCCTTGTCGCCCAAAGGTCGCGTCGGACGTTCCATCCATTTTCGCCCCTTGGCGGGATTTCCGAAGGTTTCGCGCGCCTTCAGCCAGACCCGAATGAATCGGGCCACCCGGTCGGACTGCGCAGGGGTAAAGCGTCCGCTTCGCTTGCTGTGAGACAGGGTGCGTGCCGGAATTACGCCGTATGTGGCGAGGTCCTTGATGGTCAGCGCAAGGGGCGTGACCGCGTCGATCACCGCCTGAAACGGCAGCCCGGAACGGATCGACTCGATAAGAGCGAGCCGGTCCGAAAGCTGGAGCCGCGTTTGATATTGGAGGAATTCCGCGGCCTCCGAACCCCTTGGCTTCCGCCTCGTGCTCATGGCGACCCTCGACTGATTGGCAATATGCCCATATTATACTGGCATATTGCCAAGAAACAACCTGCCGCCACCGCGACACTTGATGCGCAACAATATTACCCCCTGCCTGCCGGGCTGGATCGAATGGGGTCCCGGCGGCCACGGATCGGTCGCGATTCTGTCTTTTTTCGCTGCTTAAGTAATTGTTATTGCCCGATGTTTTAGAGTAGTCACATATAGCGACGAAATCGCCCGCCGCCCGGGCCGGCGCCTGAGGAGAGCGTGCCGCCATGGAAATCTTCGGCCATCCCGAATTCGACGGCCACGAGCAGGTGATTTTCGGCCACCACGCCGCGAGCGGGCTGAACGCCATCATCGCCATCCACAACACCGACCTGGGTCCCGCGCTCGGCGGCTGCCGCATGTGGCCCTACGCCTCGGAGGCCGAGGCGCTGACCGACGTGCTGCGGCTCGCGCGCGGCATGACCTACAAGTCGGCGCTCGCGGGCCTCGCCTACGGCGGCGGCAAGGCGGTGATCCTGGGCGACCCGCGCAAGGACAAGTCCGAGGCCCTGTTCCTGGCCATGGGGCGCCTGGTGGAGTCGCTCGGCGGCCGCTACACCACCGCCGAGGACGTCGGCATCTCGGTCGACGACGTCGAGGTGATGGCGCGGGTAACCAAACACGTGGCGGGCACCCGCGCCGCCGGCGCCGGCGACCCCTCGCCCTCCACCGCCTACGGCGTGCTGGTGGGCATCCGCGCCGCGGTCGCCCACAAACTCGGACGCAACTCGCTCGACGGTGTGCGGGTGGCGGTCCAGGGCGCCGGCCACGTCGGCAGCCACCTCTGCCGCCTCCTCGATGAGGCCGGCGCGCGGCTCACGGTCAGCGACATCGACGACGCGGCGGTCATGCGCGTGGCCGACGAGTTCGGCGCCGAACCGGTCGCGCCCGAGGCCATCACCGGCGTCGCGGGCGAGGTCTTCGCGCCCTGCGCGCTGGGCGCGGTGATCGACGACCAGACCCTCGAACGGCTCCAGGCGCCGATCGTCGCCGGCTCGGCCAACAACCAGCTCGCCGCGCCACGCCACGGGGTCGAGCTGATGCGCCGCGGCGTGCTCTACGCGCCCGACTACGTGATCAACGCCGGCGGGGTGATCAACATCAGCCACGAGGGCCCGGACTACGACAAGCAGGCCGCGGTCGATCACGTGGGCCGCATCCACGACACCCTGCGCGAGATTTTCGGCCGCGCCGAGGCCGCCGGCATCCCGACCTCCGAGGCCGCCGACCGCCTGGCCGAGGAGCGCTTCACCAAGGCCTCCGAGGCGGCCTGACAAGCCCAGGTTATCGCGTTAATCTACCGGGCAATGACCGAAACCCTGATCGCCGCCTTCGTCACCTTCTTCGTGGTCGTCGATCCGGTCGGCGTGGCGCCGCTGTTCGCCGCGCTGACGCCGGACAACACGGCCCAAGAGCGCCGGCGAATCGCGCTCAAGGGCACCGCCATCGGCGCCGGCGTGCTGCTGTTTTTCGCGCTCGTCGGCAAACCTTTTCTGGCCGCGCTCGGCATCGGCCTGCCGGCGTTCCGCATCGCCGGCGGCATTCTGCTGCTGCTGCTCGCCATCGACATGGTCATGGCCCGGTCGTCGGGACTGCGCGCCACCACGCCGGGCGAGGACGACGAGAGCGGCCGGCGCGCCGACGTTTCGGTGTTCCCGCTCGCCATCCCGCTGATCGCCGGGCCCGGCGCGATCACCTCGGTGGTGCTGCTGATGGGCGCGGCGCAGGGCGATCTGGCGCTGCAAGGCGCGGTCGTCGCGGTGCTGCTCGGGGTCCTGCTGCTCACGCTCCTGTGCCTGCTGGCGGCGGCCAGGCTGGTGCGCTGGCTCGGCGTGACCGGGATCAACGTGCTCACCCGGGTGTTCGGCATCGTCACCGCGGCGCTCGCGGTCCAGTTCATGATCGACGGCGCGCGCGCCGTCTGGCCCGGCGTCTAAACCGGCAGGTCCTCGCCGAGCGACATCAGCGAGGCGTTGCCGCCGGCCGCCGTGGTGTCGATGGAGAGCGTGCGCTCGGTGGCGAAGCGGTCCAGGTAGCGCGGGCCACCGGCCTTGGGCCCGGTGCCCGAGAGGCCCTCGCCGCCGAACGGCTGCACGCCGACCACCGCGCCGATCATGTTGCGGTTGACGTAGGCGTTGCCGACGCGCAGGCGCCGATGGATGTATTCGACCGTCGAGTCGATGCGGCTGTGGATGCCCAGGGTGAGCCCGTAGCCGGTGCCGTCGATCGCCTCGATCACCCTGTCGAGCCGGTCCGCCGGGTAGCGGATCACGTGCAGGATCGGCCCGAACACCTCGCCTTTCAGCCGCGACAGCGAGTCGATCTCGAAGGCGACCGGGGCGAAGAAGTGGCCGCGCTCGCAAGCGGGGCCTAAGTGACAGCGCTGGATCAGGCGGCCCTCGGCGGTCATGCGCGCGGCGTGGGCCTCGAGCATGGTTTTGGCCTCGGCGTCGATCACCGGCCCGACGTCGGTGACAAGCCGGGCCGGGTCGCCGACCACCAGCTCCGCCATGGCGCCCGCCAGCATGGTCAGCATCTTGTCGGCCACGTCGTCCTGGAGGAACAGGACACGCAGCGCCGAGCAGCGCTGGCCCGCGCTTTGAAAGGCCGACACCAGGACGTCGCGCACCACCTGCTCGGGCAGTGCGGTCGAATCCACGATCATGGCGTTCTGGCCGCCGGTCTCGGCGATCAGCGGCACGATCGGCCCGTCCCGCGCGGCCAGCGCCCGATGAATCGCGCGCGCGGTCTCGGTCGCGCCGGTGAAGGCGACCCCGGCGGTGCGTGGGTCGGCCACCAGCGGCGCGCCGACGCGCGGCCCGTCGCCGGGCAGCAGCTGCAGCACCGCGCCCGGCACCCCGGCCCGGTGCCACAGGCGCAGCGCGGCGGCGGCCACCAGCGGGGTCTGCTCGGCCGGCTTGGCG
>JACZVL010000210.1 GCA_022572685.1 Pseudomonadota bacterium
CCGCTCCATGCAATCGAGGCGCTGTTCGGCGAAGTCGTGGCCGGAATACAGGTCCGCCATACCGTTCGCAGAATGGCCCATGATGCCATCCCAGATCAGGCGAGAAATACCCATTTGCTCGCAATGCGTGGCGAAGGTGTGGCGGTGGTCGTGGGCCGCGTAATTCTCAATCTTCGCCCGCTTGCATGTCGAGCGATGCGCACTACGGGTCAAGGTTGTGTCCGCCAACTTCACACCACGCTTCGCCGGGAATAGCCAAGTCACAGCCGCGGCTCCCCCGGCTCCAGCAACCGCGCCTCCGGCCAGCTCTTTAATACGGGCTGCGATGATAGCCACCGCCGCCGCGCTCAGGGGCACCTTGTAGGTCCGACCGGTCTTTGTCGTGCCGGCGGGGATAATCCATAGCCGATCTTCAAGCGCCAGCTGATCCAGTCTCATGCCGAGAATATTGGCCTGCCGCTGTCCGGTTAGCAGGCACAACCGTAGCGCCGCTGCCGCCGTGGGCCGCTCGCCGTCGAGCGCTATCCAGTAATCTCTGATCTCCACCAGGGATAGCCACCGGTCGCGGGCCTGCTCGGGGTTCCTGTGGTTGCCCAGGCGATCCGCCGGGTTGTTCTCTATGCCGTAATCCTCTTCCTCTATACCGAAGTTGAACATCGTCCGGACAACCTCGTGAACCCGGTTGGCCAGAACCGGGGCGGGGCGATCTGTGATCTCGCTCAATAGGGACTTGATATCCCCTCGCCTCACGTCGCGGGCCTTCATATCACCGATCACCGGTACAACGTCACGGACTAGGATTCGCTCTTGTTGCGCCGCTGACTTCCGCCCCCGCTTGTACTGCATCGCTATGAAGTCGATGATCAGGGTCTGCACCGTCGGTGCCACACGCACCACGCGGGCCTCGCCGGCCGGGTCTTTGTCTTTGGCCACCTCGCCCAGCCGCGCCTTGGCCCGCTTCCGGGCTTCGGCCAGGGACAGCTTGCCGTGCTCAAGCCGACCGTACTCCCCCAGGCCCAACCGCTGGCGTTTGCCCTTGGCGTTGGAGTACATGGCGAAGAAGCTCTTGCGGCCTCCGTAGGAGACGCGCAGGCCCAAGCCCCGGGCCCCAGTGTCGAAGTAGTCAAGTTGTGCCGGCTTGGGCGGGGTTGGCAGGCCCTTGAGGGCCTTGTCGGTGAACGAAAAGCTGCGTTCCTGAGTCATGATGGTGCCCTCCCACTAGGTTAGCGTAGGTGCGTAGGTGCGCTCATAGGTGCAATATAGTAACGGCCTTACGCAAACACAAGCGAACAAAGGCAAACAGGGACGCGTGGTCTATACCGCCAGTAATATTGGGATTTTGGTTACATTTCACGGATAAGGTCGGAGTATCAAAGCCTTAGAAATCGCCTATTCAATGGCTGCGCTACATCGGCAAGAAACGACACGGCGCCGAGTTTCCGGCCGGCCGCTACCGCGGCGAATACCGCGTCGAGCGCGACACCGAGGGCGGCAGCGAGACCGTGGTCGAGGTCGTCCGGGTCCTGGAGCTGCGCTAGACTGCGCCGAATTCACAAGGGCGGAATGATCGGCTCGAGCGGCGTGAAATCGTTACACACGACCCAATCGGGACGGCGTGAACGGCCATGCTTGTTGTCGATGGCGTTGAAGGTCACGGAGGCCAGGGTTCGCGGCCAGGGCGACAGATTCGGCCCCGAGCCGTGAACGAAGTTGGTATGGGCGAAGATGACGGACCCGGGCCGACCCTTCGGCGCCACGATCCCACGATCTTTCGCGAGTCGGTCGACGACCGACAAATCCGCCGCGCGCAACGGGTAGCTGGTTGTCGTGTCATCGACCGGGGTTTGGTAAGCCGGCGCCTTGTGGCTTCCGGGAATGATCATCAACGGTCCGTTGAATTCGTTCACTTCGTCGATGAAAACCAGCGCGTTGACGGCGCGCGGCTCGGGCATTTCATCATCGTGCAGATAGGTTGGGAAATCCTGATGCCATTGCCAGATGTCGCCGCCGAAAGGCGATTTCATATTGAGAATGGATTGGAACAGATAGACCTCGCGCCCGAGCAGTTGCCGCACCGGGCCGAGCAGCTTGGGATGGCGCACGAAGCGCGCGAACAAATCGCTGAAGAGGTGCGGGTTCATGACCGAGCGCACGGTGGCGCCGTCCTTCTCCATGATCACTTCCCGACGGGTGAGTTGGCAGAGTCCGGCCACTTCGTCCCGCGCCCGGGTTATCTCCTCATCGGGAATGAGTTCGGGCAGGAAGATGAACCCGTCGTCGCGATACCGCGCGCATTGCTCTTCGCTCAGCCGATAGAGATCGCTAACGGTCATAGTCCCACCTTCCCTAGCGGTAGCTTGAGGGCAGCCGGCCGGAGAGCGCCATGGCCGTATCGAGTCCCGAGGTGCCGAACCAGGCCGCAAGCTCGTCGAATTCGATCGCCGCATCGCCCTGGCTTCCAAGCAGCAGGACCGCATCACCCACCGCCGCATCGTCCACGCCGTCGAGGTCGAGAACCAGATGCTCCAGGGTCACCGCGATGATCGGGACCCGCCGTCCGCGTATCAGCGCCTGTGGCCGACTGCCCGAGACCGGACGCAATAAGCCATGGGAGACGCCAATAGGCGCGACGCCGGCGCGCCGGCCATGGCGGATTCCGTAACTGTTTCCGATGGCGAAGTCGCTGCCCTGGCGGTGATCGCCGATATGGACCAATCGGCTTCCGACTTCCGCCAGCACCGGCCGGTACGCGGAGGTATCGGCAACCGATCCGTCCGCGAACGGCGACAGGCCGAAGAGAAGGTGACCGATACAGACGGCGTTGGCGCGATCGGACAGGCCGGCGGCCAGGCAACAGCTTGCCCGCGCCTGGGTGATCGGCGGCGTTCGCCCCGCCTGCGCGAGGCGTTCCAGCAGCGCGTCGAAAGCTTTCAGTCGCCGTTCGGCCCAGTCGCGACCCGAGCCATCGGCGAATGGCAGATGGGTATAGAGCCCCGCGACGCGGAGACCCGGCATCCGGGCCAGCGCGTCCAGAAATTTCTCCGCTTCCTCCAGCGCCACGCCGAGACGCCCCAGTCCGGCGTCGACCTTGACGTAGACATGAGCGGCGCCACCGGGCGGCGCCGCGTCCGCCGCGGCCTCGGCGCCCGCCCGGTCGACCACGGTCGGCGTCAAGCCCGCCGCGATCAGCTCGGCCATGCCCGCCGGCAAGGCGCCGGCGAACATCACCACCGGCGTACGCAGTCCCGCCTCTTTCATCCGGCGGGCCTCATCGAAGGAACCGGTCATGAAGGCCGCCAGACCCTCGCCGTCGAGCGCCCTCGCAACCGGCAGGACGCCGTGACCGTAGGCGTTCGCCTTGAGCGCGGCGATGCAGGCCTGCCGCGGCCCGATGCGGCGGCGAACTTCGCCCAGGTTGGCGCGCAGCCGGTCCAAATCATAGACCGCCCAGGCAGGGTGCGCGGGACACGACATGTCGGCGGATACTTCCCCACGGTCTCAAATCCGACATAGACTACAGCATCCGGAGACCGGGTCATGCTGCTTTCCGATCGAACCGGGGGTGTGCCTCCGGTACTTTCCCATGGCTCGCGCGGAATCTCGGGAGCTGCGTTGGACTGCGCTCTCCCGATCCCCCGAGGAGCCCCGCCATGACCCGAATCGTCGATCTCTCCATGGCCATCGAGGACCACTTCCGCTGGCCGGTGGCGCGCAGCCAGAGGGGCGATCTCGAGGCCGGCGACGCCTTCCAGATCACCCGCCTGGATTGGATCGTGCACGGCTTCACCCACATCGACGCGCCGCGCCACATGGTGGCCGGCGGCGACACCACCTCGGAGGTCGCGCTCGAGCGGACGGTCGGCGCGGCCGCGGTGCTCGACCTGACCGGGATCGCAGCCAACACCGAGATCACCGCCGGGATGATCGCCGCGGCCGCCGGTCACCTGGAAGCCGGCGACATCGCGCTCATCAAGACCTGCTGGGAGCGCGTGCATTCCCCGCGAACGCCCGAGTTCTGGACCGAAGCGCCCTACCTCTCGGCCGCGGCCTGCCGCTGGCTCTTGAAACGCGAGATCAAGGCGCTCGGCGTCGACTTCCCCCAGGACTATCCGATTCGCGGCCTGCTCGGCGGCCAGCAGGCGCCGATCGCGGAGTTCGTCAGCCACCACATCCTGCTGCGCAACGGGGTCATCCTGATCGAGTACCTGACCAACCTGGGCGAACTCGACGGCCCGCGCACCACGCTGTTCGCGCTACCGCTGAAAATCCCCAACGCCGACGGCGCCCCGGCCCGGGTCATCGCCTACGAAGAAAAAAGTTGAACCACAGAGGCACAGAGGCACAGAGGCACAAAGTTTATTTTTGGTTGCGCGCTTCGCGCGCGAAAATCTTCTTCGTGTCTTTCAACTCCGGGTAAAAGCCCAAGTATTTTTCGCTTATTATTTCCAAAATCTCCCGGAAAAGCAGGGTGTGGACGTCGTATTTGATTTGGTAAGCAAGAACTCTGCGGAGCAGCCGGCGCAAAATGTAACCCGCTTCTTTGTTGCTGGGCAGAAGTTCATCAGCAATCAAAAAAACCGCTCCCCGTATATGGTCGGCAAATATCCTCGCCGCCCGGGTATCGGCCCCGGGCGCCAATTCTTTTATTTTAGAAACTAAAGGCCGTAATAAATCCGTCTCAAAAATATCTTTCTTCCCTTGCGTAATCATCACTATACGTTCAAAGCCCCAACCGACATCCACTCCTTTTTGAGACAACGGTGACAAGCTCTGATCCTTAGCGCAGTAATATTCCATAAACACAAGAGTGGCTACCTCTACATCATCAACATAAACTTCGTTGCAGGCACCGCACGGCCCTTCGGCACCCGCCGGTCCCCAAAAGTTATCTTCCCGCGAACCCTTCCCGATCCGTTCGGGTGGCAATAATTTAGACCAAACATCAAAGGACTCTTGGTCAAAAGGAACTTTATCGTCTCCTTTAAATACAGTGGCAGATATACGATCCGGGGAAATTTTCAAAACATCTGTCAAAAATTCATAAGTCCATTCGATAGTTTCTCGTTTGAAATAATCGCCAAAACTGAAATTCCCCAGCATTTCGAAAAAGTGTGATGCCGCGTGGTATAACCGACGTTTTCCAGGTCGTTGTGCTTGCCGCCGGCACGCACGCAGCGCTGCGAACTGACCGCCGTCTTGTAGCGGCGTTTTTCCTTGCCGGTAAACACGTC
>JACZVL010000026.1 GCA_022572685.1 Pseudomonadota bacterium
TTGATGCGGTGCGGCTGATCGGCCTGGGCGCCCAGGCGCCGGGCGGTCGGCCTCGTAGTCCTGGTAGTTGCCCTCGAACCAGACCGCCCGGCTGTCGCCCTCGAAGGCCAGGATGTGGGTCGCGACCCGGTCCAGGAACCAGCGGTCGTGGCTGATGATCAGCACGCAGCCGGCGAACGCCAGCAGCGCCTCCTCGAGCGCGCGCAGGGTGTCGACATCGAGGTCGTTGGTCGGCTCGTCGAGCAGCAGCACGTTGGCGCCCTCTTTGAGCATCTTGGCCAGGTGCACCCGGTTGCGCTCGCCGCCGGAGAGCTGGCCGACCTTCGTCTGCTGGTCCGACCCTCGGAAGTTGAAGGCGCCGACGTAGGCGCGCGACGGGGTCGTGTGCTTGCCGAGCTCGATCATGTCCAGGCCGCCGGAAATCTCCTCCCAGACCGTCTTGTCCGGCGCCAGGCTGTCGCGCGACTGATCGACGTAGCCCAGCTTCACGGTCTCGCCGAGCTTGAGCGCGCCGGCGTCGGGCCGCTCCTGGCCGACGATGATGCGGAACAGCGTGGTCTTGCCGGCCCCGTTGGGGCCGATGATGCCGACGATGGCGTTCGGCGGAATCTTGAAGTCGAGGTCCTCGATCAGCAGCTTCTCGCCGAAGCCCTTGGTCAGGCCCTCGGCCTCGATCACCAGCTCGCCGAGGCGCGGGCCCGGCGGGACCGTGATCTGGCCCGGCTCGGGCGCCTTGTTGGCGGCCTCGGCCAGCAGGCTCTCGTAGGCCTGCAGGCGCGCCTTCGATTTGGCCTGGCGCGCGCGCGGGCTCTGGCGCACCCATTCGAGTTCGTGCTTGAGCGCGCGCTGGCGCGAGGATTCGGACTTCTCCTGCCGAGCCAGGCGTTGTTGCTTCTGCTCGAGCCAGCTCGAGTAGTTGCCCTTGAAGGGGATGCCCTGGCCGCGGTCGAGCTCGAGGATCCAGCCGGCCACGTTGTCCAGGAAGTAGCGGTCGTGGGTCACCGCGACCACGGTGCCCGGGTACTCCTCGAGGAAGCGCTCCAGCCAGGCCACGGATTCGGCGTCCAGGTGGTTGGTCGGCTCGTCGAGCAGCAGCATGTCGGGCTTGCCCAGCAGCAGCCGGCAGAGCGCCACCCGGCGCCGCTCGCCGCCGGAGATCTTGGTCACGTCCGCGTCCCCGGGCGGGCAGCGCAGCGCGTCCATGGCGACCTCCACGGTGCGCTCCAGGTCCCAGCCGCCGACCGCCTCGATCCGCTCCTGCAGCTCCGCCTGCTCGGCGATGAGGGCGTCGAAGTCGGCGTCCTCCTCGGCGAAGCCGGCGCTGACCGCCTCGAAGCGGTCGAGCAGGGCCTTGACCTCCGCGACCCCCTCGAAGACGTTGCCGGCCACGTCCTTGGTCGGATCGAGCTCGGGCTCCTGGGGCAGGTAGCCGACCTTGATGCCGTCCGCGGCCTTGGCCTCGCCCACGATCTCGGTGTCGAGCCCGGCCATGATCCGCATCAGCGTCGACTTGCCGGAGCCGTTGAGGCCGAGCACGCCGATCTTGGCGCCCGGCAGGAAGCTCAGGCGGATGTCCTTGAGCACCTGCTTGCCGCCCGGGAAGGTCTTGGACACCCGGTCCATGTGGTAGACGTACTGATACTCGGCCATGGAGTTCTCTCCGTGCAACCGCCTGGCGATCCGCGCCGGCCCGTAACCCGCGCCCCCGCGTCACGCGATCTCGACCACCACGTTGCCCATGACCTGGCCGCTCTCGACCGCTTCCTGGGCGGCGACGGTCTCGGCGAGCGGATAGCGCGCGGCGATGGCATGAAGCAGATTGCCGCTCTCCAGAAGCTCATGGAGCGCCGCCTCGCAAGCACGGCGCACGGCCTCGTCCAACCGGTAGACGATGTAGAAGCGGATCGCGATGTCGTTGTACAGGTAGGGCAGGAACGGCAGGGTCACCTCGGGTTCGTTCGAGCCGTAGACCACCACCGTCCCGCGGTGCGCGAGCACCTGGGGCGCGAGCGCGGCGTTGCCGGCGAAATCGACCTCGAGCACCCGGTCGACGCCGCGGCCGTCGGTGATCTCGCGCACCCGCTCGGCCACGTCCTCGCGCTTGTAATCGATGACGTGGTCGGCGCCCGCCGCCTCGGCGTGGGCCGCCTTCTCGGCCGAGCTCACCGTGGTCAGCACGGTGGCGCCCTGGCGCTTGGCGATCTGGATCGCGTAGTGGCCGACCGCCCCGGCGCCGCCGGCGATCAGCAGGGTCTGGCCGGCCGCCGGGCCCTCGAGAGTGACGCCGCGGTAGGCGGTCAACAGCGGGATGCCCAAACAGGCACCGATATCGAAACCGGTGCCCTCGGGCAGGCCCACGGCCTGGGCCTCGGGCAGGACGACGTATTCGGCGGCGGTGCCGAGAGCGCGCCCGAACTGGGCGTTCCAGGTCCACACCCGCTCGCCCAGGCGGCCCCCCTCGACGCCCTCCCCCAGCTTGTCGATCTCCCCCGCGCCGTCGCTGTGGGGCACGATCAGGGGAAAGGCCATGACCCGGCCCGGCCCGCCCCGGCGGCTCTTCACGTCCGACGGATTGACCCCGGAAGCGCGAATCCGCACCCGGACCTCGCCGGGTCCCGGCTCCGGCGTCTCCAACTCGCCGACCCGCAACACCTCGCGGGCCGGACCGGTGTTTTCATAGTAGGCAGCACGCAAAACGGTTTCTCCTTGGTTGGTTCCCGTCTCAGCTATGCGAGAACAGCAGATGGCCGGGGGTGGGCAGGCGGGCGCGCAGGATGCTGCCCGAGTCCGCCTCGGTGATATATAGGTCACGTCCCTCCGCCCCGCCATAGGCCAAATTGGTGGTCTTGAGGCCTGCGCAGGAGCGGATACGGGCGAGCGGCTCGCCGAGCGCGCTGAACAGCCAGACCGTGCCGAGGCCGAAGTGGCAGACCGCCAGGTTGCCTTGCGAATCGAGCGCGATGCCGTCCGGCCCGATGCCGCCCGAAAGCTGCACGAAGACGCCGACCTTGGAGGCCGTGCCGTCGAGCATGAAGGGCACGCGCCAGATGTTGTTCATGCGCGTGACCGCGACCAGCAGCGTGGCCTGGTCCTGACTCAGCACCAGGCCGTTGGGGCTGGGGATGCCGTCGAGCAGGCAGACCGGCTCGCGGTCCGAGGCGGCATCCGTCGCCAACCGGTAGACCCGGCCGGTCGGGTCCTGCATGCCGGTCTGGCCCTGGTCGGTGAAGTAGAGCTCGCCATTGTCCGCGAAGGTCAGGTCGTTGGTGCCCTTGAAGCGCTCCAGCCGGGCCCGGTCGCAGTAGGGTTCGACGCTCCCACGCGCGGGATCGAACAGCATGATCCCGTGGCGATGGTCGGCGATGAAGCCGCGGCCGTCGCGATGGAACTTGAGTCCGTTGGGCTCGCCGTCGTATTCGGCGGCGAGCTCGAACTCGCCGGCCGCCGAGACCTTGAACACCCGCCCGAAGGGGATGTCGACCACGTAGAGGTTGCCGTCCCGGTCGAAGGCCGGGCCCTCGAGCAGGGAATGCATCGGCGCGCCGCGGACCTGGGCGGTCAGCCAGGCCGAGGGCTCGCCGGCCTTGCGGTATTTGTCCGGCAGGCGGGCGAAAACCTCGGTCTCGATCACGGGCGGCGGCGCGAACATGCTCTATAAGCTCCCTGGACTGACCTCGTCGGCGCGCGGTCTCAGATTTGGGGCCGCTGCGTGGCGTCGCACAGCCAGGGGCAAGCCTTCTCGAAGGCGGCGGCGGCGCGGAACACGCGGACGTCGTCGTAGGTCCGCCCGACGATCTGCAGGCCGGTCGGCACCCCGGTCCGGGCAAATCCGGAGGGCAGACTGATCGCCGGACAGCGGCTCAACATGTTGAAAGGATAGGTCATGCACCAGGCGAGCCCGTCCGGCATTGCCTTGCCCTTGGCCTTGAAGTCGCCGTAGTCGAGCGGATCGTCGGCCCGAATCGACGGCTTCGCCAGGGTCGGACAGAGGAACACGTCGTAGCGCTGCATCAGCGGCTGGAAGGTTGCGTTCATCTCCCAGGCGACGCGCAGCGAGTCGACGAAGTCGGTGGACTTTACCTCGAGCGCGCCCTCGGCGAAGGCGCGCGCATAGGGTGTCATCAATGCGCCGTGCTCCGCCAGCAGCGGCGAGATGTAGCCGCCGAACAGCAGCGACAGGTAGTTCCACGCGGCCCGGCCAGACTCCTCGGTCCAGCCGAGATCGACCTCCTCGACCCGGCAGCCGAGGGCCCGGAAGGTCTCGATCGCGGCCAGGGTGTTGGCGCGCACGTCCTTGTCGAGCTTGAAATAGCCGAGGTCGAGGGAGTAGGCGATCTTGAAGCCGCGGATCGATTTCAGCTTGTCGGGGATGCGCAGCTTGGGCTTGATCGAGGCAATGTCGAGGGGATGGGGGCCGGCGATCACGTTCTGCATCAGCGCGGTATCGGCGACGCCGCGCGCCAGCGGCCCCTCGTGGCAGTAGAAATCGAGGTTGAAGATCGGGCCTTCGGGGACCCGGCCGTAGGGCGGCTTGAACCCGACCACGCCGCAGCACGAGGCCGGAATCCGAATCGAGCCGGCGATGTCCGAGCCGGTGGCGAGCGTGGTGGTGCCCGCCGCCAGCGCCGCCGCCGAGCCGCCCGAGGAACCACCCGGGGTATAGCGCCGGTTCCAGGGATTGCGGGTCACGCCGTGGAGCCGCGAATGGGTCAGCGCGGCGCAGCAGAATTCCGGCGTGGCGCCGCGGGCGTGGCAGATGGCGCCGGCCCGCAGCAGCCGGTCGATGAAGATCTCGCTCTGCTCGGCGACGTTGTCCTTGTAGATCAGCGAGCCCGAGGTCGAGCGTTTGCCCTTGAGGCGCGCCTCGTCCTTGATCACCAGCGGCAGGCCTTCGAGTGCCCGCGGCCGCGCGCCGCGCTTCATGTATTTGGCCTCGGCCTTGCGGGCCTGGGCCAGGGCCTCCTCGTAGTAGGTATCGGTGAAGGCGTTGATCTTGGGCTCGACCGCTTCCGCGCGCGCGATCTGCGCCTCCAGCAGCTCGACCGGCGACAGCTTGCGGCGCCGGAACAGCTTCAAGGCCTCGGTCGCCGAGAGATAGCAAAGCTCCGTGGACATGGATCGCCCTCCCCGAAAGGCTTCTTGTCTGTCGTGGTCGCCCAGCCAATACGACACGACCCGGCCTGTCCAGCGCCATGGCGACGTAGAGCCCGAAGTCGGAGTCCTCATCCCGATTATCGGCATTGGCAATAAGCCCTTTGCCGCGTTAGCTTGGCGAACCGGATATCCCGCCTGCCAGGGCCGCCCCGATGGACGTCTCCGAGATTCTTCACCAGTTGAACCGCGCCGGGCGCCTGCCCGAGGCCGCGATCCGGGCAGCCGGCGAGCGGCACCCGGAGGTGGTGCCGGCCTTTCTCGACGTCGTGGAAGGTTTTCTCGCCGCCGATCCCGGCGCCCGCGAGGCGCCCGCGTCGCTGTTCTTCATTTTTCACATGCTCGGCGACTACCGGGAAAAATCGGCCTACCGGGCGTTGGCCCGCCTGCTCGCGATTGACGACCCGGATATCGATGTTGTGCTCGGCGACGGCGTTACCGAGACCTCCCATCGGGTCATGGCCGCCGTTTTCGACGGCGATCCCGCGCCGCTCCATGAGATCATCGAATCCGAGCATGCGGACGAGAACGTCCGCGCGCGGATGTTCGAGACCCTGGCCATGCTCGTGCTGCGCGGCGAGCTCGATCGCGCGCGGGTCGCAAAGTATTTGCTGGACAGCTTCGCCACCCTGCGGCCCCAGCGCGAGAATTTCGTGTGGCATGGCTGGCAGAGCGCCATCGCGATGCTCGGCCTTGCGGAGTTCTCCCCGCTCGTGAAAAAGGCTTTCAAGCGCCGTTTCATCGGCCCGTCGGTCACGCGTTTCGAGCATTTCCAGACCGACCTCGAGCGCGCGCGCGCCAACCCCGAGGCGCCGCGGGGCCCGGACGACCGGGAATTCACCCTGTTTGGCGATACCATCGCGGAGCTTTCGACGTGGCATGGCTTCTCGCAAGAATATCGCGACCAACAAGAACGCCGGGAGGCGAAATCCCTGGCGGCGCGCGGCACCGAGGCGGCGCGGACGGCGCGGAACCCCTTCAGGGGTGTCGGACGAAACGACCCCTGTCCCTGCGGAAGCGGCAAGAAGTTCAAGAAATGCTGCCTGAATTGAGTCTTCGGGTTACCGGACCCGCGATCCGGAGGCGCGGGTGATCGACGACCCCGACCAGACCGCGGCGCTGGTCGCCGGGCTCAAGGCCGGCCTCCCGTTACCTGCCAGGCCGACCCCCGAGGCGCTGAAGACCCTGCGCCAACAATCGCCCGCGCTGGATTTCCCGCGTGATTGCAGCGTCACCGACATCCACTATGCCGGTGACGAGGGCGGAATCCTGTGCACTCTCGATTTCGGATTGGACGACCGCAAAGAGGTGACTATCGTTTCGATCACCCACCTCAGGTTCGACCGGAAGGCGCCGCTGTCCCGTGAGATCGCGCAATACCAGCGGCACCGGGTCAAGAAGCTCAAGCGACTCCATCACCGGCCCTTCTGGGCCTGATACCGGGCGGTGCCGCTCCCCGGTGCCTAACCGGCGTCGAGCCCGGTCTCGCGGTTGAAGCGCGCGATCATCTCGTCCCAGATCGGGATGAGATCGCGCAGCCCGGTCCAGAAGCGCTGGTCCTTGCGCCGGTCGAAATCGGCCAACTCGATGCCCTGCTGCTCGACCCAGGTGAAGTAGCCCAGGTTGAAGATGCGCCGCCGGTCGCGATGGGTCAGCTCGAGCACATGGTCGCCGTCGGAGCGCGCCAGGTGGGCGCCGTAGAGCTCGGCCGCGTCGACCTCGTCGAAGCCCCGCGGGAAGCGCGCGGCCCGCCACTTGTCGCGCTCGCTCACATACAGCCGCGCGGAGTCGGTCGCCACCGTGATCACCACGTCGTTCTCGTCCAGATCCAGGCGCCGCGCGGTCTTGATCGCGCCCAGCACGTTGGCGATTCCCGACAGGCCCAGGCTGCCGAGGCTCGTGATCAGTTCCGCCGGCCAGCCCTTGCGGCCGCCCAGGTAGGCGCGGCCCTCCGCGCTGTTGAACAACAGGTTGAGCGCGTCGCAGCTCTCGCCGGACACGCCGACCACCAGATCGCCGTTCATGATGTTGTGAATCAGCGGGATGTGCTTGTCGCCGATGCCCTGGATGTTGTGCTCGCCGTAACCGTTGTAGAGCAGGGTCGGGCATTCGACCGGCTCGACCACGACGATGCGCGTGCCATGGTTCTCCTTGAGGCGGTCGCCGGCGGCCAGGGTCCCGGCCGAGCCGCTGCCGGCCACGAAGGCGGCCAGGCGGAGGCCCGGGTCGCGGCCGCGCAGGGTCTCGAAGACCCGGTCCAGCGCGCCGCCGGTGCAGAGGTAATGGCCCAGGTAATTGGCGAACTCGGAGAACTGGTTGAGAATCACGTTCTCCGGATCGCGCGCCAGTTCGTGGCAGGTGTCGTAGATCTCCTTGACGTTGCTCTCCGAGCCCGGCGTGGCGATGATGTCGGAGTGATTGCCGACCCAGTCGCGCAGCCACTCGAAGCGCTCGGCGCTCATGCCCTCGGGCAGCACCGCGACGCCGCGGCAGCCCAGGATGCGCGAGATCGCAACCCCGCCGCGGCAGTAGTTCCCGGTCGAGGGCCAGACCGCGCGCTGCCCGGCCGGGTCGAAGCGGCCGGAGACGATGAGCGGCGCCAGGCAGGCGTAGGCGGCGAGCACCTTGTGGGCGCCGATCATGGGGAAGCGCTCGCCGAGCGCCACCACCACCCGCGCCGCGACCCCGGTCAGCACCCGCGGCAGCTCCAGGAACCCCGGCGTCTCGGCGCGGCCGCGGCGGGCGGCGTCGTTGTACCAATGGACCCGGAACAGGTTGGCCGGGTCCGGCGCGTCCGGGTCGACCCCGGCGAGGCGCGCCGTAACCTCCTCGGGGATGGTCGCGGGCTCGGCCAGCTGCGCGAAGCTGGGCAGCCGCACCCCGCCCTCGCGCAAAGCCGCCACCGCGCGCCCATAAACCTCGCGATCCGAGATGTCGGTCGGAAACTCGAATGGATTCATGCGTTTGCTCGCCCCCCGCCCCTGCCGCAGCCTTCGGCGGCGCACCGGAAAATACTACTTATACGTGATTTATTTATATTCAATTATCGCTGCGCCAGCAGCTCCCCCCGCCGCATCGTTCACCGCCGCCGCGATGGCCCCATCGGGCCGCCCGGGGCGGAAACCGAGCGTTAGCCATTCCTTGAGCATTGCCATTTAGAAATGGACCTCGGGATCGGACCCGGCCCAGACCCCGGCCCGGACCCCGGCCCGGACCCCGGCCCAGACCCCGGCCCGGACCCCGGCCCAGACCCCGGCCCAGACCCCGGCCCGGACCCGAAACGGTGCGATCGGCAGCGGAACCTACAGCATGCTACACCTGTTTCAAAGGCGCAAACGGCCGCGCTCGACGTTCCAGCAATTCGGCGACCAGTTCAGCCGCGTCATCCAGCACCGGCGCGCCCAGGAGGCGTTGAGCCAGGCCCGTCAGGAAGCCGATCGCTACACCGTGATCGCGCGGACGGCGATGAAGCGGGCCGAAGAGGCGAACCGGGCGAAGACCGAGTTTCTGGCCAACATGAGCCACGAACTGAGAACCCCGCTGAACGCGATCATCGGGTTCTCCGAGGTGATCGAGCACGAGATCCTCGGCAAGGCGGCATCCAACCCCAGGTACGTCGCCTATGCCCGCGATATCAACAATGCGGGCTGCCACCTGCTGAACGTGATCAACGATATCCTGGATATCGCCAAGATCGAAGTCGGCCGCCTGGAACTTGACGAGGGGGTTTTCGATCTCGACCACCACCTCGACGACTGCGTGAATATGCTTGCCGAGCAAGCCAAGAAGAACGGCGTCGAACTGGCCCGCGCGACCCCGGCGCCGCTGCCCGACTTCAGAGGCGACGAGATGAAGTTCAAGCAGGTCATCATCAACCTGCTGTCCAACGCCATCAAGTTCACCCCCGAGGGCGGCAACGTCACCCTGGAGGCCGAGGTCGAGGGCGACGGCGCGCTACGCGTGGCCGTCATCGACACCGGAATCGGCATCGCGCCGGAAGACCTGGCGAAGGTCATGGCGCCGTTCACGCAGGTCGAATCGGTGCATTCCCGCAAGTACGAGGGCACCGGCCTGGGCCTGCCGATCAGCCAGGCGCTGACCGAACTCCACGGCGGCGAGTTCTCGCTGGCCTCCAAGCTCGGCGCCGGCACCACGATCACCCTGCGCTTTCCGGCATCGCGCGTGGAACGCGCGCCCGTGGTCCCCCGAGCAGCAGCGGCCGCCGACAATCGGGCGGGCTGAGACGCACCCCAACCACCCCGTTTCTATGCCGCGCCGATACCCGGCAGGTCCCGGGCCTCGGCGGACCAGGCCGGATGACGGCCGTAGGCGCCGCGCACCGCGGCCAGAAATGGCCCGAACCTGTCCCCCGCGACACCATCACCCAAGTGCCCGAAGACACGGTCGGGCGGACGCGGTAGGCTTCGCCGCCGCCCCCGTCCCAGGAGAAGACCATGCCGAAAACCGTGCTGCGCCCGAAGAACCTGGAGTTCCAGCCGCGCCCGAGCTATCCCTATTCGCCCGGCGCGAAGGGCGGGAACTTCGTCTTTACCGCCGGTCAGGTGGCCTGGGACGCGCGCGGCGAGGTCACCGGCCTGGGCGACGTCCGGGCCCAGACCTTGCAGACCCTGAACAACGTGAAATCGGTGCTGGCGGAGGGCGGCGCGGGCCTCGACGATGTCGTCAAGTGCACCGTCTATCTCAAGGACATGGGCGATTTCCAGGCCATGAACGAGATCTTCGCAAGCTTCTTCCCCACCGACCCGCCGGCGCGCACCACCGTGCAGGCGGCGCTCGCCGAGCCCGAGATGCTGGTCGAGATCGAGGCCATCGCCTATGTGGCGTGAGTCGGCGCAAGCGCCGCTCGCACCGGCCCGCACCCCCGCCCGGCCACCCCAATCATCATGCCGTGGGTGGCCGGGCGGGGGTGCGGGCCGGTGCCAGTTCCGCGTCAGCGGAACCTCGGCGCCTAGCGCCCGCGCTCGATCCAACGCATGACCGCGATCGCGGCCAGGCCGAGCAGTGCGAAACCGGCGACCAGCGGCACCACGGTGCCGTCGTAGGCCTGGCCGATGGCCGCGCCGAGGGTCATCGAGATCAGGGTCGTGAGCGAACCGACCACCGCCGCGCCGACGCCGGCGATGTGGCCGAGCGGCTCCATGGCGAGCGCGTTGAAGTTGGCGAACAGCATGCCGATGCAGAAGAACGCCACCATCATGTAGGCCATCAGCGCCCACAGCGGCGGCGCCCCGCCCGCCAGGGTGGCCGGCACCAGGAAGGCCAGCGACAGCCCGGTGAGCAGCCTCAGCGCCCAGACCGAGAGCCGGCGCATGCCGTGGCGCATCACCAGCCGGGCGTTGACCAGGGAGGCGCCGCCGATGGCCAGCGCGAGCGCGGCGAAATACAGCGGGAACAGCGCCCCCAGGCCGTACTGTATCTGGAAGATCTGCTGGGCCGAGTTCAGGTAGCCGACGAAGGCGCCGAAGATCAGCCCCGAGGCGAGCGTGTAGCCGAAGGCGACGCGGTTGCCACAGGTCTCGCGCACCGCGAGCACGATCCGCGACGGCGAAAATCCGACGCGGCGCTCCGGCGCCAGGGTCTCCGGCTGGCGCAGGGCGAACCAGACGAGCGAGATCGCGGCGACCGCCAGCAGGAAGCCGAAGATCGCCCGCCAATGGGCGATCATCAGGATGATCTGCCCGATGCCCGGCGCCAGCGCCGGAACCATGATGAACACCGCCATCACCAGCGACATGATCCGGGCCATGGCGCGGCCCTCGTACCGGTCGCGGACCAGCGCGATGATCACGCTGCGCGGTCCCGCGGCGCCGAGGCCCTGGAGCACGCGCCCCGCCAGCATGACCGTGAAACTGGTGGCCAGGATCGACATCAGGCAACCGAGGATGAACAGGACCAGCCCGGCGTGGATCGCCGGCTTGCGGCCGATGCTGTCGGACAGCGGGCCGTATACCATCTGACCGGCGGCCAGGCCGACGAACAGCGCCGAGACGATGAGCTGGGAATCGTTGGCCCGCGGCGCGCCGAGATCGCCGGCGATCTGCTGCAAGGCCGGCAGCATGATGTCGATCGACAGCGCCACCAGCGAGATGACCAACGCCGTGAGCGTGACGAACTCGCCGAAGCGGGGTTGCGGGCCGGTGCGAGACAAGGGGATGATACCAAGGGTTCTTGAGCCGCGAAATTACCTCGAATTGCGCCTCTGGAACCAGCCCCAGCATTTAAAGAGGTCCCGTAGCATGAGTTTCTCCGGAAAGGTCGCCATCATCGCCGGCGCCGGCGGCGGCATGGGCCTGAACATCGCCAACGACCTGATCGGCGCCGGCGCCCAGGTGGCGCTGGTCGACCTCAAGGAGCGGCCCGGCGATATCGCCACCGGCCCGGGCCCAGGTGCGGGCGCGGGCACGTACCACCAAGGCGACGTAACCGACGAGGCCTTCGTCAAACGGGTGGTGGCGGAAACCGTGGCCGCCCACGGCCGCCTCGACTACCTGGTCAATACCACGGGGGTCTTGTGGTTCGACCGCGACCGCTCGCTGGTCGATATCGACATGGAGGTCTGGGACCGGGTGCTGGCGATCAACCTGAAATCCCACGCGCTCACCGCGCGGTACGCGATTCCGGCGATGATCGCAACCGGCGGCGGCGCCATGGTGCATATCTCCTCGCTCGATGCCCTGCGCGGCGACGACAAGCCCCAGGACGCCTATGGCGCCTCCAAGGCCGCGGTGATCCGGCTGTCCAAGTCGATCGCCATCCAGTTCGCGCGCCAGGGCATCCGCTCCAACACCATCCTGCCCGGGCCGGTGGTGTCGCCGATGCAGACGCGCTGGGAGGGCCGGGACGACGTGCTGGCGGCGGTGGCGGACCAGGTGCCGCTGGGCCGCATCGGCGAAACCCAGGACATCGCCGATGCCTGCCTGTTTCTGCTGTCCGACAAGGCCAGCTTCATCACCGGCACCGAGCTCTTGGTCGACGGCGGCCGCGCGGCCAAACCCTGAGGGTCCGGCCCGAAATAGGCGCTTGTTTTGTAACGGGAAATCCCGTGTCAACCACAGCACCATGTCACTCCCGCGAACGCGGGAGTCCAGGCGGCTCCATGGATTCCCGCTTTCGCGGGAATGACATGAGGTGGGGCGGCATTCTATAAGTGATTGAAAACAAACAATTCATTTCGGGCCGGACTCTGAGGGTCGCAGACACGCGAACACACTCCGATCAAGTTCGTGGATCGATTGAATCGCGCTGACATAGCGGGGGAATTGTCGTTTCCCGAAACTCGGCGGTAACGTCAAATGTTTTGGGGGCTGTCCCAGATAACGCTGTTTGGTGTTATGAGGGATGGCATGAGGAAGAGTCGATTGAGCGCTGCGAAGCAGGCCCGTCTGATGGAGCATTTTGTGGCGTGCACGACGGCGCGTTGCGCGGCGGCGTTGGTGGTGCGCATGGCCTTGCACTCCTCGAGGGTCTTGTAGCGCCAGCAGGCGAGCAGCTGGGCGCGATCCTGCGCGAGCCGCCGTGCCGGGGCCATGCGCCGGGGGGGCGCCCTCGACGGCCTGGAGACCGCCCTCGAGGGCGGCCAGATTGGCGGTCCGGCCTCCTTCAGCCAGGTCCCGCGACGGCGGCGCCTGAACCCGGCCCCGGCGGCCCGCCCGACCCCGCGGGGAGGGCCGGCGCGGGCCCGTACATGACCTCTGGCAATTCGCCGTATTATGAGGCATCCTAGTGGTAGACGAATGGGTCAGCCACCGGTCAGGGAGATCCGGCGGTTGCGGCCTGGATCAGGGAAACACCCGCCTACGTCGCGCGCCAGCTATACCCAAGGCGATGCCGGGAGGGGAGTGTTAGGATCGTTTCGGACTGTCATTCGGGTATCGCTGGCGGCCCTGGTAACGGGCGCCGTGCTGGCAGGAGGGTCGTTGGTCGCCCAAAGGACGACGGCGAACTCGCGGCAAGACGACGACAAT
Organism: Pseudomonadota bacterium; assembly: GCA_022572685.1. Taxonomy (GTDB): domain Bacteria; phylum Pseudomonadota; class Alphaproteobacteria; order Kiloniellales; family J153; genus JACZVL01. Next base: position 13,137 of record JACZVL010000026.1, read on the forward strand.
GAACAAACATTGAGCAACAGGAGGTTAGGAAAGATGACACTCAAGAAATTGGGCTTGCTGCCGCTCGCCGGACTTGCGCTGGTGATGCTGCAGGCCGGCACCGCGACCGAAGCGCTGGCCGCTCCCTGTCCGGCCATTACCGTGGCCAGCGACCAGGGAATTGCCGGGGCATACCCGCAGCAGTTCGAATTGGCGGAGTTCGAGAAGCTGGCGAACTGCACGCTGACCTTCAGCGAAAACCCGAGCATCGGCAAGCTGAACGGCATGATCGTCGGCAATACGTCGTTGCCGCCGCTGGCCGAGCGCCTGCCGGATGAGCCGTTGGTCGTGGCGCCCTATGACTCAATCGGCAAATACGGCGGCGTATTCGATATGATTTCGAATAATACCGAAGCCGGCACATCCGATTTGCTGTCCGTGCGTCACGTCAACCTGGTGCGTTTTTCCGATGATCTGACGACTATCGTACCAAACATCGCCAAAGGCTGGGAATGGAATGACGATTTTACCCAGCTGACTTTCTTCCTTCGCAAGGGCCACAAATGGTCGGACGGCGCTCCGTTCACGGCTGATGATATTGTGTTCTGGTATCACAGCCTGAACATGGACAAGAATATCTTTGAAAAACCAAAAAGCTTCATGCTCGCCGGTGGCAAGCCCTGGAAAGTCGAAGCCCTCGACCCGCAAACCGTTCGCTTTACGACAGAGGTGCCCTATCCGGGATTGTTGTCGCATTTTGCCTCCCATTATGCTCAGGCTTTCCAGCCTAAACATTTCCTGGGACAGTTCCATCCGGACATCAATCCAGACGCGGACAAAGTCGCCAAAGCGGCTGGGTTTGAGTCTGGGTATGAGATGCTGCTGTTCTATTACGGCTCATCCGACTGGACCGATGTTCCTTCACCGATGCTCAGGGATCCTTCCAAGCTGCCGAAGCTGCCGGCCAATATCCAGCCGTCGCTGGAGTCGTTCATTACCGTATCCGACACCACGGAAGGCCGTCACTATGTGGCCAACCCATATTTCTTTATGGTCGATACGGCGGGCAATCAATTGCCGTACATCGATGAGCAGGACGAGGTCTACATCAACGAAAACGAAGTTCGTATCCTGAAAGCGATTAACGGGGAGTTTGACTATAAGTACCAGTCACTAACTCTTCCTGACGCGCCAATTCTCATGGATAATCAGGAGAAGGGTGGCTACACGATCGAGCTGATACCGCCAATTTCGTCGTCCGTTATCGGCATTAACGTAACGTCCGCTGACGAAGAAAAACGCAAAGTCTTCAGCAACATCAAGTTCCGTCAGGCGATGACCCTGGCGATGAATCGCGACGAAATCAACGAAGTTGCCTACTACGGTCTTGGCAAACCCGTTCAGTACACCGGCTTTAGCCCTGTACCGGAGTTCGTCGATCCCAAGTGGGAAAACTATCTCATCAAGTATGATCCGGCTCAGGCCAAAAGCCTGCTCGATGAAATCGGGGTCGTTGATAAAGACGGTGACGGCTTCCGAGATCTTCTTAATGGCAGCAAACTGGTTGTGAACATCCAATATGCAACACAGGGCATTCCCGGTACTGTTGTCGAACTGATCGCCCAACACTGGAATGATGTTGGCATCAAAACCATCTTCAAGGAAGTTACACCGGATGAGTATCGTTCAGCCCAATCGGCAAATGAACTGGACGTAATGATGTGGACAACAAGTCAACCACTTGCGATTCATCTGGGTAACAACGACCTGTTCCTGCCTCCCTTTAACACCTATTTCTCGATGACCAACGGCCTATTGTGGAAACAGTACATCGATAGTAATGGCGAAAATGGCCTTAAGCCTCCACAATTCGTTAATGACCTGAAGGACGGCATTAACGAATTACAGGCGGCAGTTGCCGGTACGCCTGAATCGAATGCTGCTGTCAATAAACTCGTCTCGAACATGGCCGAGAACCTGTTGTTTTTCGGAATCATTCTGGCTCCAGGGCCGGTCTATCACCGCAATGCTCTGAAAAACTTCCCAACCTTCAAGACAGCATCTTATGAGTTCTACCGGACTTATCCTTACAGGGGTCCTCAGTGGTATCTCGATGAATAGATGCTAGTCATCTGCAACTTATGCCGGGCGTCGGTGACGCCCGGCATGATTTCCGCCTCTTAAATTCAGAGGCTCGATAGCGCACTAAAAAAACGGGGATGGGGGACTTTATCCGATGCTTCGATTTGGCCAATTTGTCATCACAAGATTCTTTTTGGCCATCGTCACGTTGTTGACAGTATCCTTTATTGTTTTCACTTTAATGGAGATGGTTCCCGCGAATTGCGCCGAGCGTTACCTTTCGTATAAGAGCTTTCAGGGCGGGCAAATCAGCGCAGAAGATATTGCCGCGGAAGAACGCCGGCTGGGCCTCGACAAACCTTATGTCATTCGTTGGGCCAGTTGGGTCGGGAACGTATTTTTCAAAGGCGATTTCGGTGATAGTTGCATCCTTCGTGTCAGTATCAACCAGCTGCTTGGCCAAAAGTTCTTGATCTCTCTGGGTCTCTGCCTAACGGCCCTGATCCTCGCCTACTCGATCGCCATACCGGCCGGAATAATGTCGGCGTCTTCAAGTAATCCCTATCTCAATAACTCGATTCGTTTTGTCAGCTACTTGGGATTGGCGATGCCGAATTTCCTGTTGGCGCTGATGATTATGCTGCTTTCCACCGTTCTCTTCGGCGACAGCCTGACGGGCTTATTCAGCAAGGAATTCAGGGATGCCGCGTGGTCCTGGGCGCGGGTCCGGGATTTCATGTCGCGGGCCTGGTTGCCGGTCTTTATTTTGGGCTGGTCGGCCACGGCCTTCGCGCTGCAAACCGTGCGGGCCTTGATGGCTGACGAAAATGGAAAACTCTACGTTACCGCAGCAAGGGCCCGCGGCCTTTCCGGAAGACAATTGCTGATGCGCTATCCGGCGCGTCACGCCCTGGCGCCCATCATCAATTCCTTGGGGTTCGATCTGAACCGGGTATTCAACGAGCTCCCCATCGTCGCCTTGATTCTGGTCCTCACGGAATCGGGTGCACTGCTGATTGAGGCCCTGGCGCGTTCCAATGACCAACAGCTCGCGGGCGCCATCATTTTCTTGCTCACGGCTTCGATCGTCACCCTGAACTTTATCACCGATATTCTCCTGGCCCTAATCGATCCCCGAATCTGGAAAAGTATCATGGGTGGGGGGTGACATTATGGCTGAGACAGCTAGCACCGCATTGTCAGACGAAGCTGCCCTGGCGGAACAAAAGCGCAAGGAAGCATATTTTTCCGCCGGTCAACTGCAACTGATCTGGGCCCGCTTCAAGAAAAACCGATCCGCCATGGTGGGAGGGATCGTTCTGTTGGCCCTGGTCTCCATGGGCGTTTTCGCGCCATTCCTGTCGCCCTATGACCCGACCATCGCGGGGCGGGATAAGACCTACCAGAACGGAGCCCCGCAAATTCCCTATTTTTGGGATCAGAATGGCTTTTCGGTGCGGCCGTTTATCTATTCCTATAGCCGGACGCGGTCCGCGGCGTCTAATTTCCGTTGGGTAACTTCGGTCGACAAGGATAAACGCCGCTACCTGGAGCTGTTCGTTTCGGGCTGGGAATACCACGTGATCGATCTAAGCCTGGATTTGCCGGGTGATTTTTTCGACATCGATATCCAATTTCTCAAATCGACCACTCACCTGTTTGGCGTCACTGAAGGTCAAATCCATCTATTCGGCACCGACAGCCCCGGCAAGGACATTTTTTCCAGGACACTGCACGCTATTTACACCTCGCTCGCGGTGGGAACCATCGGCGTTTTCATCGCCTTTGTTCTGGCCCTGGTGATTGGCGGCCTGTCAGGCTATTACGGTGGCTGGATCGACGCCGTACTCCAGATGATCACCGACGCGATTCGAACCGTGCCGGCAATTCCTTTGTTCATGGCCCTGGCGGCGTTTTTGCCGGATGAATGGAGCGCCGAACTCCGCTTCCTCTTTATCTCCATCATATTGGGATTGATTGGCTGGCCGACCCTGGCCCGGCGCGTGCGCACCCACTTGCTGACCGAGCGTTCGCAGGATTACGTCTTGGCGGCGCAGCTCTGCGGTGCCTCGCCCGGCCATGTCATCCGCCGCCATCTGCTGCCCAGTTTCACCAGCTACATCATCGTCGATCTGGTGATTTCGTTCCCCTACATGGTGCTCAGCGAAACAGCGCTCAGCTTCATTGGCCTGGGCCTCAAGGACCCGGTCAACTCACTTGGCGTGATGCTGCAGAACGTCACCAAGGCAGATGTTCTGTTGAACTACCAGTGGTACTTCATCCCGGTGATTTTCTTCATGGCGTTGGTGCTGGCCTTCGTTTTCGTCGGCGATGGACTGCGCGATGCCGCCGATCCTTATGCGAGTACCAAGAAATGACGTTGCTGAAAGTTGAAAATCTGACGTTGGGATTCGATACCGACGAGGGGCGGATCACCGCGATCGACGATGTCTCTTTCGAACTGGAAGCGGGCGAGATCATGGGGTTGGTGGGCGAATCCGGGTCGGGTAAATCAGTGATGGCGAAGTCGCTGATGCAACTCAATGCCCGCAACGCGGTCTATAGCCCGACAAGCCGGATCACCCTGCACGACGACGAAAACGGCCGCGAGATCGACGTGCTCTCCCTGACCAAGGCACAGGATCTGAAGGTGATTCGAGGCGGCTCGATTTCCATGATCTTTCAGGAGCCGATGGCGAGCTTCGCCCCGGCCATCACCATCGGCGACCAGATGGTCGAGCAACTGCTGCTGCACACCTCCATGTCGAAGCGCGAGGCAACGGATTTTTCCATTGAGATGCTGAACCGCGTCGGCATTTCCGATGCCAAGCACCGTTTCAAGCAATATGCCTTCGAGCTATCGGGCGGCATGCGCCAGCGGGCGATGATCGCCATGGCGCTGTCGACGCGGCCGAAGCTTCTGATCGCCGATGAACCGACGACCGCCCTCGACGTCACCATTCAGGCGCAGGTTCTGGATCTTATGAAGGATATCGTTGCGGAATTCGGCATGGCGATTTTGCTGATCACCCACGATCTGGGCGTTATCGCGCAGACCGCCGACCGGGTCGCCGTGATGTACCTGGGCAAGATCGTCGAGACCGGGTCTGTTCGTCAGATAATTCGGACGCCGCAGCACCCCTACACCAAGGGCCTGCTGAACGCGTTGCCGGATCTCGACGATCTCGGCGCGCCGCTGACCCCGATCAGCGGAGATATTCCGAGCCCGTTGGAGCGCCCTTCCGGCTGTGTGTTCCATACCCGCTGTTCGCAGATCATTGAGGGGCGCTGCGACGTGGCGCTGCCGGAAGTCACCGATGTCGGCGCTGGGCATGGCGTTTCCTGTTTTGCTGTAACTTCGTCCGTGGAGACTTCGGTGTGACCGACAAGCCCCTGATATCCGTCCGCAACCTCTCGGTGCATTTTCCGCTGAGTGGATCGTTTTTCGGGCCAAAACTGTTCGTCCGTGCCGTGGATCACGTATCGATTGATATTGCGCCGGGTACGTTTTTTGGCCTGGTTGGAGAATCCGGGTCCGGCAAGACGACCCTCGGCCGTGCGCTGCTGAAGGCGGTCCCGCTCACCAGTGGCAGCGTCCGATATAGTGATAATGGGGTCGACTACGATCTGAAAGATATCTCGAAAGCCGAGCTAAAGGAGTATCGTAAGCGCTGCCAGCTCATCTTCCAGGACCCCTACGCCGCACTCAGCCCACGAATGACCGTCCGCGACATCATCGCCGAGCCGCTGGAGGTGATGAAGCTTACCTCCTCGCGCAAGGAAACCGACGAACGGGTCCGCGAGATCGCCACCAAATGCCGCCTGAACCTCGAGCATCTGAGGCGTTTCCCTCATGCCTTCTCCGGCGGCCAGCGCCAGCGCATCTCGATCGCTCGGGCCCTGGTCTGCAAACCGCGGTTTCTGGTGGCCGACGAATGTGTCGCCGCTCTCGATGTGTCGATCCAGGCGGACATTCTCAACTTGTTGAATTCCCTACAGAAAGAGATGGGGCTTACGTTTTTGTTCATATCCCACGACCTCTCCGTCGTGGCCCACACTTGCGACCATGTCGCGGTCATGTATCTGGGCCAGATCGTCGAGATCGCGCCGACCAAAAAATTGTTCGCAAAGACGCGCCACCCCTATACCAAAGCGCTGCTCTCGGCCATTCCCCACCTCGACCCGGATGCGGAAAAAACCGCGATCAAGCTCGAGGGCGAAATTCCGAGCCCGATCAACCCGCCGTCGGGCTGTAAGTTCCATACCCGCTGTCCCCACGTGCAGGATCGCTGCAAGGTGGAAGCGCCCGAATGGCGCGAGATCGACGACGATCACTTCGTCGCCTGTCACTTTTCCGAAGAATTAAACCTATAAGTAAGATTTTAGCCTGTAAAAAGGCTACGAATGCTTTATAGATGCTCCCTGTCCCCCTGCGGGAATGGGCAAACGCCGATCATGGGTTGACCGGAGGCAGGTCATGAGCGAAGCGGTGAACATGAACGTCCTGTTCATAACGGCGGATCAGTGGCGGGGGGATTGTCTATCGGCCCTTGGCCACCCCTGTCTCAAGACCCCGAACCTGGACCGTCTCGCCCGAGACGGCGTGCTGTTCCGGCGGCACTACGCGCAGGCCACCCCCTGCGGGCCGGCCCGGGCGAGCCTGTACACCGGACTGTATCTTCACAACCACCGCTCGGTCGTGAACGGCACGCCGCTGGATGCGCGCCACACCAACGTTGCCCTGGAAGCCCGCAAGGCGGGGTTCGAGCCGGTGCTGTTCGGCTACACCGACATCAGCGCCGATCCGCGCGCCCATGCGCCGGGCGACCCCGCGTTGTCCAGCTACAACGGGCTGCTGCCCGGCATGACGCCGGTGGTCTGGTGGAAGGACGACCAGCTGGCATGGCTGGCCCATCTCAAGGCCAGGGGCTACGACGTCCCGCCAGGAAGCAATGAAGTGTTTCGCCCGAAGGCGGACTTTCCCGACGCCGCCGGGCGCGGCCCGACCTTCGCGCCGGCGCGCTATCGTTCCGAGGACAGCAATACGGCGTTTCTGACCAGCGAAGCGATCAAGTACATCTCGGTGCGAGGGGAACAACGCTGGTTCGTGCATGTCTCTTACTGGGCGCCCCATCCCCCCTTCGTCGCGCCGGAACCGTACCACGCGCTCTACCATCCCTCGGACGTGCCGCCGCCGGTGCGCGCGGCGAGCCCCGAGGTCGAGGCCGAACAACACCCCTGGCTCGCCTATCATCTGTTCCACCAAAAGGGGACCGGTCACACCGTCGGTGTCACCGGCGCCGACAATCTCGCGCTCTCCGAGGACGACCTGCTTCAGGTCCGCGCCACCTACTACGGCATGATGAGCGAAGTGGACGCCCAGGTCGGGCGCCTCATCGACCACCTCAAATCGACCGGCGAATACGAGCGGACGCTGATCGTCTTCGGCTCCGATCATGGCGAGCAGTTGGGCGATCACTGGCTGTTCGCCAAATACGGCTATTTCGACCAGTCTTTCCGAATCCCCCTGATCCTGCGCGACCCGCGGCGGTCGGCGGATGGCGGGCGCGGCCGCGTGGTCTCGGCGTTCACCGAAAACATCGATGTCATGCCGACCATCCTGGACTGGCTGGGCGGTAGGGTGCCGGTCGAGTGCGACGGCGAATCGCTGCTGCCCTTCTGCCGTGGCGAGACCGACCCCCATTGGCGCCGCGAGGCCCACTGGGCCTACGACTTCCGCGACGTCGTCGGCCAGAAGATCGAACAGGCCCTGGGCTTGACCTCCGATCAGTGCACCGTGAGCGTGATCCGCGACGAGCGCTACAAGTACGTTCATTTCACCACCCTGCCGGCGCTGTTCTTCGACCTCGAAGAGGACCCGGAGGAGTTCCGGAATCTCGCCGACGATCCGGCCTACCGGGGCCTGGTGCTGGAATACGCCCAGAAGATGTTGTCTTGGCGCATGGCCCACGACGAGCGCGGCTTGGCCAACACCATGCTCGCGCCCACCGGGCCCGTCGAACGAAGCGGGCCACGCCGGTAACCGGGACGAACCGTCGGAATCGGGCCCGCGCCCGGCGAGGCCACCTCCGGCTCGAACCGCGACGCGGGCGGGAGGCGGCCGAAGGCCTCCGGCGTCTGGTTTCCCTCCCTGATCCTTTTGGGGTCCCTTTGGGGTCCCTTCGGCTCTGATTCGTTACTTGCCGATATCCTTCTCGGCCCGGCGCTTGTGCGCGGCCAGCGCCATCAGGCGGCGGTCGCGCCAAAGCTGCCGTTCGGCAAGCTCGCCGGCGGGCAGGCTCTTGCGGCGGTCGCCCTCGACCCGATCCATGACCTCGCCCAACCAGTCGACACGGCGCTGCTGCGACGGGTGCAGCCGTTCAAAGATACCCTGGTAGCGCTCGACATAATCGCGCACCCCGCCCGGCGCGTTCAGATCGATGGTCTCGAACGGGCCCATGAACGACCAGCGCAGCGCCAGGCCCTCGCGGATGCCGACATCCACGTCCTCGATCGAGGCGTAGCCGTCGGCGACCAGCCGGAAGGCCTCTTCCAGCAACGCGGCCTGCAAGCGGTTCATCACGAAGCCGTCGAGTTCCTTCTTCATCACGATCGGCGCGTGGCCGGCGGAGATCAGGAATTCCCGCGTGCGATCCACCACCGCCGGGTCGGTCCAGGGCGCGGGCACGACCTCGGCCGCCGGCACCAGATAGGGCGGGTTGATCGGATGGACGACCAGACAGCGCGCCCGGCCCGCCAAATCTTGCGTGAACTTCGACGGCAGGATCGCCGAACTCGAGCTCGCCAGCACCGCGGTCGCCGGGGCCGCGGCGTCGAGTTGCGCGAAGACCTTGCGTTTGACCTCGACATCCTCCGGCGTGTTTTCCTGGACATGATCCGCGCCGTCCAGGGCCTGTTCCAGCGTCTCCGCGGTGGACAGGCGCGCCCGCACCTGCGCGGGTTCATCGCCACCCAGCAGTCCGTTGTCCGAAAGTTCCGGCAATACGCCGGCTATGTAATCGATCGCCTTGTCCGGCGCGTCGGCAACGGCATCCCACAGCACGACATGGTGGCCGGCGCGGGCAAAGCTGATCGCCCAGGCACGCCCGATTAAACCGCTCCCGATGATTGCGACACGAGCCAATTTTTCCTCCTTAGCTAGTCACCTGGAACCCATTTCGGACCCGCCGGCGCGCAGCTTGAAGCGCTGGATCTTGCCGGTCGCGGTCTTGGGCAGGCTGTCCACGAAGTTGAACCAGCGCGGGTACTTGTACCTGGCCAGCCCCTGCTTGCAATGTTTCAGCAGCTCCTCGGCCGTGGCCGGACCCGCGTCGGCCGGATCGTCGAGCACCACGAAGGCCTCCGGCTTGATCAGCTCGGCGGCGTCGGCGCGCCCGACCACCGCCGCCTCCAGCACCTTCGGGTGTTCGATCAGCTTGGCCTCGATCTCGAACGGCGAGCACCAGATGCCGCCGACCTTCATCATGTCGTCGTTGCGCCCGCAATACAGGTAATAACCGTTCTCGTCGCGGATGTAGGTGTCGCCGGTGTCGAGC